>NZ_JBXWLY010000003.1:0-443709 GCF_059609525.1 Ruegeria sp. YTSC325
GCCTCCATTTTCTCGCGTTCGGTCATGAGGCAGGCTTACCGCATCCTGAGCGCACCGTCGATGCGGATGACCTCTCCATTAATTACCCTTTGCAATAAGGTGAATTGTTACAGTCATTCCATTTTTATTCATACAAAGCGCCCGTTTTTCGTGTTATATGGTAACGACAGGGCGACGTCTGTTGGCGTCTGCCTAACGTCTATACAGCGTCAAACGGTTGCGAGTATCGGTGAAAAAGCGTCCACCAACATCAGGCACCTTCAAGAAGGGCGATCCTCGGGCAAGAGCGGCTTCCAAGAAGGCGCGACGGGGTGGTCCGAGAAGTGTTGTTGATCCGACCTTCATGGACAAGATCAGGGCTATGGCTCCGCAGGCTGAAGCGGCCCTGGTGCGTGGTCTTGAGGAGGGCGACACCACATGCGTTCGTCTGGTGGTCGAGAGGCTGGCACATGTCGATCTGGTCAAAGACTTTGAAACGACAGAACTGATCGATGGTCTTCAGAAAGCGAATGCATCCCTGACAGCTGAGATCGAGGAGTTGCGCACCCAGTTGGCGCGCGCTCAAGAGGAGCAGTTCTTTGGTAAAACGGTCGGTGGCGATGCGGACAGCACTGGAGAGCGTCCGCCAAACAATCGCACGAACTGAGGCGATATTGGCAGCTGGTTCGGCACCCGATCCGGTTGTTTGGACCGAGCAGGCGCTTGGCATCACGCTGGACGACTTTCAGATCCGCATCATGCGTTCTCAACATCATCGGTTGTGTGTGATTGCCTGCCGACAGTCGGGCAAGAGCGTCATCACCGGAGCGAAAGCAGCCTATTCGGCCTACACACAACCAGGGCTTAGGGTGATCGTCGTTTCGCCTTCATTCCGACAAAGCCAGTTGTTGTGCAATAAGATCCAGGACGCTTTGGACGGGCAGGGCGTTTATTCGGAGCGCGTGCGGGAAAAGCTGACCTTGGCAAACGGTTCAACCGTAACTGTTTTGCCTGGTGACCGAGCCAGTACCCTGCGGGGATATACAGCAGATTTGTTGATCTGCGACGAGATCGGTTTCATCAAAAGCGAGGAGCTGGTTCCGGCCATCATGCCGATGGTGACAGCCTCGCAGGGCAGGTTGATCGCGGTCAGCAGTCCAAACGGTCCGAGTGGATTTTTGCATGAACTGTTTCATCAAGACGGCGTTGAAACCATGCAGGTTGCAGCCAAAGACGTGAAGCATTTCGATCCTGCGGTGATTGCCGAGATCCGAGGGCGTCTTGGACCGGCTATGGCCCGTCAGGAATTGGATGCTGAATTTGTTGCGTCTGCCAGCAGTGTGTTCGATGCGTCGGCACTGGACGCAATGTTTGCCCCCGATGTGGATCTGAAGGTTGAAGGCTCGGATATCCCTGCGCAGGAGACGGCATTGGAACAGCGGTTTCGGAAACTTCAGCAGGACGAGGACAACGACAAACGTCGATCAATGGGGTGGCCACGGATATGAGACGACGCAGGCAGATTAAACGAGATCGTATGCATGGCCGTGTTTATGCGATTTCAGGCGGCCAGCCTAACCAGCCGTTGGTCTGTATGGTGGCCGAGGTCTTCTGGGGCGAGACTGAAGACGACTGGCAAACCTGGTTAGACCCACAGGTGATATCGGTGCAGAAATGCTGGTTTGCGGCAAAAGATCATGCGGCCCTGCGCAGTTGGATCAAAGCGGACCGGCAGGCATGGCGGGATGAAGTTCTGACGCGGGAACACCTGCCCGTGATTATCTTACTAGATGTTAGTCAGGCTCCGGCGTCTGTGGAATTGCTAGAACCCCTGCGTGATGGTCAGACCAATATCACCGCGATCATGCTAAATGCGGGCACTGACAATGCGCTGGTGAACACGAGACAAGCGCAATCGGCGACGATATCGGTGGGTGCAAAGTGGTTGATCTCGTACTTTGACGGGCGTGTTGCAAAAGATCCTGCGCAGGCACTTCGATACAGTCGGCCCTATGTGCCTGACAGGATTGTCATGTCCTTCGATGATTTCGTCGACGGAGATCCCCCGCTTATGGATCGTAAGGATATCCGGTCCAGCATGTCTGCGGCTGAAAGTCTTATGAAAAAGGCGACCAAGGCGGATGGTGAGGCGCTGTTGGCCCTATCAGCCGATGAGGTCGTCGCGTCGTCTGTCATGTTTACGCTTTTGGCACCCGATATGTGTCGGCCTTCGGCGGACTATCAGCCGCCAGGGTCCAATGTCTATGGCGGCATGGGCCCCGAGGAACGGCGGCGTGCGGGCGCGAAGCTGGTTGCACGGGGTGCCTGATGCGCATTGCGGCCACCGATATCGGCCAGAAAACGGACCCTACGGCCCATGTTCAGCTTAGGCTTGAGGATGATATCTGGTTGGTCGAGTTGGTGCGGCAGTTGCCCCTTCAGACGTCGTTTCGGGATATGGCAGACATGCTTCAACCCGATGTGGACCGCGTTTCGCACTGGGCATACGACAGCGGTGGAACAGGGCAGTCGTTTGCGGAGTTTGTCGACACCTCCGGCCTGCGGGCTGTTGTTCCTATCGTCATAAGCGGTGGGCAGGCAAAGCCCCATATCGTGAAAGGGCGAGTTGTTGCGTCAAAAGCTGGCCTGATCGGTGGGCTGCAACAGATGATGTATCACCGCGAACTGGTCGTTCCTCAAGACTGTCCTGGTCGATCTGTCCTTATGAGTGAAATGCAGAACTTTGTGCGCAAGCCAAACGGTCGGCACACGAAAATGGAAGCCGCTGGCAATAGTCATGACGATACCGTTTTGGCGTTGGCAATGGCGGCGTTGTTGGCACGGAGGGTGTAATGCGGAAAAGCTGTAATGTGGGTATTCCCTCGAATGTCAGTCCGGAACAGTATTTGTTTCAGCGTGTGTTGTTCCTTCAGGTCACCGATGCACTAGGGCACACCTATGCGAGTTCACCGGGACAGCGTAGTGATCTGATCCATACAGCGCGCAAATGGTTGTGCTTTGGCGAAGACATGGTTCTGGTCTCGACCTTTGCAGGCTTTGACGCTGACACCGTAAGGCTTTGGGCAATCAAACAGCGCGATCGAGGCTGGCCAGACGCCATCGCACATCCGCAGTTGGACGCCGCATAAACCTGTTGATCTGGCTGCATCGTGGAATGGCGGTGCTTGTTCGGTCTACGCACAAGGATTTTGACGGACAGGCGATCCGTGCCCACCCGATGCAGATGGCTCGTCTGTCCTCACTTCTGCGGAAAGTCGTGCGTTCGGCAGTCCAGCGTGCGGTCGATATCGCCTGGACGCCGACGGGGGTTGAGATCTCGGAAATCGAGCGCGAGTTGGCAAAGCTGAAGCGCGCGATCCCATAAGTTATTTCGCACTTAATATTATTTGCGCCCTAAGTTACGCGCAGTCCCCCCGATGTAGACAGGACTGTTTTAAATCATTCGCGCGCGAATGATTTACTTTCGGAGGGGTATCAGACACGCGTGGCTGATACCTGCGCCCTGTGGTCCAGTTGCGTTCCAGATTTGGCGGGTTGGGGGGTATCAGCCCCCTGGGGCTGATACCTTTCTGAGGGGTCGTAAGAAGAGGTGTTGCGGTGCGCGGTTGGCTGGGTCAGGGGGGTATCATTCCCCTGGGAATGATACCTTTCTGAGGGGTCGTAAGAAGAGGTGTTGCGGTGCGCGGTTGGCTGGGTCAGGGGGGTATCATTCGCGCGCGAATGATACCCCTTGCCGTCGTCTTCAAACTGCGCGTCCTTAAAGATCGACAACGGCTATTTTGTGATCTTGGGGCGTGACAAAGGTGTGTCTTGCCTTGTGAAGCGCGGCTAAATCCCGCCCACTGCAGCTTCATCGCCGGTATCAGATCGTCTGATAACGGAAAAAGTTCTCGGGCAAACGCTGAACTCGGTAACAGTGCCCGATCCGACAGTCTTTACCTCGGCGTCTTTGCTGATACGGCCGGCAGCAATAAGCGTTAGCATGTGATTTCCCCTTTTGGTTAACGCTGGTCAGGTGGAAGTTTCATGCGTTCGAGCAGTTCGATCGCACGGTCGATCACGACTGAGCGCTTTTCGACACTCAGTCCGTTGAACAGCGGCGTGGAAACCGCGATCAATCGATGGTTTTCGGGGTCGACAGTGATTGCGAATGTGACCGTATCGACCAGGGGGTCGAGGATGTCGCGCAACTGGCCGTCTAGGGGCTGTTCGCTGGAACGCTTGGCTTTCGCCAGGATCCGTTTCGTCGTTTCCATACTCATACTATCTCACTTTCTCGGATTGCCTGTTTGATGGTGGTAAAGCCGTCGGTCTGCTCGTGGCGTATCCAGACGGGTTGATCCGCCCCCGCGATGCTGTTTGCCGCATCTTTTGCTGTCTCGGGTGGCAGGGTGCCGAACAATGTGCGCCATACCGCTTTTCGGAAGGCGGTGGCTTTTGGTGACCAGCTGATGAAGGTGATCACCGGCTGGTCGGCATCGGTTTCGATGATAAGGCGGACGCCTGGGTGACCACTCGCGCCATTAGAATATGCGTAGGCATCCAGCCCGATCACGTATTCAAACCCAGCCCGATGCAGGTCGATCGGTAGGTCGGCAGTGTCGACACCCCATCCAGCGCAGGTTTCGGATACACAGGTTGGCCACACACAGTCGCCGTTTTCGATCAAATCGTCCGAGCAGGCAGCGCAACGGATGTGGTGTCCGCTAACAAAGCAGTTAGGACAGGGCATATAGGTAGGTTTTTCCACGCCGCACCTTACTTTGCGGCTTTCCTGCCATGTTTCAGGTCGGTCTGCTCCGTAAAGCAGACCACATTCCGGGCATCCGTGTTTGGTCATTTCGTCTCCCCCCAAGTTTGACCGGTGTTTATGTCGACAAGGCCGCGCCACGGCGCTGTCGGATGGAACGACAACCAGGCGCGCGTCATTTTCTGAGCGACGAGCAAACGAAGACGGCGCTCAGTTTCTGGGTCGTCGTCGAACTCAAAGACGATCTCGTCATGAACCACGGCAACGATGCGGGTGGATGTGTCTTTGATAGCCTGGTCGATCATTGCGATCGCGCAGTTCAGAACTTCTGCACATGTTCCTTGCACAGGCAGATTGAGGCTGAAGTTCCGCTCAAAGCCGTTGATTGCATCTTCGATCGCGTAGTCGGGCAGTTCGTCCAGAACCGGGTCGTCGGCATCGCGTGCACGCCAATCAAACCACCACCTCCGACCGCCAAGCGTTGAGACGTATCCGGTCGACCGACAGGTTTCGATCAGGCCGCTTTGCCAGGCACGCAGCTGCGGATAGGCGCTGAAGAACCGGTTGATCAGGTGTTTCGCCTCAGCAAAATCCAGGCTCAAACCGAATGTTGCATTTGCATACTGTGCAAAGCCACGGGCACCCGCGCCGTAGATCAGACCGAAGGCACATGCTTTGGCAGCGGATCGTTCTGCTTTGGTCGGGTTGTCTGTTCCCATGACGAGCCGAGCGGTTCTGTCGTGCAGATCCTCACCACTTTGAAACGCGCCCCGCATGTTGGCATCGCCGGATTGTTCTGCCACCTCGCGCAGTTCTATCTGCGAGTAGTCCGCAGCCATCAGCTTCCGACCATCAGGAGCGGCAAAGATATCGCGATAGCCGGGCAGAAGAGGATTGCGTGCGGGTTGGTTTTGCAGGTTTGGACCGCTGCTTGCAGTGCGCCCTGTTCTCGCGCCGCCCAATTTGAACGAGGCGTGAATTCGACCATCAACGCCGATATTGGCAGCGAGGTTTGCACCGTATGTCGACAGGGCTTTGTCGAAGACTGCCAGTTCCCGGTATTCCGCAATTCCCGGTATTTCGCTGCCCCTCAGCTTGAGCGTTTGTGCGTCGGTAGACAGTTTTCCGGTTTTAGTCGTGGGCCAGGTTTGCAGTACCTCGACGGGTGCGGCCCCCTCGATATATGCAGCCAGCTGGTTTGGGGTTGGTTTGGCGTCTAGCTGTCGACGTGTAGCCTCGTACAGCCGCAAAACCGCATCGGTGTGGTGGGTGTTCCATTCAGCCACTTTCTCGGCGTGTGCGGCGCGATCAAACGGCATCCCGGCCAGTTCCATCCGTGCGTAGGCAACGATTGCGTTGTCCAGGATCCATTGCGCCTGAATGTCTTGTTCATCGAACCGCTGTTGCTGGAATTCCCAGAGTTTGAAGGCGATCAGAGGATCGGCAGCCGCATAAGCCAGCTGATCGAGGGTTAGTTCACCGCCCCAATCGGATGCGCCCAAGGTCTTTGGCAGGGCGAGGTCGAGATAGTTTCGCGCTGCATCGCCAAGACCCGGCCGAACAGCCCCATCGATCAGCACGCTGGCTGTCATCGTGTCGAAGATCCGCACCGTTGGCTCGATCCCGGCATCGAGCAAGAATTTCACGTCAAACGTCGCGTTATGCAGGGCGATCGCCGGTGTGTCAGTCACCAGAGGGACGAGGTTTTCGATCCCGCCATTCTTGCAATCGAACAGCACGATCGGGCCGATCCCGGCCCATGCCTGGACCAAACGGATATTAGAGCGCAGAGGATCCAGAGCAGCACCGGCAAGCCCGTCTTTTGGTTGGCGTTTGGCCACCGTGCCGGTCTTGGTGATTTTGACGGGGATCCACCCGATGTTGTCATCCGTTGGCGCTGTTTCCGTATCCAGAGCCAGACAGCCAGTGCGATCGGCGTTGCGCAGAAGGGTGTCGATGTGATCATCGGCATCGTTGGCCTCGACGACGATGACTTCGTGCTGGCCCAGAATGGCGGACACCTGGTTGCGCGCAGTCTCGTCGATGTTCGGGGTCACGAGCTTTGTGATCGTGTCGATGTTCTGGTCGATCCAGTGCGTCACTTCCGGATCGTCGCAGGTAAAACGAATACCTTGGCGCGGGTGGCGTTCGATTGTTCCTTCAGCCGCAACCAGCCGCCGCAAAGCTGTAGACGGACAGTTTATCCGTTTTGGTGCCCTGTTATTGGCGGGTCTAGGGGCATCCGTTCCACTATCCCCCCCGATACTGACCGATTTACGTGCGAATAGATCAGCCACGCGCTTTCTCCGCACGTTGCTGCATGAGGTCGATGAAGTCTTGGTGGTCCTTCAAGGATTGTTTGGTCGCTTCCAGTGCGGCAGGCAGGGTTCTGTATATTTCCCCGCTGTTCAGACCGACGTAGGTGTGGCCGTTGGCCTGTTTGAGGATCGCGCCGTGGGTGTCGAGGTGATCCAGAGGGGTCAGAGGGACAAGGAATTGGAGAGATGGGCAACAGTGCCAGGCAGGAATGTCGACTGCGTCGTAGGCAATACCCATCGGATCCTCATCCCATAGATAGCAGCACAGAAGGCTTGTTCCGGTCGTGTTAGGCAGCACGTCATGCAGAGCCAGCGGCCACCCGCACACATCGCAGGTGTTCTGGCTTTCGGTCTTGGCTATCAGCTCATTGTCCGACGTGTGGATCTCAAGTCCGGATCCAAAGCGGAGTTTGGCGTGGACAAGACGGTTGCCGTTGTCCAGATCCAGCAGCTCGTGGTTTGAAATCTCGATGTATTTACGCATGTGTTGTTCTCCTGCTTTCTTGGGCTGTCCGGTCTGGATTGCACTGGCCGGTGGTGGACCGGCTAGTCGACCGGCTAGTTATGTCTATGATTTCATTGACGTAATCCTGACTAGCCGGCTGGCCGGTGGTTTTTCGGGGGTATACAAAGGGGGGTATGTGTCTATTGCGATATACCCCGCCCCATACGCCCCCCCGGAAATCGACCGGATAGCCGGCTAGTGCCGATTTACTGTTTAGTTTCATGAAGATAACTAGCCGGTCGACTAGCCGGTCCACCACCGGCCAGTTGCACCGCACGCCGGCCAGCCGATGCGGGGTGCCGATCATGTGTCCTGCTCCATCTTGGCCTGTATCAGCGCAACGGGTGGCAATATCCAATGCCCTGCGTCGTCCAGCGTCTTTGGGCCGATGGATAGGCACGGGGGCTGTCTGGACCGGTTTTCGCTGTTGGTCAGAACACCAGCCTCGACAGCTTCACGCAGGCGTGCAGATGTTTGGCTGCTTTGTAGTCCAATCCGAACACTAATATCGCGGATTGGGATGGAGATCCCGACAGGCTGACCGAAACTGCAACCGGCACCGATGCTGGCCTGTCGTTCTACGATCAGTTCTTCGACGGCACGCACAAGGTCAATGATCTTGGAGTTTTGGGTTGCGTCGGCGTCGGCGCGCAGGGCGGGTTCGACGACAGAGCGCGCAATAGCGTAATCCTCGATCGAGGCGATCACATGCCCGTCGACAACATCGCGGTGCCGCTGGTGCAGAAGGGCAGATGCGCAGACCAGCGACAGGGTGTGTCGTAGATCGCGCCGATACCGAACGGCGTTGGTGTCGCTCAGGTCAGCGACCAGATCCGCAAAGGGGATTTGAACCCGGTTCACGCCGTATTGCAGATATTCGTGAAACAGGCGTTCTGCCTCGACAGCGTGATCGATGGTTGGATCTCGGTCGAGGGGCTGGAAAGCTGCGGCGGTTCGTGCCCCGATAGCTTTGGTCTGTAGAACGCTTTCGTCGCTTGGGATCGTAATGACCCGGTTTGCCAGTTCTTCTTGCAGCTCGGTCGTGCTGGTCATAACGAGTGCGACCGGGCCTTCGGCGTATTGCTCGGTAGAGATCCACCCACCGTCGGGATCTGGCACCCGCACGATACGCTTTGCCAGCTGGTCCTCCATCAGTTCACGGAAGGCGGTCTGCAAGGCGTTGTCTTTGTCGTCGCGTTGCAAGAGCGAGGCTTCAGCCAGAAACAGGACCGTGTTTGCAATAGGGTTTGGCGTGTCAAATAGGGCCGTGGCCGACATGTCCGTGATTTTGTCGACAGCAGCCTGCGGCAACAGCTTCAACGTCTGCGCAACAACGAATGATTTCCCGCTGGATGACGCGCCGGTGACCAGCAGGTGGATCGGTTTTTCCATGCTGCGTGTGGTTGCTGCGAGGATCGTCGCGGTAATGACGGGTTCTTCATTGGCCACACCCAGGCGGTGGACGAGCCGGATGATGCGTTTGATCGGATAGGGATCATCCAGCAGATCAGGAACAGCCCCCTCGATATAGGCAATCCGTTCTTGGCGCTGTCTTTCGCGTTCGGCTGCCAGGGCTTCGTCGTCGGTCTGTTCCTCGGGGGTCGTCTTGCCAGCCAGGATCTTGTCCAGTTCCGCTGCGTTGACGGACCATTTGGCGGACTTGAGGGTCGACAGGATCTTGTTCCGCATCCCCGGCAAATTCGCGCCGCCTGATGTGCGTAGCAGCTTCAGTTCGTCCAGGAGGCTGTCCACATCGTCGACATCTAAAGCGTCTATGCGGCTGGTGATAATCTCCAGCACATCGTTGTTGCCTTGGGCGCTGGCATACGGGCTGTCTTCGGTTTCGATCGCATCCGGGTCGAGTTCGTCGAAGTCGTCAGGATTTTGATGGTTCATGTGATTTATCCCTTTGCAACGGAGACGTTGTCCGTTGCGTTGTCTTTGTTTCGGTGGGTAATGGGGCGTCATTCCACTGCGCCCCAATTTCCGAGGCTATTCGCCGAAGATCCGGTCGAGTGTTCGATCGGTGTAGTTGTCAGAGGCGTCGACGTATTCGATCAGACCGGGCGCATAGAACCGCAGGGCAGCCAGGTATTCGTCGGAAGTCCGGCCAGCCCGACACGCGATGTTGGCGGTTGTCCAGACAGCGTCGTGGCGACCGAGGCCGCTGCACATAGCGTCCGCCGTGATCATTTTCGTGATCTCAAGCCAATCGAGGCCCATCGCCTGGAGTTCAGACGCGCGCTCGAACCAATCAAACGATCCACCGCCTGCGCTGTTTGTTCTCCGTGCCTGCCTTAGCGGGGCAAGGATTGGGGCAGCTTCGGCCAGAAACGTATCGATCAGAGCACCGCTGACGATGGGGATTTCCGCATCGTTTATTGCCAGGTTCATCGGCGATTTATCCGGCCACAGGTATGGGCGTCCTGCTCGTGCGTGCCACCCGAACAAAGCCACCTGGCCCGATCCGCTGAATATCTCGATCGGGTGCGGTTTCCGGCTGCGCGTTGTCCCGTCTGATCGAAAGATAGTCAGGGACTTTGGTGCCATACCGATGCGGACCAACGGGGTCTTGCCAAGCACGGCATCACGGATTTCAGAAACCTGGCTGGCGATAGTGTCGTCGAGGATATCGACGTCGACGGCACAAAGCGTTTTCTGGACAGCAATGCCGCACGCCTCGTCAGGCAGGGCACAGACGGCGTTTTCGACCTCGTACAGTTCCCAGGGGCGATCGTTGAGTTCGTTCCAGCCTCCGACAGAGGGGATCTTTGTTTCAGCACGCAACGGAATGGGTCGATACCCACCCCGATGCAGTTCGATCGCTGTTTCAGCGAATGTTGTTGGCGCGGACATCAGAGTGGGATGTCTTCGTATGGCGTCCGAAACACGTCCACCAGTTGTTGACACAGACCACGGAGCGCCTTCCGTTCATCCTCGTCTGGATAGAAGTGCGCATCCTCCCGTGGGTCTTTGACTTGAATGCCGTCGGAGTGGTTTTCGGGGCGTCTGGGTACGTTACCGAGCGATTGGATCGTGTGCAGTATAGGTTCCGCTGCCAGAAGCACATCATCAATGGCACGGCAGTTTTCAGCGACCTTCACGGCGATCTTGATCAGCTCGTTTTCCACATCGCACAAACGCTCGTACTCATCTGGGTCGCGGGTGGCGTGTTCCGCTTCCACGATAGTCAGGAGGGATTGGGCCAGGGAACGCACGATACGACGGGTGGTATCTAGATCGTGTCTTGTTTCGCGGTTCATGCTGCACCGCCTTCCACGCCGATATCGGCAGGCCGAGCAGCTTTGATCGTGTTTCGGGTTTTGTCGTTGGCGGTGCGAACACCCAGTTGGACCATCACGACAACCCCGATGCAGCTTTTCAGGACTGCGTTCGGATCTCCGGCGGCATCGACACCACAAGCGCCGATCAGTTCTTTTGCGATCGCGGTGTTTTCTTCGGCCAGTTCGACGTTGGCTGCGCTGGTTGATTGCACCATCATTGCCCAAGGCCGGACGATCTCGTCGCCGTCGGTTTTGAAGCTGATAGTCATGAGATCGTTGCCGCGCGCATTGCGTTCGATGCGACCGTCTTCGATCTTCAGGGTGTAGACGCCGGGCTCTAAGACGGTAGGGCGGTTGGCCGCTGCGCCGTCAAAGCTGAAGCTGGTCTTGGTCGATTTGGGCTTCTGCCGGAAATCTTTTATATTTGAAGACATGTGATTTTCTCCCTTGGCCCGTGCTGTTTTGGCGCGGGTTTCTTTTGAGGATTTGAGGTAACGGAGTGTTCATCCGTGGATGACTGCGGTTTGGACGGGCTGTTTTGCGCCCCATTCCATTATGCAGTCGATTATGCCGCTTGATCGGGTTCGATCAGGCCACGTTCGACCGCCTCATCGAGGCTATCCCCGATCAGTAGAAGCGAACCTTCAATTTTCGTGGCTTTGTAGACGCCGCTTTGGATGCGCCGATACAGTGAGGGCCGGCTTCCAAATCCGCGTTCTTCGGCTTCGGTTAGGGTCACCAGGCGACCAGACATCGGGCCGCGTGGTGTGTTTTCTGTCTGCATTTGGAGTCTCCGTATGAATCAGGACACTTCAACGCATACCTATTTGGAAAAACTCACCGTGTTACGCATCGGCGGTGAATTACGTTTTTATTTGAACAGACCGACTTTTTTCATCCGCGCTCGGATGGTGGCCGCGATCGGAGCTTCTTCTTTTTTCTCTTTGCCCGGCAGAAACGCATCGGCACAGCCCATTTCGCGCTCGATGATCCCGATAATCTCGTGGCGTGGTTTGGTTTCCGACAATTCCTGAAAGCGTGCCTCCCAGGGCTGCCAGAACGCATCGGTTTTTGCCCGGCGTTTGTCTCCTGCCTTTTGGGACGCCGTCTTTGCCTGATCGAGCCGGTCTTTGGCCTGCTTCAGCAGCTCGGTCACATCCCCATGCGATACGGATAGTTTGGCCAACAGATCCGTTGCCCAGTCGTTATACCAGGCCAGTTCTTCACGCAGGGCGTCGTTCTCGGCCAGCAGTTCGTCATAGGTCGGGTCTGGCTCAATGACCGGTGGTTTGCCGCGAACAGCCCACCCGCCGAGCTTTGGCGACCTCATTGCGCACCTTTCAGCGTTACGACGTTGTTCGTGCTTTCGCTGGCATGGATGAAGTCGCACCAGCGCTGGACAGCGACACGGGCGAGGCTTTCCATATTGGCGGTGCCTGAATAGTCGTCGTCGACCCCGCTGACGTGGTGGTTTGAGACGGCATCCCGTATTTCCTTATTCACCCCGTTTTCGCGCAGCCAGGTCAGCCCACGACGTCGACCCGCGTGCGATGTAAACCGATCGTCAACTTGAAAGGCAGCACGGTTGGCCGCGATCGTATGGATCGGGGTTTGCTTTGCGATGGGCGCGTTTGCGATCTTTGACGACGGAAACACCCATTCGGTGCCAGGGTTTTCAGCACGGCGGCGTTCGAGCAGCGCGACGGACTGCTCGGACAAATAGACCTTGTGTTCATGTCCGTTCTTTGCGCGCTCGGCAGGCAGCGTCCAGATTTTGCGCTCAAGATCGATCTCTTTCCAGGATATTCCGGCGATCTCGTTGACACGGGCGAAGGTTTGAAGCTGGAGCAGCAAAGCGTCGTTGTTGGGGCCGGGCGTGTTGATCAGGTTTTCAGCGTAACGCTGGATCTCCTCGTTTGAACTAACGTACCGTTTCGTCTCATGCGTGACGATCTCGGTGACTTCCGGCATCGGGTTTTTGATCTCGTTGGGCACCCAGTTTTTGGTGATGCGGAGCTTTGCACGCTTTGGCGGCTTTTTTCTGGCAACAGCGTTCATCACATGCAGCAGGCTGAACAGCTTTTGCTGTTGGCGCGGTGTTCCTTCCAGACCATCCAATAGCTCGTCAATCACCGCTGCATTGAAGTCGACGAGAGGCATGTCGCCATATTCGGGCAGCAGAAATCTTTCGATCAGCCGCTCGTCGTCATACGCGGACCGCTTGACCGGCTGGCCATCGATGTTGGTGGCATAGGCGTATTCGTGCAGGTATTTCTCGCAAAGCCAGCGGACCGTGTATTCGGTTTCGCTATGGCCGAGAGGTTTAAGCATTGCAGCCAGGGGCAGGGGTTTGCCTTCGTCGTCCGTGAAGGGCAAACCGTCCTTGCGCCGGGCATCCAGTAGCTTCCAGATGTGCCGGGCGTCTTTGATCTTCACCAGTTCAGCTGTGCCGTATTTGTCGATCAGAACTTTTTCGGCGTCACTTGGTTTATTGTCGTCGGACCCTTCGGCAGGTCCGGCTTTGTCCGTTGGCAGGCTGTATGCCCCGATGCGGATTTCCACCTGCTTTTTCGCCTGGGGGCAGACCGTCCGATACAGCCAGTATCGTCCGGTAGACTTACCGTGCCGCATTATCAGACCGCGCCGCTTTTCGTCTTTCATCGGCCGTGCTCCAGGCTGAAGCGCGTCATAGTCCTTATTGGTCCGGTCTTTTGATTTGTCGGTCGCTTCGATCGCGTCGATC
Source organism: Ruegeria sp. YTSC325 (assembly GCF_059609525.1). Lineage (NCBI taxonomy): Bacteria > Pseudomonadati > Pseudomonadota > Alphaproteobacteria > Rhodobacterales > Roseobacteraceae > Ruegeria > Ruegeria sp. YTSC325. The sequence goes on from NZ_JBXWLY010000003.1 coordinate 13,601, forward strand.
GCAGAATTGATCAGGTTCGTCGCAGATGGATTGCCCTTCAGCAGATCATGCGCTTCCCATAATAGTTGTCTTGCCTGTTCTTCTTTCTTATTCAGTCTTCGAGCCACGGTAGTTCTCCTAACTTGACGTGGTTCCGGCTCGTCGGCGTTCCAGCGCTGACGGGCCACCACAGAGTGTCAGATTGGTATAAACCCCATTCCATTTCCGTTCCACTTTAGCCTGACACGGCCTGATAAATTGTGATCTGAATAGACTTTGGCGTGGGGCTGATGCTGCGGACAGGATTTCCGCAGGCATCGTTTTTTATCGTTATTTATCAGAGTTTTGCGTGGCGTTCATCGCATCCTGAGCGCCCCGTCGATCCGGATGACCTCTCCGTTAAGATAGCCCATTTCCACGATGAACCCGACGAGTCGCCCGTATTCGCGCGGATCGCCCAGACGAGCAGGGTTGGGCACATCGGCGGCCAGCTGTTGCTGTACCTCTTCAGGCAGCCCAGCCAGCATGGGGGTCATGAAGATGCCCGGCGCAATTGCCATCACACGAATGCCCGAGGACGCCAGATCGCGCGCCATGGGCAGGGTCATGCCTACGACCCCGCCTTTCGAAGCCGCGTAAGCGGCCTGGCCTTTTTGTCCATCAAACGCAGCGATTGAGGCGGTATTGATGATCACACCACGCGCGCCATCGGGTTCGGGGTCATTCTTGGCCATCTCGACCGCCGCCAGGCGGGATACGTTGAATGTGCCGACTAAGTTGATGTCTATGGTGCGTTGAAACGCGTCCAGAGGATGTGGGCCCTCTCGTCCAACTGTCTTGACGCCCACAGCGATCCCGGCGCAGTTCACGGCTGCGGTAATGCGTCCCATCCGCTCAACTGCGAAGGCCATTGCTTTGGAAACAGATGCTTCGTCGGTGACGTCCGTTGGTGTGAAATGGCCACCGATCTCGGCTGCGACCTGCGGGCCACGGTCGGCATCGCGGTCCAGAATCGTTACCTGCGCGCCCTTATCCGCGAAATGGCGTGCTGTAGCTTCGCCCAGTCCCGAGGCGCCTCCGGTGATCACGGCGGCGGTGTTCGATAGCTGCATTGCAGGTTCCTCCGAGTGATATGAACAAGTGTTCATTAACTTGGCAACCCCCTCGGTGTCCAGTGATCGAGCATGGGTTTGTTGTGTCTGGGGCGCAAAACCTAAAGGTATTCTCATATTCGGTTAATCCGCCTTTCACGCCCGGTCGCCACTTCGTGACTGAAGAAATTCGGGAATTTGAGTGTTTTGCGATTGGAGGTGCTGTGATGCGAAAATTTTTGAAAGGTAGTGCTTGCGGGCTGCTTGTCGTCCCGTTGGCTGGAGTAATTTATGTAGGCGAGGTCGCTGCTGCGACAGAGACCTGTAACTGGAAAACGGCGCGCGACGCGACCAAACGAGGAGACTACGCGTCTCTGTGCGAATGCGCGCAAGTAACACCCAGCTTTCTGGAACGTCTGCAGCGACAGGCGGATTTCGATACCACGCTGCGGGTCACCAGCGAACAATGCCCGGGCCTGACCGGTTTGCTGACCGATCTTCCGACTGCTTCGATAGGTGCAACGGGTTTGAACGGAGAAAGCCGCAGCAGCGAACAGTTCGCGGATGCTGGTCCCGGAGCAGGGGGCGGCGGCCCCGGTGATGGCGGCGGCGATGGCCCCGGCAATGGTGGCGGCGGCGGTGATGGCCCCGGTAATGGCGGTGGAGGCGATGGTCCCGGTAATGGCGGCGGTGGCGACGGCCCCGGTAACGGCGGCGGCGGCGATGGTCCCGGTAACGGCGGCGGCGGCGATGGTCCCGGTAATGGCGGCGGTGGCGATGGCCCCGGTAACGGCGGCGGTGGCGATGGCCCTGGTAACGGAGGTGGCGGCGATGGCCCCGGTAATGGCGGCGGTGGCAACGGCGGCAACAACGGAGGCCCTGGTAACGGCAACGGCAATGGTGGCAACCCCGGAAACGGTGGTGGCAACAACGGGGGTTCTGGTCCGGGCACCGGCAACGGCGGCGGTAACAATGGGCAGGGCGGCGGCTCTGGAAACGGCGGCGGCGGCAACGGAAATGGCGGAAACAACGGAGGCGGTAACGGCGCTGGCGGTCAGGGGAACGGAGGCAACAATGGTGGCCCCGGTAACGGTAATGGAAACAACGGTAACCCCGGCAATGGCGGCGGCAACACTGGCGGTTCCGGCCCCGGCACCGGTAATGGCGGCAGCAACAATGGTCAGGGCGGCGGCTCGGGCAATGGAGGTGGTGGCAATGGCAACGGTGGGAACAATGGCAACCGTGGGAACCGTTAACTTAACCCGCATATGAAATGACAACGGCCACCCTGCAAGGTGGCCGTTTTTTTCAGGAACAGGCGTATGGGTTTTAGCCCAGTTGCACCAAAGCGTGACGTTTCTTCCCGGCGCTCAACTTGATCGGCGAAGACAGCGCGTCTGCGTCGATCATCAACCCTGCGTCGGTCAAGGGGGCGTCGTCCAGCTTGGCTCCGTTCTCGGCGATCAGGCGCTTTGCTTCTTTTCCGGACTTGGCCAATCCAGACTTCACGATCAGCTGAACAATCGAGGCAGGCAACTCAGCTGCTCCGACAGTCAGGGTCGGAAGATCATCGCCCACACCGCCTTTTTCGAAGACCTCACGCGCGGTTGCTTCGGCTGTAGCTGCGGCCTCGGCCCCGTGCAGTAGGGTCGTGACTTCGTTGGCGAGGCGGATTTTGGCTTCGTTGATCTCGGACCCTTGCAGCGCGGCCAGGCGGTCGCATTCATCGACGGGCAGTTCGGTGAATATCTTTAGGAAACGCCCTACGTCTGCGTCGGTGGTGTTGCGCCAGAATTGCCAGAATTCATACGCGCTGAGCATGTCTCCGTTTAGCCAGACTGCGCCCCCCTGCGACTTGCCCATCTTGCGGCCGTCACTGGTGGTCAACAGCGGTGTGGTCAGGCCGTAGATCTCGTGATCCAATACGCGGCGGGTCAGGTCGATACCGTTGACGATATTGCCCCACTGGTCCGATCCACCCATCTGCAGAACGCAGCTATAGCGGCGGTTCAGCTCTAGGAAGTCATAGGCCTGCAGGATCATGTAGTTGAATTCGAGGAAGCTCAGCGATTGTTCGCGATCCAGCCGCGATTTTACGGACTCGAAAGACAGCATCCGGTTGACCGAGAAATGCCGCCCGATATCGCGCAGGAAATCGAGGTAATTCAGGCTGTCCAGCCATTCCGCATTGTTCAGCATCAGCGCGCCGGTCTCGCTGTCATCATAGGACAGGTACTTGGCGAACACCTTCTGCATTCCTGCGATATTTGCGTCGATCTGTTCGGGGCCTAGCAGGGGGCGTTCATCCGACCGGAACGAGGGGTCACCCACCTTGGTCGTACCGCCACCCATCAGCGTGATCGGCTTGTGGCCGGTCTTTTGCAGCCAGCGTAGCACCATGATGTTCATCAGGTGGCCCACATGCAGCGACTGCGCCGTTGCGTCATAGCCGATATAAGCTGTTTGCACCCCGCTGATCAGCGCCTCGTCAAGGCCCTGATAATCGGTGCAGTCGGCGAGAAAGCCGCGCTCGATCATCGTGGCGATGAAATCCGATTTGGGGTGGTAGGTCATATCCGTGCCCTTTGGGTTTATGTTGCGGGGCAGTGTATAGGCGGTGGGGGTGGCAAGGAAAAGGCACCTTTTGCACGAAAAGCGCGCGCCACACCCGATGTGGCTTGCACTGTCTTCGCGTTACCGTGCAGGTTGAGGCCAACGCGCCGGATCAACGGGCGTGAGGAACACGAGGGCAAACATGGGTCGGGCGATCAGCAAAACAGGCGCAGTCAGGGCATTGGGCGCCATGTCGGGCACGTCTCTGGACGGTGTTGATACGGCTGTGGTCGAAACCGATGGTGTGCGCATTCTGGGCTTTGGTCCCAGCGGATACCGGGCCTATTCAGATGCCGAGCGCGCCATTTTACGGGCCGCGCTAGGCCAGTGGCACGGGCCCGACGTCGATGCCGCCGCCGAGTTGGTGACGGTTGCCCATGCCGAGGCGCTGTCCGAGTTTGACGAGATCGACCTGATCGGCTTTCACGGCCAGACCCTGGCGCATGAGCCGCGCGGGCGTGGGACGTTGCAAGTGGGCGACGGCGACGGTCTGACACAGGCGCTGGGTGTTCCGGTCGTGTGGGATTTCCGCAGCGACGATGTGGCGATGGGGGGCGAGGGTGCTCCGCTGGCGCCGTTCTTCCATTTTGCCTGCGCCAAGTGGATTGGCGCGACTGAACCCTTGTGTTTTCTTAACTTGGGCGGGGTGGGGAACCTGACCTATGTGGATACCAGCTTTGACGGCCCCGAGGCCCCCGGCGCGCTGCTGGCCTTTGACACCGGCCCGGCCAATGCGCCCGTGGATGACCTGATGCAGGCGCGGCTGGGCCTGCCGATGGACCGGGACGGCGCGCTGGCCCGCCAAGGGTCGGTCGAGGCGGGTGCGCTGGAGCTGTTTCTGTCCGAGCCGTTCTTTCGCAAGATGCCCCCCAAATCGCTGGACCGGAACGACTTTGCCGAGATGATCCGTCTGGTGCAGGAACTCTCGGACGCCGATGCCGTGGCAACCCTGACCGGCATGTGCGCCGCAGGCGTGATGCAGGGGATGGAGCATTGCCCCAAACCCCCCGCGCGTGTGCTGGTGACGGGCGGAGGCCGTCGAAATCCGGTGCTGATGGACATGCTGCGCGCGGGCCTCGATTGCGCGGTCGAGCCGGTCGAGGCCGTGGGTCTGGACGGAGATATGCTGGAAGCCCAAGCCTTCGCCTACCTCGCCGTCCGCGTGGCGCGGGGCCTGCCGACTTCTTGTCCGGGGACAACCGGGGTCAAAGCGCTTGTCGGTGGGGGTGTGGTGAGTAGTGTCGCCGCAGGCTGAGCCGGTTGTATTTTGAGGTACAACCTATAAGTTAGTTAACATGTTTTCGTTTTTGCGTTTTCGGTTTTTGAATGTGCCTGCATCGGCGTGTTTGTTTGTTTTGGCGAGCGTGGGAATAACCAAGGGCGCGGACCAAAAAATTTCTTTTCGTCAGTATATCCGTGGGGTCGAAGCTACACCGTTGTTGTATGAAAACGAGTCCGGGTGCGAAGCGCCCCAAAGGCTTGTTTCGATAACTTTTCAAAAGGAATATGAATCCCTTGGCACCAACTACGATCCATTTTTGCCACCAGAGTCGCGCCGTAAACCGGTCACAGTAAGAAGGTCGGGCAAGATTGAAGAAGACAAAACTGTTACACGGAGCGCAATAACTGTTTCGAGTGCGCGGTTTTCGAACACGGACACAGCTAGGGTGGAGTTTCGGAAGGCCAGCAGCCTTAACTTGAGCGGTAAGCTCTTTTTTTGCGAAAATAGCGGATTTCTTGCTTTTGTGCGCGCAACAATTGATTTGTCGGGAGACCTTGGAGATTTCACCGCCGGATCAGATTGGGTGTTGGAGCCATCCACTGATCAACTTCGGATAGGGTATGGAAGTTCCAATCTACTTTCCGAAGAAGGTGAAATAGAATCCACGGGCATATTTCCATTCGATTTTCACCACGGTAACAGTCCTGGAAGTTTGTACATCGAGTTTTTTGCAGCGGATGTTCCTTTCGACCAAAAGAGTGGCGGGGACACGATGCCAGTGGATGTTCGGGCATTTGTGGATTTTGATATCGTGCTGGCGAGCGACATAGATGAATAGCCGAGCATTTCTCTTGTGTGGCGTATTGTTCGTTGTACTAGGCCAAGTTGTTCATGCGCGCGAATGGAAGGTTGTCCCACCAGAAACACCCGACTCCAACGTTTCCATCCAGGTGGCGGAGCATGCTTGCCCCGAACATTTCGACCCGGTTTCATTGTCTGCGGAACTGAAGGGTTTTCGCAAAAATCCAATTGAAGACAAAAAACCGGGCAATTTTTTCCCCGCGGGGTCCAGTCGGGCGAGGTCAGAAGGCGCACCAGATCTCGATACGCGTGTCGCGGTGACGGCGTGTCTGTATCGATCATATTTTCTTCCAATCCAAGCAAGCGTGACGTTTCTTGGCGATTGGGGCGAGGAACGGAAAGAAGCGCTTGAAATCCAACTGAGCGCTGAGAGCCAAGAAGATGGCCTTCGGCTGGAATACAACACATACTTGTTGAGCGGGAGCCGTGCTTTGGATGGTCTGAGGGATGTCGATAAAGAAGCGATTGAGGCCAATGTGGCTGGTTTTCTGGTCTTTCGCTTCGGGTACGATCCTGTGCGCTTGACTGGGGAAAATCACGATGGCGATTTGGTTCATCTGAAATCCGCAAATTTCAGCTTTTTCGTTCCGGTTTTCACAGAATAATCTGCACTAACGCTCAACCGACCGCCCATACTCCACCGAAAACGCACCATACCCGTCTGACGTCGATTTCAAATGCGCTCGGGTCCACTTGTGTAACGCTGGTAGCTGGTGAAAAGGGACATTCGGAAAAGCGTGGTGCTCGGCGTGGTAGGGCATGTTCCAGGCCAGAAAGCGGATCAGGCGGTTGGTGAAGGTGGTGCGGGAATTCTCGAGCATATTTGCGACCGGCGGGCAGAGCCCGTGTTCGGCCAGAAGGTACAGCCTTAGAAAGGGCTGGCCGACCAGAACGGGGAGCAGCCACAGCCACCACAGCACGGGTGATATAAATAGGCTGACAAGCGCTATGGCGTAGAGGCCCAGCAGCACCCGCGCCTCCAGCCGCATGGCTTTGTGCTGACGCGCCGGTAGATAGGGCGCGTTGATCCGGCCACGAACATTTTGCACCAGAACCTGCGCCATGCCGCGCCAATAGGGCCAGCCGCTGAGGTAAATCAGCAGGCTAGGCCAGTTATCGGGCTTGGGTTTGCCACCCAGTTCGGGATCATTCTCGGGGTGGTTGGTCCATTTGTGATGGGCCAGATGAAAATAACGGAACCAGACAAAGGGCAGGGCAATCGGAGTCGCCACCAGATGGCCCACGACCTCATTCATCCAAGGGGATTTGAACGGCGTCTTGTGCGTGCATTCATGGCTGAGGGTAAAGAGGAAGACCAACAGGATACCCTGAGGCAGGATCAGCAAAGGCCAGAAAGGCACCCGCGCGATGATGCCGATACTGGTGGCAGACAACGCCAGTAGATACAGCGCCAGATGCCGCAGCCCGGCCGTGTTGGACCGCTCTTGTAGCTTGTCTTTAGTCTCGGCTGGAATGGACGCGATGAGGGCGCGGTGATCCATGGCTTAGCTCTTGGGTATATCGAAACCCGGCGCAGCCAGCTCGAACCCGTCGAACTCGAACCCCGGAGAAACCGTGCAGCTGACCAGCGTATAGGCGCCAGTACTGCGCGCAGCCTGCCAGTGGTTTTTGGGAACGATCAGTTGGGGCGCGCCTTGGGTTAGATCTGAGGATAGGAAATGTTCGGTCGCCGGGCCGTCATCCGAGGCGCTGAGCGACAATATCAGCGGATCGCCAGCGTGATACAGCCAGATCTCGGTCGCGTCGACACGGTGCCAGTGGCTGCATTCCCCCTCGGCCAGTAGGAAGTAGATACAGGTGCCGGTGGCGCGGCCTGCGTTGTCGGCGCGCCATGTCTCGCGGAACCAGCCGCCTTCGGGGTGCTGTTGCAGGTTCAGGTGGTCGATAATCTCTTGTGCGGTCATGGGGCCCTCGGGGTGTTTGGGGCGATTATGCACGGGATCGCGCGATCCGCTATGGTATTCACGCAGAGGAGGAATATGTTTGCCGCATGACCCTTACGATCCCGTTTGACAACAGCTACGCCCGCCTTCCCAACAGCTTTTACGCTCGGCAGGCCCCGGTGCCAGTGAGAGCGCCGCAACTGATCGCCTTTAACAGCGATCTTGCGGCGATCCTTCGTGTGAGCCCTGGTGAGGTGCAGGATATGGCCGAAGCCTTTGCCGGGAATACGCTACCCGAGGGGGCAGAGCCGATCGCACAGCTTTACTCGGGGCATCAATTCGGCAACTACAATCCCCAGTTGGGAGACGGCCGCGCGGTGCTTTTGGGCGAGACTGTCGGAACAGACGGCGTGCGCCGTGATATTCAGCTGAAGGGATCGGGCCCCACGCCTTTCAGCCGTCAAGGGGACGGGCGCGCATGGCTGGGGCCTGTGCTGCGTGAATATGTGGTATCCGAGGCGATGCACGCGCTGGGCATTCCCACCACACGAGCTCTGGCGGCTGTCGAGACCGGAGAGATCGTGCTGCGCGAGGGCCCAATGCCCGGTGCTGTCCTGACCCGTGTTGCGCGCAGTCATTTGCGTGTGGGGACGTTTCAGGTTTTTGCTGCGCGGGGACAGTTGGACAGCCTGCGCCGCCTGACCGAATACGCGATTGAACGTCACTACCCACAAGCCGATGGACCCATGGGCCTGTTGCGCGCCGTCGTACAGGTGCAGTCCGAGTTGATTGCGGCATGGATGAGTGTTGGTTTCATCCATGGGGTGATGAATACCGATAACTGTTCGATTGCCGGAGAGACAATCGACTACGGCCCTTGTGCGTTCATGGACAGCTATCACCCCAATACGGTCTACAGCTCGATCGATCGGATGGGGCGCTATGCCTATTCGAACCAGCCCGACATCGCTGTCTGGAATCTGGCTCAACTGGCCACCGCCTTGATCCAGCAGATGGAGGACAAGGACGCGGCGGTTGAGGAAGCGACCGAGATCATTCACGCCATGCCCGACCTGTTGCAGCAGAACTGGTTAGCACGTTTCCGGGCCAAGATCGGCCTTGCGACCAAAGAGGATGGCGATCAGCAGATGATCTCGGACCTATTGGCACGGATGGCGCAGGGGCAGGCGGATTTCACCAATACGTTTCGCGCGCTGGGTAGTGACGCGGCGCGGGATCAATTCGCAGATCCTCAGGCATTCGATGCATGGTCCGAGGGGTGGCATTCTCGCTTGGAACGCGAGGACGACTCAACGGCAACCATGTCCTCTGCGAACCCGGCCTTTATTCCTCGTAATCACCGCGTGGAACAGATGATACAAGCGGCGGTGCAGGGCGACTATGCACCGTTCCAGCGGTTGAATGACGTTCTTTCACGTCCCTATGAAGACCAGCCCGAGGCAGTTGACCTGACACATCCGCCGTCAGAGGCTGAGGTCGTTCACGCCACGTTCTGCGGCACCTGAGGGCGGCCCAGAATCTGGAATTGCAGACAAGCCTCTGACACGTCGATGGGCAAGGTCGGAGATATCAGCCCACTATCCGCCAGCATGACGGATTCGCGTTTGAGCTGGATTTCCCGTCCGGTTTCCGACTTCACATAGGTGCCCGACGTGCTGCGATCCGACAGGATCAGCTTGCCATCCTTCATGGTCAAAACCATGTGCAGGCGGGACACCCATGGTTGGCTCAGTACCACGTCGCAATCCGGTGAACGGCCTATCTTTAACTCGCCATTGTCCTGACACCGCCACGAGCGCTCCTCGTGGGACACAACAAGCGTCAGCCCCTCGGGTGCGTTGAAATGCGCCTCGGTTCGACCATAAGACAAGGGCAACCGCGTCTGGGTGAAAGTGCTCATGGTCGGGCTGACCAGAGAATGCGCGGCGAATAGCTCAGTCAGGCCCTTGAGGTTCAGCCGACCCAGTGGTTTGAGCATGCGGCGCAGGGAATCCGGCAACAACCTGGCGGCATCTTCACTGACGCATGCCTCACCGGGATTTGCCGCCGTTGCAAGGCGGGCGGTGATATTTACGGCCTCGCCATACACCCCTTTTTCGGCCAAAACGATCTGTCCGGAGTGGACGCCCACGTGAACGGACAGAGAAGTTTCAGGCGATCCCTCGATCAGCTCCAGCACTGCGTTTATTGCGGCATTGGCATCCAGAAAGTAGCTAAGGACATCGTCCCCCTTCTGCCCAACCTGCGTGCCGCCATGTTGGCGCAACACATGTCTCAACCGATCCAGTTCAAGTTGGATCAACCTTTGGGCTTCTGTGTCCCCGACAGCCTTGTAGAGCGGCGTGCTTCCCGAGATGTCGGCAATTACCAGAGTGGCGAAGGTGGTTTCCACGTGAAATCCTTAGGTTCAGTTTGCGGCACTCTAGCTGCGCAGAACAGTTTGCACACGCGATTTGCGCTTGTTTAACGCACTTTGTGGCGAAATTATCCTTTGAAAGTTGTTCTGTGCCTAACTCTTGGAAATTTCATGTTGCGCTGGGCGCAGGGCGTGGCACTGTTGGGGCTGATAATCAGCCCCGAACGCTATGACCTCTTTACCCACACTGCGTATTGCCAGCTACAATATCCAGAAATGTGTCGGTTTGGATTTCCGCCGACAGCCGCAGCGTATCATGCAGGTTATCGATAGCATGAAGGCGGATATCGTTGTTCTGCAAGAGGCCGACAAACGCCTGCCGCCGCGCCCGGCAGCCCTGCCGCACTTCATGTTGGACGAGGCCGGTTGGGAGATTGTCGATCTTGGAGGGGCGGGTAGTCTGGGCTGGCATGGCAACGCCGTGATCTGGAAAGGCGGTGCGATTGAGGTGCGTCAGACAGGCCATCACGATCTGCCGGGGCTTGAACCGCGAGGTGCGGTCAGAGTCGAATTTGACACCCCCATCGGCCCTTTGCGAGTCATGGGGATGCATCTGGGTCTATTGCCGGCTTCGCGCCGACAGCAAATTACTCATATCCGCCGATGTGACGAAGACCTGCACGATATGCCTACGGTTTGGGCTGGTGACTTCAATGAATGGTCGCGCCAGCCGGTACTGGACCATCTGGCGCCGGATATGCGTTTCCTGCCTCCGGTCCCCAGCTTTCCCGCCGCACAGCCGCTGGGTGCACTGGACCGGATCGCACTTGGTGCAGGGCTTGAGGCGGTGGTGCATGGTGTCCACGATGCGCGGCCTGCGCATATTGCATCGGATCACTTGCCCATCTGGGCTGATCTGCGGCGCTTGGCCTAAGATACAAATCCCCGGTGGCGCAGAGTGCGCAGACGTACTAAGACAGAGAACCGAATATATCCCCGAGGGTCACTCATGTCCGATACGATCATCGCCCGTTGCGAAGCCAAGGGCCTGCGCATGACAGGTCAGCGTCGTACAATTGCACAGGTGCTGCAACAAAGCGAAGATCATCCGGATGTCGAAGAACTGTATGCCCGCGCCTCAAAGGTCGATGCGGGGATCTCCATCGCCACGGTCTATCGCACTGTAAAACTGTTCGAAGAGGCAGGGATTCTTGAGCGTCTGGAATTTGGCGACGGTCGCGCGCGGTATGAGGATGCTGAACGGGATCACCATGACCACCTGATCGACATGCAAACAGGTCAGGTCATTGAATTCGTAGACCCCGAGATTGAAGCGCTGCAGGAAAAGATTGCTGCCAAGCTGGGGTATAAGCTGAAAGGCCACCGGCTGGAGCTGTACGGCGTTCCGCTGGAACAAGACTGATTCATCACGAATCCCGAACGGTGATCGCACGCGAATTCATGTTTCTCGCGTGGATATCTCTTGCCTGAGTGATGGGCTTGCGATTTCTGTGAAGGGGCGGGCAGCGCTTTTCTGACGGAACGGATCATGAATAACGTAAACGGCATTCTATTGGTCGTCGGCGCAATGGCGGCCTTTGCGCTTGAGGATATGTTCATCAAGCACCTGTCGGTGTCAGTTCCGACCGGTCAGATCATGATTCTTTTGGGCGCGGTCTGTGGATTGCTCTTTGCCATTATGGCAGTCGGCACACGCAAACGGATCTTTGACAGGGTCGCATGGCGCCCTTTGCCGCTGATCCGCGCAGGCAGCGAAGGGATAGGCGCGATTGCTTTCGTGACCGCGCTGGCTCTAGTCGATTTGTCCACGGTGGCTGCGGTATTTCAGGCCATGCCGCTGGCCGTGACTGTCGGGGCGGCGCTGTTTCTGGGGGAACAGGTCGGCTGGCGCAGGTGGAGCGCGGTAGGCGTTGGTTTCGTCGGGGTATTGATGATCATCCGACCGGGGCTTGAAGGGTTTCAGCCTGAGACCCTGTTAGTCGTTATTAGCGTTGTTTGCATTGCCGCGAGGGATCTGATCACGCGTCGATTGGATGCCGACATTGCGTCGTCGGTTGTGGCTCTGCAGGCTTATATCGCGGCGATTTTGGGTGGGCTGGTGCTTATGGTAGTTCAGACGCAACCGCTTGTCCCACTTGGTTTTGCGCAGATGGCGCCACTGATCGGGGCCGTCATCTTCAGTGTCATCGGCTACTATGGCATCGTCACCGCTATGCGAGTGGGCGATGCGTCGGCGCTGACTCCGTTCCGCTACACGCGATTGGTTTTTTCGATTGCCGCGGGCATGATTATGTTTGGAGAGCGACCGGACCTGATGACGATTGCAGGGGCCTCACTCATCCTTGGCTCGGGCCTTTACACTTTCCTGCGGGAACGTCGTTTGGCGCGGGATATGGCCGCTGTGGCCTGACGGATCGTCGCAGGTTTGCGCAAACACCTGCCGTGAATCATGTTAGCGATAACATGCGTGGTTTACTTTTTGCCTCGTGATGCTATGAGGCGTGCAACTTATTGCAGCCACAGGGACGGGCCTCATGAGCACGATTATCGACATCCACGCACGCGAAATTCTGGACAGCCGGGGCAACCCGACGGTCGAGGTGGACGTGATCCTGGAAGACGGAACCATGGGCCGGGCGGCTGTGCCCTCGGGCGCGTCCACAGGGGCCTATGAGGCGGTGGAAAAGCGCGACGGTGATAAGGCGCGCTATATGGGCAAGGGCGTGCTGGAAGCGGTTGCTGCCGTGAACGGCGAGATCGCCGAGGAACTGGTGGGTTTTGACGCTACTGAACAGGTTGCCATCGACCAGGCGATGATCGAACTGGACGGGACCGAGAACAAGGGCCGTCTGGGCGCAAATGCCATTTTGGGCGTGTCGCTGGCCACAGCCAAGGCGGCGGCGGATTTTACCACCCAGCCTCTGTACCGCTATGTTGGCGGCACCTCTGCCCGCGTTCTGCCGGTGCCGATGATGAACATCATCAATGGTGGCGAGCATGCGGATAACCCGATCGACATTCAGGAATTCATGATCATGCCGACCTCGGCCAGCAATATCCGCGAGGCGGTGCGCATGGGGTCCGAAGTGTTCCACACACTGAAAAAAGAACTGTCCTCAGCCGGACTGGCCACCGGTGTCGGCGATGAGGGCGGCTTTGCGCCGAACATCGCCTCGACCCGCGAGGCGCTGGATTTCATCCTGAAGTCCATCGAAAAGGCGGGCTACAAGCCGGGTGAAGAAATCCATCTGGCGTTGGATTGCGCCGCCACGGAATACTACAAAGACGGCAAGTACGTGCTGGCGGGCGAGGGGATCACACTGACGTCCGAGGAAAACGCGGCCTATTTGGCAGCGCTGGTCAATGACTACCCGATCATCTCGATCGAAGACGGCATGTCCGAGGATGACTGGGACGGTTGGAAAGCCCTGACCGACGCCATCGGCAACGAGGTGCAACTGGTGGGTGACGACCTGTTCGTGACCAACCCCGAACGTCTGGCCGAAGGCATTGATCGCGGCTGCGCCAACTCGATGCTGGTTAAGGTGAACCAGATCGGCTCGCTGACCGAAACGTTGCGCGCCGTCGATATGGCGCACCGTGCGCGCTACACCAACGTGATGTCCCACCGCTCGGGCGAGACTGAGGACGCGACCATTGCCGATCTGGCCGTAGCGACGAACTGTGGCCAGATCAAAACCGGCAGCCTCGCGCGCTCGGACCGTTTGGCCAAGTATAACCAGCTGATCCGCATCGAAGAGTCACTGGGTGAAGTGGCCGATTACGCCGGGGCGTCGATCCTGAAGCGCTGATCAGCGTGAAACAGATAAATCTGACCCGGTCTTTCAAGGAAGGCCGGGTTTTTCATTTTGAAACCCGAATCCTGTGGCAACTAGAGAGCTGTGTGCCTTTAGTCGCACCCCCGAAGTACGCTGCCGGGCCGTTCTTGTTCGCCTCAAAATTGCAGTCAGGTGACGCTAGGTAAAGAATCTTCAATTATTTCTAGAAAAATTGTGCTTCGATTCTAATCCCTTGGCATAAGATTGAGGCCATAACTCCAATTATGTGTGAACTTTTACCTATTAGCGAGACCCCGCCGCCAAGTATCTTGGAGGAACTACAGAAAAGGAGAATACCATGTCAGGTTCGAAATTCCTTCTCGCGGTTTCGTTGATCGGTACTGTTTTCATGGCGGCCTGTTCGGCGCCCGGAGTGTACCCAATTTCAGGTCAGTCGGTCTCGACTTCCGACCCCGTGAAGAACATGGATTCCCCCACCTATATGTACAGCGGTGAAATGCGCTAAGGCGCGTTCTCCGGGGGGCTGAACAAACAATTGCTATCAGAGCTTTTTGCTCATCAAAACATACCGATCGCGCGGTTTGAAGCCAGTGCGCATATACAATTTCTGCGCGGTTTCATTGGTGCGGTCGACCTCAAGATGCAAAGCGGTTAGCCCGGCTCCGGCCAAGGCTTTCGGCAAATCTAACAGGACCTCTGTGGCGATGCCGCGCCCGCGCACTGCGGGGCGGATGTAAATCTCGTCGATGAAGGCATCCATGCCGCCGAACTCGATTGACCAGCCGAAGGTCAGTATGACGTAGCCAAGCGGCGCACGGGCAGGGCCAATCAGGTAGACGCAGCCATGTGGAATGCCCTCAAGCAGCGGTGCCAGTGCTGCGCGCCTGTGATCGGTATCTTGGTCGATGCCAGCTTCGGCGTGGAATGCCGAGACGAGGCCGATCAACCTGTCCAAATCCTCGGGGCGGGCGAGTTTTAATGCTGCGCTCATAGTCTTGCCAGCCTTTCGGTGAGCAGGTCAAAGAACCCCTGCGCGTCGACGTCACCCATGAACATGGCGTTTGCAGGGCGATCTGTGACGCGCCACCAATCGGCTACGGTCATCCCCAGTGTCAGCTCCGATTGGGTTTCGATCTCGACATTGATAAGGCGACCCGAGAACAGTTCGGGGCGGATCAGATAGGCGGTGACGCAGGGATCGTGCAGGGGTGCGCCCTCCGATCCGTATTTTTCCTTGTCGAACCGTTCGAAGAAATCAGTCATCTCGGCCACTGCGTGTCCGACCTTGCTGTCCAGCGCGCGGAAGGCGTCGTTGCGGTGTGGCGTGACCAGCGCGTCATGGGTCACGTCCAGTGGCATAACGACGATGGGCGCGCCGGATTTGAACACGATATCAGCGGCTTCTGGATCGACATAGATATTGAATTCCGCCGCCGGAGTGATGTTGCCGACCTCGAAATAGGCGCCGCCCATCAGGATGATTTCCTGTATGCGGTCGACGATATCAGGGGCCTTGGTGAAAGCCGTCGCGATATTGGTGAGGGGGCCCAGCGGGCACAGTGTCACCGTGCCCGGTTCCTGCGCGCGCAGGGTGTCGATGATGAAATCAACCGCGTGCCCTTGGGCCAGCGGCATTTGCGGATCGGGCAGAATGGGACCGTCCAGGCCGGTTTTGCCGTGCACATGTTCTGCCGTAACCAGGGGGCGGTTCAGTGGCCGATCACAACCTGCAAAAACCGGCACGTCCGTGTGGCCGGCCAGTTCGCAGACGATGCGCGCGTTCTTGGCGGTCAGCTCAAGTGGCACGTTTCCGGCGACAGCGGTGATGCCCAGCACGTCGATCTCATCCGGGCTGGCCAGCGCCAACAGGATGGCGACGGCGTCGTCCTGACCGGGGTCGGTGTCGATTATGATTTTGCGCGGCATGGGGGTCTCCGAGGGGCTAGAAGCGCGGACACTCGCAAGTGTCACAGCACTTGTCCAGCGGTTTCAGGCCCCGGTGGGCACATCTACCGGCGGGAGTTTGCCATTGGCGCGATGCTCCTCGGTTTTCACCTCGTCCCATAGGGCGTCCATCTCGGCCAAATCGCTTTGGCTGGGTGTTTTACCGCGTTCGGCCAGGCGGGATTCGACCTGTTCAAAGCGGCGGGTGAACTTGGCGTTGGTGCGGCGCAGAGCGGCCTCAGGCTCGATCCCCAGATGACGGCCCAGATTGACGATCACGAACAGCAGATCGCCGAATTCATCTTCGAGCGCGTCGGCATCCATGCTGTCGCGGGCCTCTTCCAACTCGGCGGCTTCTTCGGTGATCTTGGCCAACACATGGCTGGCATCGGGCCAGTCAAACCCCACGCGCGCGGCGCGTTTTTGTAGCTTATGGGCGCGCAACAGGGCAGGCAGGTTGGCGGCCACACCGTCCAGTGCGCCTTTCAGTTCCTTTCCTGCACGTTCAGCGGCTTTGATCGTCTCCCAATCCAGAGTCTGTTGTTCAGCCGACTTGTCACGGGATTCGTCACCGAACACATGCGGATGACGCGCGACCATCTTGTCCGACATGGTGCGGACCACGTCCTGAAAGGTGAAATGTCCCGCTTCTTCAGCCATTTGCGCGTGAAAAACCGATTGGAACAGCAGGTCGCCTAACTCTCCCTTCAGCTCGTCATAAGCCTCGCGTTCGATGGCGTCGGCGACCTCATAGGCTTCTTCGATCGTGTAGGGGGCGATGGTGGCGAAATCCTGTTCGATGTCCCACGGGCAGCCGGTTTGCGGGTCGCGCAGGCGACGCATGATTTCCAGCAGACGTTCCATGCCAGCGTCGCTATCGTGGATCAGAGGATTTTCGGCCATTGCGAACCCTTTCGTTCCGGTGTCAGATGCATCCATTCCGCAGTCCTGATCAGGAGTCCACCCCAGATGCCCGTCGTCAACCGAATTGCCGATTTTGCCGCCGACATGACCGCATGGCGGCAGCACCTGCATTCGATCCCCGAATTAGAGTTTCAGTGCCACCAGACGGCAGCTTTTGTCGCCGACCGGCTGCGTGAGTTTGGTGTAGATGAAATACATGAGGGCATCGCTACAACCGGTATCGTCGCAATCATCAATGGGCAGGCCGAGGGGGCGACGATCGGATTGCGCGCCGACATGGATGCGCTGCCGATCCCGGAAGAAACGGGCGTGGACTATGCCTCGAAACACCCCGGTAAGATGCATGCCTGCGGTCATGATGGGCATACTACGATGCTGCTGGGAGCAGCCCGTTATCTGGCCGAGACGCGAAACTTCGCGGGCCGCGCGGCGTTGATCTTTCAACCTGCCGAAGAAGAGGGCGGCGGCGCGGATATAATGGTGCAGGAAGGCATCATGGACCGGTTCGACATCGCGCAGGTCTATGCGCTGCACAATGCTCCGAACCTGCCCGAAGGCGCTTTTTACACCACGCCTGGGCCGATCATGGCCGCGGTTGATACGTTTCACGTTCACATTCAGGGCGTGGGCGGTCATGGTGCCATGCCCCACGAAACCCGCGATCCGGTGATGGCCGCCTGTGGCATCGCTCAAGCACTGCAGACCATCGTCAGCCGCAACCATTACGCGCTGGACGATCTGGTGGTTTCGGTCACCCAAATTCATACCGGGTCTGTCAACAACGTGATCCCAGATACTGCCTATATCAACGGCACCGTGCGCACCTTTGACCCGGAGGTGCAAAAGATGGTGATGGAACGCATGGCGCAGATCGTTGCCGGGCAGGCGGCCTCATACGGGGTTGAGGCCGAGCTGGATTACGAGGTCAACTATCCCGCCACCATCAATGATGCAGGCAAGGCCGGATTTGCTGCTGAGGTGGCCCGCGAAATCTCGGGCGAAGGGCTGGTGGTCGAAAACATGACCCGCAACATGGGGGCCGAGGATTTCTCGTACATGCTGAACGCGCGCCCCGGCGCGTATCTGAACCTGGGGCAGGGCGAGGGCGCCGGGCTGCACCATCCTAAATACAACTTCAACGACGAAATCGCGCCTGTGGGGGCTTCGTTCTTTGCGCGGATCGTCGAAAAGGCACAGCCGCTGGGCTGACAAGGAAAAGACATGGGACTGGAAGACGCAAAAACTCAGGTGGATGAAGCATTCACCAACCCCGATCTCAAGGGGCTGTCGTTCGAGAATACGTTTGGCGGGGCAACCTCATTCCTGCGGCGGCTCTATACGAAAGATCTGAAGGGCGTGGATATCGCCGTGACGGGCGTGCCGTTCGATCAGGCCGTTACCAACCGCCCCGGCACAAGGCTGGGTCCGCGCGCCATGCGTGAGGCGAGCGCGCTGCAGTCGCCAGACGCGCCCTATGGTTGGCCCTTTGATGCGCTCAGCGAGCTGGCCATCGTGGATTATGGAGATATGGCCTATGACTATGCCAATATCCCGGCCTTTCCCGACACGCTGACGGATCATATCCGTACCATTCTGAATGCCGATGTGGCCTCGGTCACTTTGGGCGGGGATCACTATATCAGCTTTCCGATCCTGAAAGCCTATGCCGAGAAATACGGGCCGATGTCGCTGCTGCAATTCGATGCGCATACCGATACCTGGGCCGATGACGACATGACCCGCGTGGACCACGGCACGATGTTCTACAAGGCGGTGAAATCGGGGATCGTGGACCCGAAACGCTCGGTTCAGGTGGGTATCCGCACCACGAACGAGGACACTCTGGGCGTCAACATCATCGACGCGCGCGAGGTATACGAGTCCGGCCCTGCCGCTGTTGCGCAAAAGATCAAAGGCATTCTGGGCGACAGCCCCGTTTATCTGAGTTTTGACATCGACGGGTTGGACCCGGCCTTTGCGCCGGGCACCGGGACGCCCGTCTGGGGTGGGCTGAGTTCGATCCAAGCGCAGATCATCCTGCGTGACATTGCCGGGATCAACATCAAGGGCGGTGATGTGGTCGAGGTCTCTCCGCCCTATGACACATCGGGCGCGACGGCGATTGCCGGGGCCCACGTGGCGACGCAGATTATTTGCCTTTTGGGGTGGAACAAGCTCATGCCTTAACCATTGGTTAGCCATCTTTCCGGTATCACCTTAACCAAAAGGTCGGACGGGAGAGATACGGGCATGACACAGTTTAACCAACCCATCAGCGGCAATGATCTGGCGCGGTTTTCGGGTCCGAACACGTTCATGCGCCTGCCGCAGGCAGACTCGTTGGCCGGGCTGGATGTGGCCGTGCTGGGCATCCCGATGGATATCGGCACCTCATGGCGGTCGGGCACGCGGTTTGGTCCGAAACAGATCCGCGCCGAAAGCGCGATGATACGGCCCAACAACATGGCCAGTTTTGCCGCGCCCTTCGACAGCCTTCAGATTGCGGATATCGGCGATCTGGCAATCAACACGTTTTCGTTGTCCGACAGTTTGAAAATAATACGCGAAAGCTATGACGCGATTCTGGCGCAAAACGTGACACCAGTTGCGATGGGAGGCGATCACTCGATCACATTGCCGATCCTGCGCGCGATTGCCGCCAAACACGGGCCGGTGGCGCTGGTCCATGTGGACGCCCATGCTGACGTGAACGATGAGATGTTTGGTGAAAAGGAAACTCACGGCACCGTCTTCCGCCGCGCCTATGAAGAAGGACTGATCGTCCCCGACAAAACCTTTCAGATCGGTATCCGAGGCTCGGGCTATTCCGCGTCGGACTTCACCGAGGCCAAGGGCTGGGGGTTCAAGCAGTTCCCTGCGTGGGAACTGTGGCAACAGAATCTGACCGTGATCGGCGCACAAATCCGAAAGGAAATAGGAGAGCATCCGGTTTACGTTTCCTTCGATATCGACAGTCTCGACCCATCCTTTGCCCCCGGCACCGGCACACCCGAGATTGCCGGTCTGACCACCCCACAAGCGTTGCAGCTGATTCAGGCTTTGCGAGGGATGAATGTGGCAGGGTGCGATCTGGTCGAGGTGTCTCCGCCCTATGATCCTACGGGGAACACGGCGCTGACCGCTGCCAACCTGCTGTTTGAAATGTTGTGCATTTTACCCGGAGTGACGTGACGGTACGGGGTGTCAAACCTTGCAGAGGGGGCGCGTGCCGTTAGTTTGCCCTCAAAGCAAAGGGATAAATGATGAAGATGGTTCTTTGGCTGATCGTGGGGGCGGTGATCGCACTTGGGTTCTACATCCGACTTGCACCCTCGGACCCTGCGCGCTGGCATGTGGCGGTTGCTGGTGCTACGGATGAGGACATGCAGGGTGGGGTCATCCGTGTGGTCGAAACTGGGCCAGACGGCCTCGCAAAACTGGACGTGATAGCACAAGCCACACCCCGCACGACCGTTCTTGCCGGATCTGTCGAAGATGGAATGATCACCTATGTCACCCGTACCCAAGTAATCGGCTTTCCCGACTACACCACGGTTCAGCAGGACGGCGACGTTCTGCGTATCCATGCCCGCCTGCGCTTTGGACGTTCAGATTTTGGGGTAAACCGAGACCGTGTTGATGGGTGGCTTGCTGCGCTCCAGCTCTGAGGACAAACACCCTTCCGAGACCTCGCGCCACATCGGGACGTTTAGTGACATCTGGCACTGCGCCATGAACATGCGGCCATCGACTTGAAGGCAGATCATCTGGCCCAGATCCACGCGCGCGCCTGACTTGTCCGTGCAATAGCAGTCGCGCACCTTTCCGTCCGGCCCGACGTAATCCGCCATGGCAGGCACCGCAAACAGCGACAAAATCAAAATCAACCCCTTCATGACGGGTAGCTTAGCACAAGCTCGGCCCTTGACCAAAGCCGCAGATTAGGGGACACCGCCGGGATGATCCCCGAAGAACGCCTTGAGCAGATAACCCAGCGATTCCAGTATCTCGAAGCGGCCATGTCAGATGGTGCCTCGGGCGGGGATATTGCTGCTCTGGCCAAAGAATATTCCGACCTCAAGCCTGTGGTCGACCAGATCATGGCTTGGCGGCAACTGCACGCCGATCTGACTGAGGCTCAGGCGATGCTGGCTGATCCCGACATGAAGGAGCTGGCCGAAGAGGAAATCCCCGATCTACAAGCCCGTATCCCACAGGCCGAACATGCGCTGCAACTGGCGCTTTTGCCTAAGGATGCTGCAGACGCGCGCCCCGCGATGTTGGAAATCCGCCCCGGCACTGGCGGGGATGAAGCCGCCTTGTTCGCCGGTGATCTACTGCGCATGTATCAGCGCTACGCTGAGGCGCGTGGCTGGCGGTTCGAGATTATCGAGGAGCAGGCTTCGGACCTCGGTGGGGTCAAGGAAGTCGTGGCCCATATCAAGGGTGACAATGTCTTTGCCCGCATGAAATACGAATCCGGCGTCCACCGGGTGCAGCGCGTGCCCGAAACCGAAAGCGGTGGGCGGATTCATACATCGGCTGCGACGGTCGCAGTTTTGCCCGAGGCCGAAGATGTCGATATTCAGATCGACGCGAATGACATTCGGATCGACACAATGCGCAGCTCGGGCGCGGGGGGACAGCACGTGAACACCACCGACTCGGCAGTGCGGATCACTCACTTGCCGACAAGGCTGGTTGTGACCAGTTCCGAGAAATCGCAGCACCGCAACCGAGAGATTGCGATGCAGGTTCTGAAAACGCGTCTCTATGACCTGGAAAGGCAGAGGATCGACAGCGAACGTTCGGCAGATCGCGCCAGTCAGGTCGGTTCGGGTGATCGTTCCGAGCGAATCAGGACGTATAATTTCCCGCAGGGCCGTATGACCGATCACCGCATCAACCTGACCTTGTATAAGTTGGATCAGGTGATGCAGGGCGATCTGGATGAGGTGATCGACGCGCTGACCGCCGATGATCAGGCGCGCCTGCTGGCCGAGATGGCCCTATGAACGGTCTGCAAACAGCGGCTCAGGCGATGGTGGCAGCCACGTCTCGCCTGCGGGCTGCAGGGGTCGATGATCCGGCACGTGATGCGCGCGTCCTGCTGGCCCACGCTGCCCGAATCGAAGCCAGCCGGGTCACCCTGATTGCGCCGGAAGAACTGTCGCACGAGATCGCTGAACGCTATGATCAGCTTATTTCGCTGCGCGCCATTCGCGTTCCGGTGTCGCACCTTTTAGGCGAACGTGAGTTTTATGGCCGCAGGTTTCGCGTAAGTCGTGATGTTCTGGATCCGCGCCCTGAAACCGAGATTCTGATCGAGGCCGCGTTGAGCGCACCGTTTGATCATCTGTTGGATCTTGGAACGGGTTCGGGCTGTATTCTGATCACGCTGTTGGCCGAACGCGCAAGTGCTTCGGGTGTTGGTGTTGATCTAAGCGAGGCCGCCTGCCTGCAGGCGAGCGCCAATGCGGTTCAACATCAGGTCCAAGCCCGAGCCGAGATACAGCAATCAGATTGGTTTGAGAGCATAGAGGGGCAATTTGACCTTATCGTCTCAAATCCGCCCTACGTTTCGCTGTCAGAAATGAATGACTTGTCACCGGAAGTCCGCGAGCACGAGCCTCGTATGGCGCTGACGGATGAAGGGGACGGGTTAGGAGCCTATCGTCGCATTGCTGCCGATGTCCCGGATTATCTGGTCCCCAGCGGTCGGGTGCTGGTGGAAATCGGCCCGACGCAAGGTCACGCGGTTGCCGCGCTATTTCAGGCGGCTGGGCTGGCAGAGACGCGGATTATTCCTGATTTGGATGGCCGTGACCGTGTTGTCTTGGCCAGAATGCCTGGGTGACGGCACATACTGAGGCTGAAAAGCGCCGATTGATGTAAAAAAGCTGCGAATTTTGGGATAAAGCCCTTGTCTGAACGCGCAGGACATGTTTACTCAGGATTAGTCGGAGAGGTTGACGCTATTGCAGCGCACCCCTGACGCCAAGCCCAAAAAAGTCGACATCGCGTTCCGGCTAAAGCCTTTGAGCAATGCAAGATGCGACGTGATCGACAGTGAATGACAAGGCTGACGAAAGTAGATGAGATCTTCCAAATCCCGCTCGCGGGCCAAGAATAACCGCAATCGTCCTTCTGGCGGCAACGTTGTAAACCGGGTTTTTGACAGCTCGGGGCCGGAAGGCAAAGTGCGCGGCACGCCCCAGCAGATCATTGACAAGTACAACCAGCTTGCCCGCGACGCGCAG
Organism: Ruegeria sp. YTSC325; assembly: GCF_059609525.1. Classification (NCBI taxonomy): domain Bacteria; kingdom Pseudomonadati; phylum Pseudomonadota; class Alphaproteobacteria; order Rhodobacterales; family Roseobacteraceae; genus Ruegeria; species Ruegeria sp. YTSC325. The sequence goes on from NZ_JBXWLY010000003.1 coordinate 36,597, forward strand.
CTGTCCAACGACCGTGTGGCTGCTGAGAACTTTCAGCAACACGCCGAACATTACCTGCGTTTGCTGAGCGAAGCGCAGCGTGAAATGGAGGCACGTCGGGAAGAACAGGAACGCCAGAACCGCGAACGGCAGGCCGAACGTGACCGAGAACGCGCGGAGCGTCAGGAACGTGAAGCGGCCCGCCAGGCCGATCCGGCCGAAGCACCGCAACCAGACGTCATGGATTTCAACGCCGAAGCGGCCCCGGAATCCGGTTTGGTGGAAACGCCCGAGGCCAAGGGGTCTGATGTTCCCGAAAAGAAAGAAAAGCCTGCCCGCAAACCGCGTGCCCGCAAGCCCAAACCAGCACCTGCCGCTGAAGAGGCTACTGCCGACAAGGGTGATGCACCTGAGGCGGCCGAGTAGGCCACGTTGAATATGGAATGGAAAGCCCTGGTCAAGTGACCGGGGCTTTTTTGTTTTCAGCCCGCGCGGATTTGGCGCGCCAGTGCGCAGAAGGCTTCTAGCGGGACCTGTTCTGCCCGCTCGGTTGGTTGAATACCGGCGGCCAATAGGCGGTCTTCGATATCGGAAGCGACCCCTTTCAAGGAAGCGCGCAGCATCTTGCGGCGTTGGTTGAATGCGGCTGCGACGACACGCGACAGGGTTGCAGCATCCGCGGGATGCCGAGGTTCGGGCAAGGCGGTCAGATGGACAACGGCGCTTGATACTTTCGGCGGCGGGGTGAAAGCCCCAGGCGGTAAAGACATGGCGATACGCGCATCCGCCCGCCATTGCGCCAGGATGGCCAATCGGCCATACGCCTTGCTGCCGGGTCGGGCAACAATACGCTCGGCCACTTCGCGCTGAAACATCAGAGTCAGGCTTTGCCAGAATGGCGGCCACTCCGGAGGGGTCAGCCAGCGGACCAGCAGTTCGGTACCGACGTTGTACGGCAAGTTGGCTGCAACTCGAATCGGCGGGGTGAGATGCGCCATGGGGTCGATTTCCAGCGCATCACCATTGATGATTTCCAGTCGACCGGGGTAGGCGGCAGCAATCTCGTTCAAAGCTGCGATACAGCGCGTGTCTTTTTCAACTGCCACAACCTTGCGCGCGCCCTCTGATAAAAGCCCACGGGTCAAACCGCCGGGGCCGGGGCCGATTTCGAGAACGTCACAGGCGCTGAGATCACCGGCCTGCCGCGCGATTTTTGCCGTCAGGTTGAGATCCAGCAGGAAGTTCTGCCCCAACGACTTGCGGGCCGAAAGTTGGTACGCCGCGATGACCTCGCGCAGGGGGGGGAGTGTGTCGATTGCGCTCATGATCCGATTACCGTGGCGCGGGCTGAGGTAAAGCGCCAGTTTTTTTGCCTCTGGCGGGGATATTTTTTGCCAGGTGAAGGATCAAGCGCTTTTTGCCATGCGTTGGGCCAGTTTAAGGGCTTCGATCATACTGGATGGGTTGGCAATGCCTTTTCCGGCAATATCCAGCGCCGTGCCGTGATCCGGCGAGGTGCGTATGAAGGGCAATCCCAGCGTGACATTCACACCCATGTCGAAATCGAGGGTCTTGATCGGGATAAGCGCCTGATCGTGATACATCGCAACTGCTGCGTCGTACCTGGCGCGGGCCGCTGCGTGAAACATCGTGTCGGCAGGATGCGGGCCGGTGACCGTGTAGTCATCTTGCGGCAAGGCTTGGATCAGCGGCGCGATCCAGTCAAGCTCCTCATGTCCCATTTTGCCGCCTTCGCCTGCATGTGGATTCAAGCCAGCCACACTGATGCGAGGTTTTCTGATGCCGAATTGTGCACGCAGACCTTTGGCTGTGATCTCGATCGTTTCGCGCAAAAGATCTGGTGTCAGAGCGGCAGGAACGCGGGACAGAGGAATGTGGATCGTGGCAGGCACCACCCTAAGTTGGTCGCTGGCCAGCATCATCACGACGCGTTGCTGTCCTGCGAGGGCTGCAAGAAACTCGGTATGTCCGGGGTAAGCAAAGTCCGCGCCTTCCATCAGGGCCTTTTTATGGATCGGTGCCGTACAAAGCGCTGCGGCTCGACCGGACTGAACCATAGATACGCCGAGTTCGATCGCGTCGATAACGCTGGGCGCGTTGGCCGCAACGGGTTGGCCTGGTGTGTTGGCAGACGGAAAATCAAGGTGCAGCACAGGCAGGGCCGTCGCGCAGATCGCGGTCGCCTCAGAAAAATCTGTGATCCTCTGAATGGGCGTACCGGCAGGAAGATGGTTGGCATCTCCAATGTAGACAAAGGGGCATGTTCCGCGTAGCTCTGCCCAGGCTTTTGCGGCGATCTCTGGGCCTATGCCTGCGGGATCACCACAACTCAGCGCGATTGGGGCTATCATTGCTCGATGATCGTTGCGTCCGCACGCAATTGCTCGAGTAGGCTTTCGGCAAAGGCAGTCAGACGTTGTTGGGTCAGAGCATTGGCGACATCCGCGCGCGAAGTTTCCTCGCCCCGGTCCAGAGTACGTGTGCACAGCATCAGGAATTTCAGCGTCTGGCCATTGTTGCCGGTCAGCGCGGTCGAGACCTCGTTCAAGTCCAGTTTCGATAATTCAAGTGCGACATCGCGAGGGATTTCCGACGGGCTGGCTTCAATCCGTTGCAGAACGTTTTCCGGTTGGTCTTTTGCAAGGCCATAGAGATCATCGCAATTATCAACCTCTTCGCGCAGATCGGCAGCACGGGCCAGTGTTTCCGCGCTGCGGCCACCGGGAAGGTTGTAGATCGCGTAGTCGATTTTTGAATAGGTCGGAGTACCCGACGCAAGTTCGCGTAGGCCCCGAAGCTGAAACAGAGCGACTGCGTTTGGCAAAGAAATGGGTTGCGTTATTTCGCCATTCTTCAAACCAATGATGACCGGTTGCAGGGCGGGTGGCAGGTCGGTCAGGTTCAGCCAGTCTAACCGCCCCCCGTTGGTCCGGGTACCTGCCGCGGAATACTGCGTCGCAGCTGCCGAGAACGCATCGAATCCTTCCAGAAGTGCGATCTCTTCAGCCAACAATTCGACCTGTGCAACCGTTTGCTGATTTACGGGAATGATGACTTCGGACAGCAGAACTTGCAGCCCGCCACTGCCCGATTGACCAAGAGCACGGTTGACCTCGTCTTCTGATGGGCGCGCCTGCGACAGGAATCTCGCGCTGATAAAGTCGCGCCACGACAGTTGGTCGGCCACAAAATCGCGGACGGTCTCGCGCGAAACACCTGCCTCGGACAGAAGCTGAAGGAACTCATCCGTCGACAAGCGACCGCGGGCAGCAAATTCGTCAATGCCCAGCTGAACGGCCTCGGGGCTGGCAGATATCCCAGCTGCGCTCATGGCTTGTTTGCGCAGACGATCGTCGATCAGGGCTTGGCGAACCTCGGCGTCCGACGCTCCGGGCGCGCCAAGTACGGTCAAAAACTGCTGGCGCTGCTCAAGTTCGTACCATGTGACGATATCCTGATTGACCTTGATGGCTGGGGAAAACAGGCTCTGGGCCAGGCCCGGCGACACGCTCAGACACAAAGATACGACCGCAACATATGCGACTGGCCTGATCACAGCGGATCGGATGAGATTGGAGAAACCTGAAATCAACTGCATCTTCTCTTGAACTCTTGGCCACCACCTTCAACGGAGTATCCCGTCAGGGCTACCGTAAAGCCGAATTCAGTGGAAGGCTCAATACTAGATGACGAAGTAAAACGTCTGCTGACGGTCATGTTAACCTGCACGCATTCATTCTGGTACGTAACACCCAAGCCATACCGAATGGGTTCAGACTCGCTCAGATCGTAACGGGCGACGGCTTGGGTTAGCCAGTTCTGGTCGACCCTATAGCGTCCATCCAATCGAATTTCGGATATTTCATCGTCCACGTTCTCGTCTGGGTCTGGCTCCTGCCAGATATAGCTGCCCGACAACCTAACGGTTTTTTGCTGCCAGGCCGCGCGCATTTCGGCTTTGGCAAAACTGAAATCTCCGTTCAGCAAGCCGCGGCCTGCAAGTGACCACCCATTTGCGGTTTGCAATTGACCTGCAAGCAGCAGATCCGACGATGTTCCCTGCAGTCCCGATGTCAGATTGAACTCTGGGTCGGGATCTGCGCGAAACACTTGCCCGACAGTGGCCAAAGCCCGGCGACCGTTCGCTCCGTAGCGCGCCCAGTTGACACCAATGACGCCGGTTGCCCCATCTTCGCGTCGATCCGGGGCTGGAAATCGGGACAGCGACAGCAAGTTGCCCTGATCGAATTCCTGAAACGTACTTTCGTCGATTGGCACATCATTGGTCGAGACTTGCGTCCAACCGATCTGAGCAATTGGCTCCAGCACCTGCGTAGCCCCGGATTGCTCGCGCCGTGCCATGGGATAGCGCAGGGTCAACGCCGCCCGGGGGGTGGTGCGGGTTTCTTGATCAGGGAAATTGCTGTCGTGGCGGATGTTGAACGTGTCAATCGAGGCCCCGAACCGTGCGTCCGCACGCAGACCCGAGGTGAAGATCCAACTGCGCAGCCATTCCGCGTCAAAGGTTGCTCGGGCCACATCTCGACCAACGACGTCCTCGTCACTTGTGCGTTCATGGGCGTGTGTAATGAAACTCAGCCGTGTTTCGCCGCCGATCGAAGTCGGAAAGTGGCGTTTCTGATAGTACAGATCGAATACACGAGATGGAATTTCGTCCTGATCTTCGCTGTCGCGCAAGGTTTTGTAGTGGATAAAGCTGGTGCGGAAGGCGGTGTCGCGTTTTATCCGCTCTAGCGCAACTTCGCTGCGCAGGCGGTCGAAATCGGGCAGGCCATAATCGGCCAGGTAGGCGTCATCGGACGTGGTTTTAATGTTGAACGTGAACCGATAGCCGTCATTCAGATTGAAAAAGCCATCTGCGAAGAAGTAACCGCGATCCTCTCCGGGCTGAAGATCGTCACGGGTGTGTGCGCCCAACAAGCGAAGTCGCCCACGCTTGAACGCCTGACGATACCGATACCCCAGCGTCCGAGTTTTTGAGGACAGATAGGGCGTCAATGTCAGGTCTTTGTGGTCTCCTAGCTTGAAGAAATATGGAACCTGAAGCCCCGTGCCCAACTGCGACGTTGTGCGAATCGAAGGCACCAGGAAACCAGTTGCCCGGTCCAGAGTGGGGTCAGGCAGACGCAAATAAGGGAAATAGAAGACCGGCAGGTCCAGAATTCGGAATTGTGCGCCTTCGAAATATAGTTGTCGTTCAAGCTGATCGTGGGTGACCTTGCGGGCCCTGATTTGCCATAAAGGCGGTCGGCCATCAGAACAAACATGACATGACGTGGCCGATACCTTGCTGAACTGTGTGTATCTGCCACCTGCGCGCGTAGCTTGAACCGATGCGACTTGGACCTGTTGGTCAAACACCATCCGCGCACCGATCAGCAAGCCGTTCTGAATACCGTCGTCCAGTTCAGCCGAATCCGCCAGAATCGTGGTTGAGCCGCCCTGATCAATGCGCACGGGGCCATCTAGGGTGAGTTGCCCGGTGTCCCGGTCATATGTGACCCGTTCAGCGGTAATTTTTGCATCGCCTTGAAATGCCTCGACATTACCTTCGGCGACCAGAACACGTTCGGGCGTGATGAAAATCCTGTCCGCAACCAGCAGGGCTGGCTGCTCTTCCTGCGTGGCGTCCGTAGGCGCGTTCACACCTGTTGGGGATTGTGCGTAGATCGTCGCGGGCAAGGTGATCGCGATGGCTGCCGACAACAGAAGGCTGGGAAGCAACCGCATCAGCCGTCCTCCGCGTGAAGCAAGAGACCAAGCGACAACAGTATAGCAGCGAAAGGCGGAGCCCAGGCCGCGACGATAATAGGCAATTGACCGTTTTCCCCCAATATTTGGGCAAAGTTGCGCACGAAATAAATCGCGAATCCCAGAAGAACTGCAGATAGGACCGCAATTCCAGTGCCGCCAAATCTCACATGGCGCATGGTGAAGGCCGCGCCGATAAGAACCATCGAAACCAGAAAGAAGGGCCGCGCCAGTTGCACTTGCAACCAGACTTCGTATTGCTTGGTTGAAAAACCAGCCTCGCGCAGATCCCGGATCAACTCGGGCAGATCATAAACCGAAACGGATCCCTGCTGCCCCAATGTGTCGAGAATGCGCTGCCGTGTAAGCGACGTCGGAACCTCGAGCTGTTCGTGAACGACCGAGTTACTCTCGGGGTTTGTGTCTTCCTCGAGGGACCAGACCTTGGCATTGTCCAATACCCATTTGCCCGGCCTCAGCTCGGCATTGTCGGCCGAGACTTGCTGGGTCGGGGTTCCTTCCTGTGAGAAAGTGATGATCGTCACGTTATTTAGCTTCAGTGTTTCACCGTTGGACGTACCTTTGGCGTGAATTACGGACTGACCGTTCTGTGATCCCTGGCGTAGCCACAAGCCCTCGCTGCTGATTGAAAACGCTGACGTGCCGTTGTTGCGGTAAGAGTCGGACAGGCGATTGTATTCCTCGGATGTCGCCGCGGAGATCGGGTTCAGCAGAGCTACGGCCATGGCTCCGATCAATAGGGCCAGTGCGACTGGCGCTAATAAAGACCGTATGCCTGAGCGACCAATCGCGCGGGTAACGACCAGTTCAGAACTGCGCGCCAGCCCAACGAACAGAGCGATCGTTGCTAGGATAACCAGCAAGGGCAGCATTTCGCTGATCGCAGCTGGTGTGTTCAGCAAGGTCAGATGCAGCAAGCGCCCGAATGAAAGGTTTTCGTCGTCGAACCGGCGGGCCTGTTCGATCAGGTCGATCAGAATCAGCAACGTCAGGAAAATGCCGCCGATCACCATAAAGTTCTGCAAGAAGCGGCGGGCAAAGTATCGGTCGAGGATCACGGCAGACCCCTCGCCATTCCTGCTAACGCGAAAAAACCACTAGCCCTCAGGTCAGAATCACAACCGTTCGCGCCTTGCCGCGACGGCATATGCCTGCCCTGTCTTGCCACTTTGTTCTCCCCCGAACCTGCCGGAATTTTTTCTGGACTGTACTGCAATTGAAGTGCGGGGAAAACTGCTATCTGGTCAAGTTGATCGGGGCGGGCTAGGTCTTGGGTCACAGATTTTCAGGAGTTCCCAATGAGCAGTCTAATCCCGATCCAGTTTCAGGCTTTTGACGTTGGCATGATGGCACAAGCCGAGGGCCGAGTCGCGATCATCATTTCTGACGAGGGCAAGATGGGTCCTGCCGCGCGCCGGGCCAATCGCCTGACTCGTGGTGCTGTCGCGCGGCTGGTCGAAAGCGAACAGTTCGAAAAGGTGAAATCGGGCGAGGTGATCTCGTTGGCATGGCCCGGTGGCATGGCGGCCGAGGCGCTGGATATTCTGATCCTGCCGCGCCGCCCGGATGCGGCCGAGGCCCGCAAGGCTGGTGTCGCGCTTGCGAAACTGGCCGGTGGCAAGGCGCTGTTGGTGATGGCGGCCAACCAGACCCGCTCCGAGGATCTGGCCATGGGTATCGCTCTGCGCAGTTATGAGTTCGACGCGCACAAAACCAAAGACTCTGATCCAGCCGCGACGGTCACTATTGCGCATCAGAAATCTGACGAGGTCGAAGCCGCCTTTGCGCCGCTCTATGCTATTGCCGACGGCGTGCGTATGACGCGTGATCTGACGAATGAGCCCGCCAATATCCTGACAACAACAGAATTCGCTGACCGCTTGGCCGAGATGAAGGATCTGGGCCTTGAGGTTGAGGTTCTGGAAGAAGACAAACTGGAAGAGCTGGGAATGCGCACATTGCTGAGCGTCGGTCAGGGCTCGGTCAGCCCGTCGAAGGTTGTGGTGATGCAATGGAACGGTGGCGACAAGGGCGATGCCCCGCTGGCGCTGGTCGGCAAGGGCGTTGTGTTCGATACCGGCGGGATTTCGTTGAAGCCTGCGGGTGGCATGGAAGACATGACCATGGATATGGGCGGCGCGGGCGTCGTCGCAGGCACCATGCGCGCGCTGGCCAAGCGCAAGGCCAAGGCCAATGTGGTCGGGCTGGTGGGGCTGGTCGAGAATATGCCCTCGGGCAATGCCACGCGTCCCGGCGATGTGGTCACGTCGATGAAGGGCGATACGGTCGAGATCATCAACACAGATGCCGAGGGTCGTTTGGTTCTGTGCGACGTGATGTGGTACGCGCAGGAGCGGTTCAGCCCTGTGGGCATGGTTGATCTGGCGACCCTGACCGGAGCGATCATCATTGGTCTGGGGCATGAGAATGCGGGCGTCTTCTCGAACAATGACACCTTCTGCGAGGCCTTCCTGAAATCGGCCAAAGCCGAGGACGAAGGCGCGTGGCGGATGCCCTTGGGCGCGGCATATGACAAGCAGCTGAAGTCTCGCATCGCTGATATGAAGAACGTAGGCGGGCGGCCTGCGGGCTCGATCACCGCTGCGCAGTTCCTGCAGCGTTTCGTGAAAGAGGAAACGCCGTGGATTCACCTGGATATTGCCGGTGTTGCTTCGGTGGCTTCCGAGACGTCCTATGCTCCGAAGGGTGCGACTGGCTGGGGCGTGCGCGCGTTGAGCCGTTTTGTGCAGGACAATTTCGAGTAATCGGATGGGTGCTGTCTATTTCTACCACCTGACCCGGCAGCCGCTGGAATACACGCTGCCGGTTTTGCTGGACAAAGCCCGGCAGGCCGGGTGGAAGATTGTCGTGCGGGGAACAGATCCCGCACGGATGGACTGGCTGGATGAAAAACTGTGGCTGGGGCCGGATGACGGGTTCCTGCCGCATGGGCTTGCCGGTGGGCCGCACGATGCGGCGCAGCCCATTTTGCTGACGACCGGACCGGATGTGTCCAATGACCCGGCCTGCGTAATGGCGGTGGACGGTGCGCAGGTAGGGCCGGACGAAGTGAACGCTCTGGAACGGGTCTGTATCCTGTTCGACGGCAATGACGAACAGGCCGTTCAGCATGCGCGCGGGCAGTGGAAGGCCCTGACCGGCGCGGGGTGTTCAGCGCAATACTGGTCCGAAGAAGCGGGCCGTTGGGAAAAGAAAGCCGAGGCTTAAGCCTTGTGCGCTAGTTTTCAGGAGATCGATACATGGAAATGAAGCCCTTGGGCCGAACAGGTGTTATGGTGACCGACCTGTGCCTCGGAACAATGACTTTTGGATCGCAGACATCCGAGGCGGACGCTCATCGCCAGATGGATATGGCTCTGGAAGCTGGGATCAATTTTGTCGATGCGGCCGAAATGTATCCGGTCAACCCCATCGCCAAGGAAACCATCGGACGCACCGAAGAATACCTTGGCAACTGGAACGCAGCCAATGCTGCGCGTCGTGAGAGTTATGTTCTGGCGACCAAGCATTCGGGCGCCGGCATGGTCCATGTCCGAAACGGCGCGCCGATCACCGGTCAGACGATCCCCGAAGCCATCGAGAATTCTCTGCGACGATTGCAGACCGATTACATCGACCTCTACCAATTCCACTGGCCGAACCGGGGCAGCTATATGTTCCGCCAGAACTGGAACTACGCTCCGTCCGGCAAGAACACGGCCGATGTGTTGGACAATATGTCGGAATGCCTCGAGGCGCTGCAGGCGCAAGTTGATAAGGGCAATATTCGCGCTTTTGGTCTGTCGAACGAAAGTGCATGGGGCACAGCACAGTGGCTGCGTCTGGCCGAGGCAGGCGGCGGGCCGCGGGTGGCATCGGTTCAGAACGAGTATTCATTACTGTGTCGGAATTTCGACACTGACATGGCCGAATTGAGCGCGCATGAAGACGTTGGATTGATGGCGTTTTCGCCTCTGGCGGCAGGGTTCCTGACGGGCAAGTATCAAGAGGGCGCAGTTCCCGAGGGCTCGCGCATGTCCTTAGTGCCCGATATGGGCGGTCGACACCGTGATCGGGTTTTTACGGCGGTGAGCGCTTATCTGGACATCGCCGAGAGACATGGATTGGACCCGGTGCATATGGCATTGGCCTGGTGCCGCACGCGCCCATTTGTGATTACAGCCATATTCGGGGCAACAACAGTCGAGCAACTTGCCCATATTCTTGACGGGAAAGAGTTGAAACTTTCCAAAGAAGTGATGCGCGAGATTGGCGATGCGCATCGGGCACATCCCATGCCGTTCTAAAATCTTTCCAGAGGTGGATAGGGGGCTCTGCCCCCGCCGCCCGTTCCGGGCGACTCCCCCGAGATATTTTTGGCCAGATGAAGGGGGATCCGGTCAGTGATGGGTGGGGTGCGCGCGCTCTTGCCTGAGATCGCGGGCAGAAAGGCCGTGAGCGGTGCGAAAGGCGCGGGCAAAGCTGGATTGTGATCCAAAGCCAGTGGCCAGCGCCACATCCATCAACGACATGTCTGTGTCGGTGACCAGACGGCGGGCCTCGGCCAGGCGCAGTTGCAGGTAGTGGTCCTGCGGTGTGGTGTTCAGGCGCAGGCGGAATTGTTGCTGCAGGGTGCGGGGGCTAGTGCCTAGTGTTTCGGCGATATTGGCCAGCGGCAGCGGGTCATCCAGCGCAGATTGCATCAGGCTATTTGCCTTGGCCGTAAGGGCCGTGTGGCGGTGTGGCGCACCGGTACGGCTTTGCGGTTTTGCGGGGTCTGGCGCGCCGTCATAAAGGAACAGACCAGACACGCGCGCGGCAAAGCCTGCGCCGTGGCGCGCGGCGATGATGTGCAGCATCATTTCGACCGCCGGGATCGCGCCGCCTGAGGTTAGGCGGTTTTGAGAGACGGTGAAGCGGTCCGGGCGCACGTCGACCTCGGGGAAACGGGCTGCGAAATTGTCCAAGTCTTCCCAATGGGTTGTAGCGGCGTGGCCGTCCAGAAGGCCAGCTTCGGCCAGTAGCCAGGGGCCTCCGTCGATGCCGGCCATTGTGGCGCCAGTGTTTGCGACCCGGCGGAGACCAGCCAGCAGGCTGGGGGTGGCGTGGCGTGCCAGTTGGAACCCGGCAACCACAATCATCAGGTCGCAGCCTTGCAGGCGGGCCAGAGGGATGCCCGGCACGGTCAGGGCGCTGGTCAGCATCGCGGGCTGGGCCGTGGCGGTGACATAATCCCAGTCGAAGGCGGGGCGATCGGCCAGACGATTGGCTGCGCGCATGGGGTCTACAGCGGATGCAAAGCTGAGCGTATTGCAGTCGTCCAGCACCAGCACCGCCGTTTTCAGGGCGCGATGTTCGGGTTGCAGTATGTTTTTTGCGGATTTCATCAAGTTCGATTCGCATTCTGCCAAGTGTTTCCCCAAGGCTGCGTCAGAGTCGCGGGCAACGCAAATCGATTGCCGGGGAGAAGTCTGGGGAAAACTCAGGGCAAAACCGGGTATAAGCTGGGGAGAACGCCATGCCTTTGGAAATGAACCGCGAGGTCTTTATCACCTGTGCCGTGACCGGCTCGGGCGGGACGCAGGATCGCAGCCCGCATGTGCCGCGCTCGCCGCAGCAGATTGCCGACAGCGCGATTGCGGCGGCTAAGGCCGGGGCGGCGGTGGTACATTGCCACGTGCGCGACCCCGAGACCGGCGCGCCCAGCCGTCGGCTGGACCTTTATCGCGAGGTGACAGACCGGATTCGCGACGCGGATGTCGATGTGGTGCTGAACCTGACCGCCGGGATGGGCGGGGATATCGTGTTCGGTGGCGTCGAGAGCCCGTTTCCGGTGGCTGAGGGCACCGACATGATCGGTGCGTCAGAGCGCGTGGCGCATATCGCGGAGTGCCTGCCCGAGATATGTACGCTGGACTGCGGCACCATGAACTTTGCCGAGGCGGACTATGTCATGACCAACACCCCCGGCGCGCTGCGGGCGATGGGGCAGATGATGACGGATATGGGTGTGAAGCCCGAGATTGAAGCCTTTGACACCGGTCATCTGTGGTTCGCCAAACAGTTGGTGAAAGAGGGAATTCTGGAGCCGAACGCTCTGGTTCAGCTGTGTATGGGGGTGCCGTGGGGCGCACCGGATGATCTGAACACTTTTATGGCGATGGTGAACAATGTGCCTGATGACTGGACGTTCAGTGCGTTTTCCTTGGGGCGGAACCAGATGGCTTATGTGGCGGCTACTGTGCTTGCGGGCGGCAACGTGCGTGTGGGGTTGGAAGACAATCTGTGGCTGGACAAGGGTGTTCTGGCTGAGAACTGGCAGTTGGTCGAGCGTGCAGGGACCATCATTGAAAATATGGGCGCTAAGGTCATTGGGCCTGCTGAGGTACGCAAGAAGCTCGGTTTGACCAAGCGCGCGCCGGTGGCGAAGTAAGCGTGATTGGGGGCCAGCCCCCAAACCCCCGAGGTATTTTTAGCCAGATGAAGAGGCGGATCGACTTGAAAACAGCGGCAATCATTGGTGGTGGTGTGATCGGCGGCGGATGGGCCGCGCGGTTTTTACTGAACGGGTGGGATGTTCGGGTTTTTGACCCTGATCCTGAGGCTGAGCGCAAGATTGGGGAGGTTCTGGACAATGCGCGGCGTTCTTTGCCAGGGCTGAGTGATGTTCCGTTGCCACCCGAGGGTTCTCTGAGTTTTCATGAAGATATGGTTGAGGCCGTGCAGGGCGCGGAGTGGATTCAGGAAAGTGTGCCCGAGCGGTTGGACCTTAAGTTGAAGGTTTACAAGGGGTTGCAGGAGGCGTGTGATCCGGGCGCGATCATCGGCTCGTCGACCAGCGGGTTCAAGCCTTCGGAACTGCAGGAGGGCGCGCTGCGGCCTGAACAGATTGTGGTGACGCATCCGTTCAACCCGGTGTACCTGCTACCGCTGATCGAACTGGTGCCGACGGACAAGAACCCGTCCGACATGGTCGAGCGCGCGCAGGGGCTGTTGAAATCCGTGGGGTTCTTCCCGCTGCACATCAAGAAAGAGATCGACGCCCATATCGCCGACCGGTTCCTTGAGGCCGTCTGGCGCGAGGCGCTGTGGCTGGTCAGGGACGGCATCGCCACCACCGAAGAGGTGGATGAGGCGATCCGTATGGGGTTCGGCATCCGCTGGGCGCAGATGGGCCTGTTCGAGACCTACCGCGTGGCGGGGGGCGAGGCCGGGATGCGGCACTTTATGGCGCAGTTCGGACCAGCGTTGAAATGGCCCTGGACCAAGCTGATGGACGTGCCCGAGTTCACTGATGAACTGGTCGATATGATCGCCGATCAGTCGGATGCGCAATCGGGGATGCATTCGATCCGCGAACTGGAGCGGATTCGCGACAACAACCTCGTGGGGATGATGCGCGCGCTCAAGGCGCAAGATTACGGGGCAGGGGCTGTGCTGAACCAGCATGACGCGATGCTGAAACCCGGTGCGCTGCCGACGATGGAGGAGGCCGATCTGAGCCAACCGATCCTGACCTTGTCGCGCGCGGTGCCGCTGGATTGGACGGACTATAACGGCCACATGAATGAGGCGCGCTATCTGGAGGCCTTCGCCGCTGCCACCGACCGGTTCATGGAGATCATCGGTTGTGATGCGGACTATATCGCGTCGGGTGGCAGCTATTTCACGGCTGAAAACCACATCCGCTATGTGGATGAGGCCCATGCAGGCGCAAAGATACAGGTGCGCACGCAGATGCTGTTGGGGCAGGGTAAGAAGCTGCACGTTTTCCACAGCATGTACGAGGGCGACAAGCTGCTGGCCACGGGTGAAAGCTTTCTGCTGCATGTCAGTCTAGATACCCGCCGTCCAAGTGCTCCGTCAGCGGAGATCGAGGCGGCCATGGCCCGTATTGCCGAGGCGCAGGCCGGGTTGCCTTATCCCGAGGGCGCGGGGGCGGCGATCCGTAAACCTGCATGAGCGCGCGGGTTCTGATCACGGCCGGGGCCTCGGGCGTTGGTCGGGCCATGGCAGAGGCTTTCGACGCCGTTGGCGCGCAGGTCTGGGTGGTCGATCTGGATGCAGAGGCGTTAGGTGCTTGCCCGAGCCATTGGAAACGGTCGCAGGTGGATGTGGCGGATGAGCCCTCGGTTGCTGCCCTATTCGCCGAGATTGCGGCGCATTGGGGCGGGCTGGATACGCTGTGTGCCAATGCCGGGATCGCCGGGCCGACGGCGCTGGTCGAGGATGTGGCGCTGGAAGACTGGCGTGCCTGTCTGGCGGTCAACCTCGAGGGGGCGTTTTTATGCGCGAAATACGCGGCACCTATCCTCAAGCGTCAGGGCAGTGGGGCGATTATCATCACCTCGTCTACGGCCGGGCAATACGGATATCCCAATCGCGCGCCCTATGCGGCGGCGAAATGGGGTGTCATCGGGCTGGCCAAAACACTGGCGATGGAGCTTGGCCCCCACGGCGTGCGTTGCAACACGATCTGCCCCGGCGCGGTCGAAGGCCCCCGGATGGAGGGCGTTCTGGCCCGCGAGGCCAACGCCAAAGGCATGACCCGCGACCAGATATATAACGGCTATGCCACAGGTACCTCGATGGGGCGGTTTGTCGAGGGGCGCGACATTGCCGATATGGCCGTGTTTCTGGCGTCAGACGCGGCGCGGCTGGTATCTGGGCAAGTGATCGCGGTGGACGGGCATACCGTCAACCCCGACCCCAAAATTTAGCCCTGATTGGGACCGCGAATCTGGCGGATGGTCTGGCGGACCGCCTGCCAATCCTGCGCCTGTTGTATATTCCCGGCGGCCTCGCATTCGCGCATCTTCTGCGCGGCTTCAGCCTCGGCTCTGTCTCCGTGGGCGGAGTATAAGGCCCGTGCGTATTGGGCGGTTTGCATTGCGTCCATTCCTGTGCTCCTCCGTTCATAATCGGAATGCGAAAGGGTTCGCGCCCAGCGACGTTAGCACAGGATTGAGTTTAACGCATACTGTCACGTAATGCGCGCAGATGGCCGGGAAAATCCCGCGCGGTGACGTCGGCCTCGCGGACCAGAGTGTCAAAATGCCGGGTGAACGTTTCGATCCGGTCGCGGTCGCGGAACGCCATATAGTGGCTGCCCGCATAGAAAACGCAGAGCAAGGGGCCAAAGATCGTGACTGGTGCCGAATAAAGCCTTTTTGCATCAAACAGATAGATGCGCAGGCGGGGATAGAGTTGGTCGCACAGAGCAAGTAGATGGTCGATCTGATCCTGACGTGTTTGCAGATCCAGCCCTCGGTAGTACCCGGATGCGCTTGCGAAGCTTTCGATTTCAAACAAGGGCATGGCTATTTCGTAGTCCGATTGCGCCCGGCGCATCCAGGTCAACCGGTCTTCAGATGCGCCAATGGCCTGATCTGCCGTCCGCCCCAGATGTGGTGCATACTCCCATTCCAGAACGGCGCGAGTCTTTAACATATCCGGCAAAGTCGCTGGAACGTAACGGATTTTATATCCGGCGGCCTCTTGGTGCCATTCGAAAATCCGCTCATCCACCAACGCGCGGGCGGCCTCGGTCACAGTTAGCGCACCCGCCAAAAGTTCGGCCGCGCTTTCGGGTCTGTCCGATAGCGACAAGAGCCAATCCGCCGAAACCCCCAGCGCTGACGCGCAGCCACCCACCACATGGGCGTTTGGCAACCGGGCTCCATCGCCGGTCAACAGTTGAGACACGGTCGAGCGGTCAACGCCGATGTTCCGTGCCAGAGCACTTTGGCTAACGTGCCGCTCCTCCATCGCGCGGGCAAGGCGGAGGCGGAATTGTGCGGCACGGTCTCGTTTGTCGATATTTTCGGACATGTGTTTGGTTTTATCACAAATGATGAATTTTGTTAATCACATTCAGAATGTTCACCATCTGCGTGATCCGTAATTCTTAAGCCATAACAAAAATATGGGTGACGGAATGGAGACACGACGCAGATCAGTCGTGAAGGCCGTATTGTGGAATGCGGTGGGCCTTGTCGTGATGACCGTTGTGGGGTTGGTCGCAACCGGATCAGCCGCGATCGGGGGCGGTTTGGCATTGGCCAACACGGCCATCGGCCTGACGCTCTACGTGATTTACGAGCGTATATGGGCAGGTATCTCATGGGGCCGCAATGTCTGAGCGTGCAGGGCCTGAATGGGGCACCTTCGCCCTGATCCTTGGGTGCTATGGGGCGTGGTTGGTGATGCTTTTTTATTTGCCGCTTTGGGCCGCCGTGCCATTGGTGGGCGTCGTGGCGGCACTGCATTCTTCGCTGACGCATGAAGCGATCCACGGCCACCCCTTTCGGAAAAAGGCGTTGAATGAGGCGTTGATGGCGTTGCCGTTGACACTGTTCATTCCGTACCGCCGGTTCCGCGACCAGCATCTGGCGCATCATCGTGACGCGACGCTGACCGACCCCTATGACGACCCGGAATCTAACTATCTGGATCCACAGGTCTGGGCAGGTCTGCGCGGTTGGCAGAAACGCTTGCTGGCAGTGAACAATACGTTACTAGGGCGCATCGTTTTGGGTCCGGCCATTGGTCAATTTGTGTTCATGCGAAATGAGTTACGCTGCGTTTTCAAGTCTGAAATCCTGCGTGCCTGGGTATTCCATCTATGCGGTGTTTTGGTGGTGCTGTGGATTGTGTCGCTGTCGCCCATGCCAATCTGGGCCTATGTTCTGGCTGCCTATCTGGGGCTAGGCTTGGTGAAGATCCGAACCTTTCTTGAGCACCGCGCCCATGATCGGGCTTCGGCTCGTACGGTGATCATCGAAGATCGGGGGCCCTTGGCATTTCTCTTTCTTCACAACAACCTGCACGTGGTTCATCACATGAATCCAGCGGCGCCGTGGTACCGATTGCCCGCCCTTTATCGCGCAGGGCAAGACACGTACTTGGCGCGGAACGAGGCTTATGTCTATCGCTCTTACGCGCAGGTGTTTCGAGCCCATTTCCTAAGGGCCAAAGACCCAGTGCCCCATCCGCTCTGGCCAAAGGGGTAAATTGCGGCCACAAGGGGCGGTATGAGCCTCTGGATACCCGTCACCATCGCCGCCGCTTCGTTTCAGACCGTGCGGTTTATGCTGCAAAAATCACTGAGCAGCGTGAAATTGTCCGCCGCAGGTGCGACCTTTGCCAGATTTGCCTATTCGATGCCGTTGGCCGTTCTGGCGCTTTGGGTCGCGCTGCGGCTCAGCGAGCTGTCTTTGCCTTCGATGCCACCGATGTTCTGGCTGTTCGCGACCATTGGCGGCACAACGCAGATCTTGGCAACCATCTGTGTGGTCGCCTTGTTCAAGCAGCGCAACTTCGCGGTCGGAATCACCTTCAAGAAAACCGAGGTGATCCAGACCGCTATCGTCGGTTTCCTCGTTCTAGGTGATCAGATTTCAGCCGGAGCGCTAGTCGCCATTCTGATGGGCCTGACTGCAGTTCTGCTGCTGTCGAAAAACCCCGGAGGCGACGGCGCGTGGTGGAAACACCTGACCAATCGCGCGTCACGGCTGGGGCTGGGGTCGGGGATTCTGTTCGCCATTTCCTCGGTCAGCTACCGGGGCGCATCACTACAGCTTGGCGAGATCGACGCATGGTTCCGCGCTTTGGTGACACTGGCCGTTGTTGTGACATTCCAATTCGTCAGCATGGGGCTGTGGCTGCTTTGGCGCGACCGCGCAGAACTGCGCGCGGTGTGGGAGACGCGGCGCACCGGCATCTTCGTGGGCCTCACCAGCCTGAGCGGGTCGTTTTGCTGGTTCTTCGCCTTCACATTGCAGAATGCGGCTTATGTGAAGGCGCTGGGGCAAGTCGAACTGATCCTCAGCCTGTTTGCCTCGATCCTGTTCTTCCGCGAAACCATCACTCGGCGCGAGATCGCCGGTATGGCATTGCTGGGGGCTTCAATCCTGGCACTTGTGTTGACGATTTAAGAGGCGTCCGCCTCGGCCAGCGCCGTTACGCCTGCGCGGCGTTCGTCAAAGCTCAGCGCGATGAAGCTGGGCAGGTGATCACCCATGCCAACAACCGCCGGACCTGAATCATTGCGGCGGCCCCGGCCACGCGGTTCTTTGTCCTTTTTGCGGTCCGAGTCCTTCTTGCGCTCGGGCTTTTTGTCGGCCTTTGCCTCGTCGGTCGGCTTGGCCTTCTTCTCGCGTTTGGGCTTTTCGTCCTTGGGCTCTTCCTTGACCGGATTGTCCAGCCGGGGAATGTCCTTCTGGATCAGCTTCTCAATTGCGTCCAGCGCCTTTTCATCGCGGCCCGAGCAGATTGTGATCGCCTTGCCCTCGCGCCCCGCGCGACCTGTACGACCGATGCGGTGCACGTAATCCTCGGCATGGCCGGGGACGTCAAAGTTGAACACATGGCTAACAGAAGGGATATCCAGCCCTCGCGCCGCCACGTCCGAGGCCACCAGCAGGCGCAGTGACCCGTCGCGGAATCCGTCCAGGGTTTTCATGCGCTGCGACTGATCCAGATCGCCGTGAATGGCGGCGGCGTTATAGCCGTATTTCTTCAGCGATTTCGCGCAGATATCCACATCCGTCTTGCGGTTGCAGAAAATGATCGCGTTGGTGCAGCCTTCACCCTCGGCGTCGATCAGCGCGCGCAGAACCTTGCGCTTGGCGCTGGCCTCGCGGTCGCGGCGGCCACCTTTGAACATGACCACGCCTTGTTCGATCGTCTCGGAAGCGGTGGCCTGACGGGCAACCTCGATCCGGGCAGGAGCGGACAGGAACGTGTCGGTGATGCGCTCAATCTCGGACGCCATGGTGGCCGAGAAGAACAGCGTCTGACGGGTGAAAGGTGTCAGTGAGAAGATGCGCTCGATATCGGGGATGAACCCCATATCCAGCATCCGGTCGGCCTCGTCCACCACCATGATCTGAACACCGGTCAGCAGCAGCTTACCACGCTCGAAATGATCCAGCAGACGACCCGGCGTGGCGATCAGCACGTCGACTCCTCGATCAATCAGCGCCTCTTGTTCCTTGAAGCTGACGCCGCCGATCAACAGTGCTTTGGTCAGTTTCAGGTGCTTGGTGTAGGTGTCGAAGTTCTCAGCCACCTGCGCGGCCAGTTCCCGCGTCGGGCACAGCACCAGCGAGCGCGGCATCCGCGCGCGTGCGCGGCCACGGGCCAGCAGGGTGATCATCGGCAGCGTGAAGCTAGCAGTTTTGCCGGTGCCGGTCTGGGCGATGCCCAGCACATCCTTGCCCTCAAGCGCAGGTGGAATCGCTCCGGCCTGAATCGGGGTGGGGGTTTCGTATCCGGCTTCCTCAATGGCTTTGAGGACCTTCGGGTTCAGGTTCAGTTCGTTAAACTTTGTCATGTATGTCCGGTTTTTGCGGACACTAGACCTGGCCCGCGCGTATGAATGTGTGCCGGGCCCGGATGGCCATGCGCATCCCGCGCATTTCGGCTGAGGCGGGACATAACAAAAACGTTGGGCAGGGTCAAATGAAGAGGGTTTCAGACCCCTGTGCTCCGATACTGTGCAGATTTAATGCAACAATTCAGATGCTTCCAGGGAAGTGTTTCGCAAGCTTCCGGTCCAGATCCAGTGGCCGATGCCGGATCAACCCGTGTTGTTCAAGCCGTGCCCGCACGTCGGGCTGCGCGCCGCTGATCTCATCGAAAAACGCGCGCAAGCCGTCGATACCGTCCTCGCTTTCGATCCAGCTGAGCAGTTCGTTCATGTTCATCCCACCCTCATCCCGCGGGACATTTGGCGTCATTCCGGGTTTGTATGACCCACGCTCAAGTCGGAACCGGTAATGCGCCAGCCAGTGATCCCAATCCGGGGCGTGCCGGTGGCAGAGCGCAGCCTCGGCAAGTTCCGCTTTGCAGATCAGGCGTTCTCCATGCTGGAACAGCCCGTGAATGCGAAAGTTGATGCTCGGCAAACCGGTGCGGGCAAAAACCTTGCCTTGCAGGTGACTGAGAAACCCGCCCTTCACGAAAGAGCCATAGTTGGGATAAAGCGCTTGCACCGTCGCGGCGCGATCGGGCCCCGAGCGAATATACACTTTGTACAGGTCCTTGGCTTCGGCCACCGCCTCTTCCGGGCGGACACGGACAAAGGGGGTGTCCGGTGCTACCCCGGCCAGCAGATCGGCCACCGGGCGGTCGGGCCACAGAAACTCGTCCAGATCGATATGCAGCAACCAGTCTTCGCTAGCCTTTCGATAAGTGAAAGAGGCATTGGCCGTCTGGCGCACCTGATGCTTGTCGGGGCGCACCCGCTGACGATTGGCCCAGAACCCGTCGTCGCAATTGCGAACCTCAACCTTTGGATGCCGATTCAAGGCATTGAACGCCTTGGGGCAGGGCTCGTCCAGATAGACATGCATCCGATCAACCCCAATGTCGAGGTGATAGGCTACAAAGCGCAGAATGTCCGGGGCCGTCCCCCGGACCGTCGAGACGATACCCCAGGTCGGTTTAGCGCCCATGCGCGGCCCTTTGGCCGGTCACGTCATCATTTCCTTGGTGGCCGTTAGAGTCAGGTCAGGATAGTCCCGCACCACCCGGTCGATATCCCATTGCAGACGTGTCAAGTAGACGATGTCGCCGTCATGATCATGTGCGATGTGCTGTTTGTTGGCGTTGACGAACTTGTCCACCGCCAGCTTTTCACCGCTGACCCAGCGGGCCGAGGTGAACTGAGACGCCTCAAACCGTACAGGCAGGCCGTATTCCATCTCGATCCGGCTGGCGAGCACTTCGAATTGCAGTGCGCCGACGACGCCGACGATAAAGCCCGACCCGATCGAGGGTTTGAACACCTTGGCCGCGCCTTCTTCGGCGAATTGCATGAGGGCTTTCTCGAGATGTTTGGCCTTCATCGGGTCGCCAGGACGGACGGTTTGCAGCAGTTCTGGCGCGAAGGACGGGATGCCGGTGACGCGGATTGCTTCGCCCTCGGTCAGCGTGTCGCCGATGCGCAGCTGGCCGTGGTTAGGGATGCCGATGATGTCACCGGCCCAGGCTTCCTCGGCCAGTTCACGGTCGGATGCCAGAAACAGCACTGGGTTTGAGATTGCCATGGGCTTCTTGGACCGCACATGGGTCAGCTTCATGCCGCGCTTGAAATGGCCCGAGGCCATCCGCACAAAGGCCACGCGGTCGCGGTGCTTGGGGTCCATATTGGCCTGCACCTTGAACACAAAACCGGCCACTTTCTTTTCATCCGGTGCGATCTGGCGCGGTTCAGCCGACTGAACCTGCGGCTGCGGGCCATAGGCACCAATGCCTTCCATCAGTTCTTTAACTCCGAACGAATTGATCGCCGAGCCGAACCAGATCGGGGTCATATGCCCCTCCAAAACGGCTTGCGGGTCCAGCGCGGGCAGCAGCTCGCGCGCCATCTCGACCTCTTCTAGCAGTTTTTCCAGCAGGTGTTCTGGCACGTGTTCAGCCAGTTTCGGGTCATCCAGACCGTCGATCTGAATACTCTCGGCCACTTTGTTGCGGTCGGCGCGGTCCATCAGCTCCAGCCGGTCGCGCAGCATGTCATAGCAGCCGATGAAATCGCGGCCCACGCCAATCGGCCACGCGGCGGGCGTGACGTCGATTGCCAGCATTTCCTGAATTTCGTCGATGATCTCGAAAGTATCGCGGCTTTCGCGGTCCATCTTGTTACAGAAGGTCAGGATCGGCAGATCGCGCAGGCGGCAAACCTCGAACAGCTTCTGCGTCTGGCTTTCCACACCTTTTGCACCGTCGATCACCATCACGGCGGCGTCCACAGCCGTCAGCGTGCGATAGGTGTCTTCAGAGAAATCGCTGTGACCGGGCGTGTCCACCAGATTGAACCGGAAGGTGCCATAATCAAACGACATGGCCGAGGCGGAAACCGAGATACCGCGATCCTTCTCCATCTGCATGAAGTCCGAGCGCGTGCGCCGCGCTTCGCCCTTGGCGCGTACCTGACCAGCCATCTGGATGGCGCCCCCGTACAACAGGAACTTTTCCGTCAGCGTCGTCTTACCCGCATCGGGGTGCGAGATGATCGCAAAGGTCCGGCGACGGGCGATTTCGGGCGGCAGGGTGGGTTGGTTCGAGGTATCAAGCATGACCGCGCGTATAGGCGGGGAAACCCGCCGAGGCAAGACAAAGGGGGTGGTTCGAATCGAGCACCTATGGCAATAAGAACATATAGAGAACAAATAATGGAGAGTATCAATGAATTTGAACGAAATTGCCGCCGAACTGGTCGCAGGCTGCCGCGAGGACCGCGCCAAGGAAAATCTTGAAAAGCTTTATGCCGAGGATGCCGTCTCGGTCGAGGCGCAGGATTTCATGGATATGGGTCGCGAAACCCATGGCCGGGATGCAATCCGCGGCAAGCATGAATGGTGGGAAGGCGCGCATGAGGTCTCGGGCGCATCGGTGAGTGATCCGATGCCACATGGTGAGGACCGCTTTGCCGTGATCTTTGAAGTGCAGGGCAAGGTGAAGGAAACTGGCGAAGCCTTTGATATGAAAGAAGTTGGTGTCTATCACGTCGCAAATGGCAAGATAGTGCGGGAAGAGTTCTTTTACTGATCTCTAACGACTGGTTTTCCCCATCTGGCCAGTGCTAGACATGTGGGCAACAACAGATGGGGAGGATCACATGGATCTGGGTATCAAAGGAAAACGCGCGCTGGTCTGTGCCAGCAGCAAGGGTTTGGGTCTGGGCTGTGCCGAAGCTTTGGCCGAGGCCGGTGTCAATCTGGTCATGAACGCCCGCGGAGCCGAGGCGCTTGAGGCGGAGGCCGCGCTTTTGCGGTCCGAGTACGGCATTGATGTGCAGACGGTGGCCTGCGATGTGACCTCGACCGAGGGGCAGGCGCAGGTGATCGAAGCCGCGCAGGGTGTTGATATCCTTGTGACAAACGCCGGTGGTCCGCCTCCGGGCATGTGGTCGGATTGGGAACGTGAAGATTTCATCAAGGCCATCGACGCCAACATGCTGACGCCGATTGCTTTCATGAAGGCGCTGCTGCCGGGAATGATGGACAAGGGTTGGGGTCGTGTGGTGAATATCACCTCGCAATCGGTGCGCGCACCGATCGCTGTGCTGGGGCTGTCGAACGCGGCGCGGACTGGGTTGACCGGCTACGTCGCGGGAACCGCGCGGCAGGTAGCCCCGCAAGGGGTGACAATCAACAATCTGCTGCCGGGTATCCACGCCACCGACCGCGCGGAGTCCTTAGATAGTGCAGTTTCGCTGCAGAAAAACATCTCGATGGAAGACGCCCGTGCCGAACGTGCCGCCACAATCCCGGCGCGCCGCTATGGCACACGGCAGGAATTCGGGGCCGCCTGCGCCTTTCTGTGTTCGCAACATGCGGGCTTTATCGTGGGCCAGAACTTCCTCTTGGACGGCGGCGGAACTAACTTGACGATGTAGGCGATGGCGCAAAACTTTTCACTGAAAGACCAGCTGTTTAATGCAGAAAAGACCCGCTATCTGGCGGGGCTTTTTTCGGCAGCCGACCCCGCTTTCGAGGCAGAGGCGTTCGAGGTTCAGGTCATGTCCCGCCTGCTGGATCTGGAATTGAAAGAGCGCATGGCGTGGATAGCCGACTGCCTGCAACAGGCTTTCCCTGGCGCGCTGCCGGACATTGCGCCCACGCTGCTGCGCGCGCTGCCGCCGCCACTGGACCCGTCAAAGAAAGATGATGATTTCGGTGATTTCATCTTTGCACCCTTGGGCGATTGGGTAGTGGCCGCTGGCCTCGATCATCCCGATCTGGCCTTAGATGTACTTGAGGAGCTGACGCAGAGGTTTTCGATGGAATGGGCCATTCGCGCGTTCCTGAACGCTCATCAGGAAACGGTGTTGGAACGGATGCAGGCATGGTGTGCCCATGACAGCTACCACGTGCGCCGTCTGGTCAGCGAAGGCACCCGCCCACGTTTGCCATGGGGGCAGGCGGTGGGGTTGGAACTGACCGACCCGCTGCCTTTGCTAGATCGGTTACACAGTGATCCGACGCGATACGTGACGCGCTCGGTCGCGAACCATCTAAACGACATCACCAAGAAAGACCCCGATCTGGTGCTGGACCGTCTGCAGCAATGGCGCGAGGGCGGGCAGGACGCAGATGAGTTGCGCTGGATGACCAGCCACACCCTGCGTGGATTGGTGAAATCGGGACATCCCGGCGCGATGAAGATGCTGGGCTATGATCCTGACGCCGCAATCTCGGCTGACATTCAGGTGCAAGGAGATGCCCGGATCGGGGGTGTGCTGAATTTCGATGTGGTGCTCTGTGGTGCCGGAGACCAGCCCGTTCTAGTGGATTATATCATTCACTTTCAACGCCCTGGCGGTAAAACCTCAGCCAAGGTGCACAAGTTGAAACAGACCGCGCTGCGGGATGGTGCGCTGACGCTAAGCAAGACCCACAAGCTCAAGGGCAATGCGACCACGTTCAAACTGGTGCCCGGACCACACCGGCTGGAGGTTCAGGTGAACGGGCAGGTGCGCGCTGCCGTGGATTTCGATCTGCTCGGGTAACGCTTTTGTAAAATCGCACATGTGCGGATTGCGCCACGGCCCTTGCTGCATTAGCTGATCCCCTACCAGACACAAGGGATACCTTCGATGAAGCATGAATCGGTGCAGAACTATTACGGTGACGTCCTTCAAAGTAGCGCGGATTTGCAGACCAATGCCTGCTGCACGCCCGATGACATGCCGGATCATGTAAAGAAAATTCTCTCAAAAATTCATGATGATGTGCTGACGCGTTACTATGGCTGCGGTCTAATTGCACCGCTGGATCTGGAAGGGATGAGCATCCTTGATCTGGGCTGTGGTGCCGGGCGCGACGTCTATGCGCTGTCGGCGATGGTCGGCGAAAATGGCCGCGTGGTCGGCGTGGACATGACGCCCGAACAGTTGGATGTGGCCCGCGCTCATCAAGAATACCACGCGCAGGCGTTCGGCCATGGTGCGTCAAATGTGGAATTCCACCACGGCTATATCGAAAAGCTGGACGAGCTGGACCTTGAGCCCGGTTCCTTCGACATCATCGTTTCGAACTGCGTGATCAATCTGGCCACCGATAAAGAGGCCGTTCTGCGCGGCGCGCACCGTCTGCTGAAAGATGGCGGCGAGATGTATTTCTCGGACGTCTATGCTGACCGCCGCATCCCCGCCGCCATGGCCGAGGATGAGATTTTGTATGGGGAGTGCCTGTCGGGCGCGCTCTATTGGAATGATTTCCTGTCGATCTCGCGCAAGGCCGGGTTTGCCGATCCGCGCCGAGTGACACATCGCCCGCTGACCATCGAAAACCCGGTGCTGGAAGAGCGGGTTGCGCCCTTGAGATTCCTGTCGGCCACGTATCGTCTGTTCAAACTTCCCGAGCTGGAACCAGCTTGCGAGGATTACGGCCAAGCGGTGATTTACAAAGGCACGATCCCCCACGCGCCGCATCTGTTCGAGCTGGACGACCATCACGCGATCGAGGCGGGCAAGGTCTTTCCGGTGTGTGGCAACACCTGGATGATGCTGAAAGACACGCGATTTGCGCGCCATTTCGAGTTTGTTGGCGATTTCTCAACCCATTACGGCATTTTCGAAGGCTGCGGTGGCGAAAGTCCGTTCGAAGCTACTGGTACAAACACTGGTGAGGCCGCCTCGGGCGGTTGCTGCTGATCGCTTGCGCCTGACGGGCGGGGTTGCTATCCCCGCCTAAGCCCGATGGAAATGATCGGGAAAGGCTACGGGGTCCTTCGGTGACAGTGAATTCAACTCCTCCACGTCTGGAAATCCGCAATCTGGTCGCCCGGTACGAAGGGCGTGTGGTGGTGGATGACGTCTCGCTAAGTGTTCAGGCGGGGCAGGTGACGTGTCTGCTAGGGCCGTCTGGCTGCGGCAAGTCGACCACGCTGCGTATGATCGCCGGGGTCGAGATGCAGGAGTCCGGCCAGATTTATGTGGATGGCAAGCTGATCTGCGACACGGTGTTTCGTGTCCCGCCCGAGCGGCGCGAGATTGGGCTAATGTTTCAGGACTTTGCCCTGTTTCCCCATCTAAGCGTGGCCGACAACGTGGCTTTTGGTCTGAAGGGCCACAAGGACGAAAAACGCGCGCGGGTCGAGGAGTTGCTGACGAAGGTTGATCTGATGCGCTTCGTCGACAGCTATCCGCATCATCTGTCGGGCGGCGAACAACAGCGGGTCGCACTGGCGCGGGCTTTGGCGCCGCGTCCCCGGATCATGTTGATGGACGAACCGTTCTCGGGGTTGGATAACCGTTTGCGCGACGGTATCCGGGATGAGACGCTGGCGATCCTCAAAGAAGAAGACGCCGCCGTGGTTCTGGTCACGCATGAGCCCGAAGAGGCGATGCGAATGGCCGATGAGATCGCCCTTATGCGGCGTGGCAAGATCGTGCAGCAGGGCGCGCCCTATAATGTCTATACCCGGCCTGCGGACAAAGCGGCGGTGGCATTCTTCAGTGATGTCAATGTGTTGAAGGCGCAAGTTAATGGCGCTTTGGCAGAGACGCCATTTGGGCGCTTTTTGGCTCCGGGCGTACCTGACGGCACGGATGTTGAGATCGTCTTCCGCCCGCAGCATGTCAAACTGGATTTCGACCGTAACGGCAAAGGGCCGCTGCCCACGCCGACCGATGGCGTGGCCGCGCGTGGCGTTGTCCAGCGGGCGCGCTTTCTGGGCAATGAAAGCCTGGTCGAATTTCGCATGGACTATGACGGTTCAATCCTGAAAGCCACTGTGCCGAACGTCTTTGTTCCGCAGCCGGGACGTGTCATGTGGCTGACCATTCGCCGCGACCGGTGCTTTGTTTTCCCCGAATAATTCCTGACGTGGCAATTTAGACCCAGCTGATGCGTGAAAGCCGCAGTTTGCGTGTGCGCGTCGCTTGCCGAGGCGCGGGGCCGGGTCTATCAAGGGAAAAACGCAGGGATGGATGGGGCATATGCGTATTCTTCTGACCAATGATGATGGCATCAATGCACCGGGCCTGATCACGCTTGAGGCGATTGCCGCCGAGCTTGCCGGGCCGGACGGAGAGATTTGGGTCGTTGCGCCCGCGTTCGAGCAATCCGGCGTCGGACATTGCATCAGTTACACGCACCCGATGATGGTCGCTAAACTGGGTGAACGCCGATACGCCGCCGAGGGCTCGCCCGCTGATTGCGTGCTGGCTGGTTTGCATGACGTGATGAAGGATGCGCCGCCAGATCTGGTGTTGTCAGGGGTAAACCGGGGCAATAACTCGGCCGAAAACACGCTGTATTCCGGGACGATCGGTGGCGCGATGGAGGCCGCTTTGCAGGGTGTCCCTGCGATTGCCTTGTCGCAATACTTTGGCCCGCGCAATTTGGGGCTGGATGACCCATTCGAGGCCGCAACGCGGTTTGGGGCCGATCTGGTGCGCAAAATCTTGGATGCGACGCCAGCCGAGCAGGGCGATTATCGTCTGTTCTACAACGTAAATTTCCCGCCCGTTCCCGCCGACGAGGTTCTGGGCACTCGCGTGGCGGCCCAAGGATATCGCCGTGACACACATTTCTCTGTCGAGCCGCACAGCTCGCCATCGGGGCGGCGGTTCTTGTGGATCAAGGGCGGGTATCAGCACAACCCGACCGCGCCGGGGACGGATGCGGCAGTCAATCTGGTGGGTTATATTTCGGTCACACCGATGCGGGCGGATTTGACAGCGCATGACACGCTTGAGGCACTAAAGACAATCGAATGACCGGGTTGAGTGCAGAAACAAAGATGCAGTTCCTTTTTGCCCTGCGCTCTCGCGGGGTGACGGATGCGCGCGTATTGGCAGCGATGGAGCAGATTGATCGCGGCAAGTTCGTCAAGGGTTTGTTCGCGGACCGAGCGTATGAGGACACGCCGCTGCCGATTGCTTGTGGCCAGACGATCAGTCAGCCTTCGGTCGTGGGTCTTATGACTCAGGCGCTGGATGTGCGACCTCGGGATACGGTGCTCGAAATTGGGACCGGGTCCGGATATCAGGCGGCTGTCCTGTCTAAACTGGCACGCCGGGTCTACACGGTCGAGCGACATAAGCGGCTGGTGCGCGAAACCGGCGACCTGTTCCGCGAGTTGGGCCTGACCAATGTGACAGCGATGCTGACCGATGGATCATTCGGTTTGCCTGAACAGGCTCCGTTTGATCGTATCATTGTGACTGCGGCGGCCGAGGACCCGCCAGGGCCGCTCTTGGCGCAGCTCAAAATCGGCGGTATCATGGTTTTGCCGGTCGGGCAGTCGGATACGGTTCAAACATTGATCCGGGTTCGGCGAACGGAAACCGGCCTGGACTATGATGAATTATTGCCCGTTCGGTTTGTTCCCCTGCTTGAGGGATTGGGCAAAGACGAGGCGTAGAGGCTTTTTGAAAACCCACCGGAACCCCGATCAACAGGGGCAGGTGATGAGGACAGAAAAAAGATGAGAGCAGTTTCCAAATCAGCGATGATGCGCTGCGCGACCGGAATGGTTGCGCTGGCCGTATTAGCCGGGTGCGAAGGCCCGCTTGACTATGATCTTCGCGGTCAGATCGGAGGGTTTTCCACCACGGATGCGGCCCAGACGGCCACCACGAACCGCCCGCCGCCGGATGCGCGCGGCGTGATTACCTATCCGACTTATCAAGTTGCCGTTGCGCGCCGGGGTGACAAGGTCAGTGACATCGCAGCGCGGGTGGGTTTGCCCGAAGCAGAGCTGGCCACGTTCAACGGCCTCAAACCCACTGATACGTTGCGGGACGGTGAAGTAATCGCTCTGCCGCGAACGGTCAGTTCGGCAAGCTCGGTCGATATTGCGACAATCGCAGGGACCGCCATCGATGAGGCACCAGCGGATGGCTCGGTCCGCACGTCGACCTTGGCGCCTGCGCAGCCTACCGCGACACCAGCACCTCCTGCTGCGCCGTCAGGACCCGAACCCATCAGGCACAAGGTGAAACGCGGCGAGACTGCGTTCACGATCTCGCGCCTTTATGACGTGCCAGTGGACGCGCTGGCGGATTGGAATGGTCTGGATTCGGACTTTACGGTTCGGGAAGGTCAGTTCCTGTTGATCCCGATCAAGACGCAGTCCGCGCCGCAACAGGCCGCTGTGCCAGCAACCAATGTCACGCAGCCGGGGCAAGGATCACCCACTCCAACGCCGCCAAGTGCGACTCAGCCTTTGCCAGACGAACAGGTCGCTGCGCCGGTTCCTGCGCCGGATGTAACGGCTGAGGCACCGACCAATCAGAGCAACTCGGCGCTGGGTTTGCCGGTGACCGGGACAATCATTCGTACCTATAAGAAAGGTCAAAACGAAGGCATCGATATCGCTGCTGCACCGGGCGCCGCCGTTAAGGCCGCCGAGGCCGGAACCGTGGCTGCAATCACCGCGGATGCCGATCAGGTGCCGATCATCGTGGTCAAGCACAACAATGACCTTCTCACCGTGTATGCAAATGTCGAAGGCATAACAGTCAAAAAGGGCGATCGGGTGCGGCGAGGCGAGAGAATTGCAGCCCTAAGGGATGGTGACAATGCCTATGTCCATTTCGAGGTTCGCAAAGGGTTCGAAGCGGTCGATCCAGAGCCGTTTTTGAAGTAGAAAATGGCCCGGTCCGGGCCATGCTTCTGGCAGGGATATTCTCTGCCAGATGAAGGACGGATCAGGTTTGCGGATCGAAGTCGCTGAGGCGTTTTCCGGGCTCATCTGTGAACAGTTCGGGCAGGGGGCGGATGGCTTCGATCAGGTCAATACGGAAGACGCGGAAGCTGTCTCGCAGCTCACACCATGCGGTGAGTGTCCAGACGCGGCCCCAGTATTCCATATGAAGCGGGCGGATCGTGCGCTCGGTCAGCACGCCGTCGATGCGGCGGTAGTTGAGGTGCAGTTTCTGGCGTGATTTGATGGCGGCGCGGATCGGGGCCATATGCGCCAACCCACGCGCAGCATCGGCAAAGGGGTAGACGGCGAATTTCCAGGTATCTGCTTCGGCGACGACTTGCGTCGGCAGCACGGCGTCGATCTTGTCGGCCAGCGTCTCAGCGGCGGCTTTTAGCTCGGGGTCGGCGGCTTGGGCCACGATGGCCATGCCGAGGTTCAGCGCCTCAAGCTCGGCTGGGGTCAGGTTTACCGGGGGCAGGGTGATCTGTTCGCGCACCATGTAGCCGACGCCGCGCTCGCCCTCGACCGGGACGCCTGAGGCGACCAGCGTGTCCATGTCGCGATAGATCGTGCGGACCGACACCTCGAGCCGGTCCGCGATGTCCTGCGCGCGGTGCAGTTTGCCATCGCGCAGGATCTGGATGATGTCGAACAGACGATCCGTGCGGCGCATGTCACGCCGTCCGAACCGTGTTTAAGCAATCATGTTCCATAGCACTTTCTCGTGACGCATCTGGATGCTGTCGGGTTTGATCGCCGTCATCAAGGCAGCGGCGAAGTCTTGTTGTGGGAACTGCGCGGCGGCATTCTGTGCCGCTTTCATGTCGGTCCAGACGACGTAGTCGGTCCAGCGGCCATCCTCGCCTTGGCTCAGCTGTCGATGCGCAAAGCCGGGGGCCGCGCGCACGAAGGCTTCGGTGGATTGGCTGAGCTTCACGAACGCCTCGGGCGTGGTGCTGTCTGCGAGCGAAAAGGTGACGATTTCGGCAACATGGGTCATTTCAATCTCCGTTGACCAGGTTTCGATGATCTCTTCCTAGTCACGTGCAACTGACATAAACCTGTCAGTTGAGAAAATCCAGCGCCCAAAAAACGCGTGAACGGATCGAATTCGAACGCGGATTTGATCTGGCGCACTGTTGTCCACCGCTCGTCAGGCGTAGACACATGGCCAAACAACATTCCCGACGCGTGGCGTCGATGTAGAAGGAGACAAGACATGCTTAACAATATCGGCCTTCCCGGCCTACTGCTGATCGCCGTTGTGGTTCTGGTTCTGTTTGGCCGCGGCAAAATCAGCTCGCTGATGGGCGAAGTGGGCAAAGGCATCACCTCGTTCAAGAAGGGCGTCAAAGAGGGCGCGGATGAGCTGGAACAGGACGCGTCCGAGATGGCCAAGGACGTCACCCCCGAGACCGATAAAGACAAGGCCTAAGCGCAGATGTTTGATCTGGGCTGGACCGAGCTTCTGGTCATTGGCGTTGTTGCCCTGATCGTTGTGGGGCCAAAGGACCTGCCGGTGCTGTTCCGCAATGTGGGGCGGTTTGTTGGCAAGGCCCGTGGCATGGCGCGCGAGTTTTCCAGCGCCATGAACGAGGCTGCTGACCAGGCGGGCGTCAATGAGATCAAGAAGGGTCTGAACGCTGCCACCAACCCTGTCGGCAGCGCCATGGACGGCGTGAAAGAGGCCGCGCAGGATTTGGCCAAGAGCATGGACCCGACCAAGTTCGACCCCGACAGCGAGACCGGCAAACTGGCAGCCGAGCGCGCCGAGCAGGCCAAGAAGATTCAAGCCTCGACCGCGCGCGCCGCCGCCGAGCGTAAGGCGAAAGAGGCCGCAGACGCCCTGGCCAAAGCCGAAGAAGCCGAGGCTGCGTTGAAAACCGAAAGCAAATCATGACCAAGACCGACGAGATCGAGGACAGCTCGGCCCCATTGATCGAGCATCTGGCAGAACTGCGTACGCGGCTTATCCACTGCGTCGTGGCGTTTCTGATCGGGATGATCATCTGCTTTACAGTGGCCACCCCGCTGTTCAACTTTCTGACGCAACCGTTGTGTGACGTTCTGGCCGAGCGCGGGCAGGATTGTGGGCTGATCTTCATCTCGCCGCAGGAAGGGTTCTTTGTAGCCATCAAGGTCTCGCTGCTGGGTGGGTTCATTCTGGCCTTTCCCTATATCGGGATGCAGATGTGGCGGTTCGTGGCTCCGGGATTGTATAAGTCTGAAAAGAACGCGTTCCTGCCGTTCATGCTGGCCTCGCCCTTCATGTTCTTATTGGGGGCCAGCTTTGCCTTTTACGTGGTTACTCCGCTGGCCTATGACTTCTTCCTTGGCTTCCAGCAGTTCGGCGCTGAAGGGGAGGCCGTGACGGATGGCGTAACCGCCGCACCGCTGAGCGTGGTCTTTCAGGGCTCAGCACAGGAATATCTGAACCTGACGATCAAGTTCATCGTAGCGTTTGGTCTGTGCTTCCAACTGCCGGTTCTGCTGACGCTGATGGGCAAGGCGGGGCTGGTAACGGCCGAAGGTCTGGGTTCAGTCCGCAAATACGCGGTGGTCGCTATTCTGGTGCTTGCCGCGCTGGTAACACCGCCCGATGTGATTACTCAGGTGATCCTGTTCGTGGTGGTATACGGACTGTACGAAATCTCGATCTTCCTCGTGGCCCGTGTCGAGAAAAAGCGCGAAGAACAGCTGCGCGCTGACGGCTACTATGACGACGAAGAAGAGGCGGATGCCGAAATCGTCGACGAAGAAAGCAAGTAAACCGGCTTAACCCGGATCAGGCGCGCCCATTCGTGGCGCGCCTTTTTTATGCGCGGGTCTTGCCGCTTGCATCTGATCATGGTTTGAACCCCAAAACAGCCGGAGGCCCTGATGGATGACCAAGCCCTGAACCGCATTGCTGATGCCTTGGAGCGCATGGCTCCAGCCCCCTTGGCAGCCCCTGATTTCGGCGCGGCCCCGGCTTTTGTCTGGCATGTGGACCCTGACCGGCTGGAACCAGTGACCAAGGTTAACCGAGTCGATTTGGACCTGCTGGTGGGCATCAACCGCTCGCGCGACACGCTTCTGGACAACACACGGCGCTTTGCGGCTGGGTACAAGGCAAACAATGCGTTGCTCTGGGGTGCGCGGGGTATGGGCAAGTCCAGCCTTGTCAAAGCGGTCCACGGGAGCCTGCAAAATGAATACCCCGATCTGAAACTGGTCGAACTTCAGCGCGAGGACATGGGCTCGGTCGCGCGTCTGCTAAACCATCTGCGGGCCGCACCGCATCGGTTCATCCTGTTCTGCGATGATCTTTCGTTCAGCCATGATGACCAACACTACAAATCGCTCAAGGCGGTGCTGGACGGCGGTATCGAAGGCCGCCCGGAAAATGTGGTGTTCTACGCCACCTCGAACCGCCGACACCTGATGCCGCGGGACATGATCGAAAACGAACGCTCCAGCGCCATCAACCCGTCCGAGGCGGTCGAGGAAAAAGTCTCACTCTCCGACCGCTTCGGCCTTTGGCTGGGCTTCCACCCCTGCGATCAGGACGAATACCTCGCCATGATCAACCGCTACTGCGCCGCCTATGGCGTCAACGTCGCCCCCGACACCCTGCGCGCCGAAGCCATCGAATGGCAGGCCACACGCGGCGCACGTTCTGGCCGCGTAGCGTGGCAATTCTTCGTCGATCTGGCCGGACGCACCGGCGCGCATATAGGCTGATCCGCCCGCTTCATCTGGCCAAAAATACCTCCGCCGGAGGCATGGCCCGCAAGGGCCATTCTCTTATAGGGACGCCAAAATTCGGGCCGCCTCATCCGCAGGGCTCGTCAAAGCATCACGGTCCTCGCCGGGATGAAACCGCGCGCGCACGGCCGTAGGCATGGGCGCAGGTTCCACAATCGACACACGTGGCCCTGTGCGCTCGGTCTCAGCCGCCCAACTGCGGGCCAACGCCATCTGAGCGCCCTTGGTCGCGCCATAGATGCCATAGAACTTGTCGCCCGCTTTGGGGTCGTCAAAGAACACGGCATGACCGCTCTCGCCCAGCAACGGAGCGATATAGGGAATCAAAACCGAAGTCGCCGTGGCATTCACATTGACGGCCTTTGCCCATTCCTTCGGGTCGATAAAATGCGCAGGCGTCAGAGCCGAGCTGTGAACAGCCGTGTGCAGCCACAGATCCACCTTGCCCCAACGATCATGAATACCCCGGCACAGCGTCGCCATGGCGTTCGGGTCGGCGATGTCCATGGGGGCCAGCGTGGCCGCGCCACCTTTGGCCTGAATACGGTCATCCAGCTCTTCCAGCCCACCGGTGGTACGGGCGACAGCGACAATGTGGTACTCGGGGGCCAGCGCCTCGGCCAGAGCAGCGCCCAAGCCCCGTGACGCCCCAGTGATTAGGGCAATTTTGGTCTGATCGGTCATGACAGCGGTTTGAACCCCCGCAGGCAGGGCGTCAAGACGGTTTAGCTGCCGGGAATGGCGATGCGCCGGGTCTGGCCGCTTTGTCGCAGCATCACGCCATCCGGATCAATTGCCACCACAGTGCCCGAGGATACGCGGCTGCCGGGCTTGACCTCTTTCACTCGTCCCGACGACAATCGCATGAGCGCGCGCAAATCCGATTTCGGGCCAAAGACCCCAAGGAGGGATACAGAGTTCTTTTTAAGCGCGCTTTTTTGCGTGGCCGCGCTTTTGACGGTGGCGTTCGACATAAATTCCGGCCGGGCCGCAGCGGCCCGATCCCTTGTTGTGAGTGCTTGGTAGGCGGGGCCTTAACAAAGCCAACCAGTAAGAAAAACCCCCTTGGGGGATCACGAAAACGACAGCGAATGTGCCCGTGGAGAAGCCCTTGAGCTTACGTTTTCTTCGCCGCAGAGTTGTGGGCGAAAACCCACCGATCTAGTATGCACGGGCAAAAAGAAAGCCCGCATCACTTCAGTGACGCGGGCCTTCGTCATTACCGATTCGGTAGATAAACTAACCCGAGGCCAGTTTTGCGGCGTTCCACGATCCGCCGGGTACCTGCATATCCTCGCGTTTTTTGCTGACGCGGCTGCTGTTTTCCAGCGTGTCCAGGTAATCCCCACTGACGCTGCCAGTGATGTAATTACCGTCGAAACACGAACAGTCAAAAGCCTCGATCTCGGGGTTTCCTTCCTTGGCCGCCCAGATCAGATCGTCGAGGTTTTGATAAAACAATGCATCCGCGCCCAGTTCCTGCCGGATTTCTTCAATATCCTTGCCATTAGCGACCAGCTCATGCTTGGTGGGCATGTCGATGCCATAGACATTGGGATATTTCACAGGCGGCGAGGCGCTGGCGATATAGACTTTCTTCGCTCCGGCCTCGCGGCACATCTGCACGATTTTCTTGATCGTGTTGCCGCGCACAATGGAATCGTCGATCAGCAGCACGTTGTGACCTTTGAACTCCAACGGAACCGCGTTCAGCTTGCGGCGCACAGATTTTTGACGCTCTTCCTGACCGGGCATGATGAAGGTCCGGCCCACATAGCGGTTCTTTACCAAACCCTCGCGGTATGGGATGCCAGTTGCCTTGGCGACCTCCAGCGCGACGGGACGGGCGCTGTCCGGCACAGGAATAATGCGGTCGATATCCAGACCGGCGGCCTCGATCTGTCGGGCCAGTGTTTGACCCATGCGCATTTGGGTTTTGTAAACCGAAACCCCATCCAGCAGCGAATCCGGACGCGCCAGATAAACATACTCGAAAATGCAGGGCGTCAGTTGCCCATCAACCGCCTGGAATGTGTGCATGTTGCCGTCCAGATCGATCAAGATCGCCTCGCCGGGTTTCACATCGCGTAGTTTGTCAAAGCCGTTGATGCCAAAGGCCACATCCTCAGAGGCAAAGGCATAGTCGTCACCCTTTCCATCCACATCACGCTTGGCGACCGAAAGCGGTCGGATGCCATAGGGATCACGGAAGGCCAGCATTCCGACGCCTGCGACAAGACAGATCACCGAATAGGCGCCCTGTACCCGCTCCATTGTCATCTTGACGCCGGCAAACAGGTTGCGGATCGGTTCTGCATTGCCGTTAACCTTGATCGCATCGGCGACCTTGTCGGCCAGCACGTTCAGCAGGATCTCGGAATCCGAAGTGGTGCGCAGGTGGCGGCTGTATTTAGCGGTCACCTTTTCGCGCTGTTCGGCGGTGTTGGTGATGTTGCCGTTATGGACCAGATAGATGCCGTAGGGCGCATTGACGAAAAAAGGCTGTGCCTCGGCCGCGCTGAGCGAGCCTGCGGTCGGATAGCGTACATGGCCCATGCCAACTTTGCCCAGCAAGGTTTCTGCGTCCTTGGCGTTGAACACGTCTTTGACCAGACCGTTGGCCTTTTTCTCTCGGAAGAACTCTCCGGTATATGTGACGATCCCCGAGGCGTCTTGCCCCCGGTGCTGCAGCATCAGCAGCCCGTCATAGATTTCCGCAAAGACATCATGTGTCCTGCTTGCGATCCCCAAAATCCCACACATGTACGGGCTCCAATTTTCTATGACGATTTGAGAGGTTTCGGTGACTGGTGGTGCTGGATGGCAGTATCTGAGGACTCGATCGCCTGACAGGCGTTGAATGCGCGCGCTTTGTCCTTTGCAGGGGCGGGCACGTGAGAAAACAGATACAGCAAGATCGGCAGCTCCGATTCCATGTCAGTTCGGCTCTCACATAATGCCTTACGGTGCCTGTGTCATCAAAGGATCACAATTGCGATTTGACGCAGGTGGTTTTTGCGGGAATTGCGCTTCAAACAGTGACAGGTCAGGCCGCATGTGCTGTCATTTCTGTGATTACCAATTTTCTGTTTTGATACCATTCGGACGGACCTACCCATGTGGCAACACAAACAAGGACAAAAAAAAGAAACACAGCCAAAACGCAGATGTCACCGATGCCGTGGCATGGGTCGGTCTCCTTGTCCGATTTGCAACGGCGCGGGCGAAGTTGTCAAAAGCCGAGACATTCACGGAAAACCAATCTTTACACGGTGTACCGGGTGTTTTGGGCTCAAAAACATCAAATGCACGGTCTGTGCGGGTGAAGGGTTCACCTGAGCAATACAGTCTTGCCCAAAAAAAAGCCCGGTCCATGCCGGGCTTTTCGCTTATTCTGTGGTTGCCGGGGCGGCTTCGGGTGTGACCTCGCCGCCTTCTGTGCAGCTTGCCACCAACTCCTCGTATTGGCGTGTCACCCAACCGAGCGCTTCTTCGGGGTTCTGTTCTTCGATCTGACCGCTGAACTGTTCAAACACCTTGGCCGAGCGGCTTTCATCGACGATCGTATATGACTGACCTGTCATGACGGTATCGTAGACAAAGAATGCGATTGCGACCAGCAGGATGCCGCGCGCGATCCCGAAGAAGAAGCCAAGTGCTTGATCCAAACCACCCAGGGCTGAGCGTTGCACAAGCGACGAAAATAGAGGGGTGAAGATGCTGACCACGATCAGCGCCACCGCAAAGACCGCCGCAAAACCGGTGATAACAGACAATTCACAACTGTCTTGCAGGAAATCTCCGACGACCGGAATCTCTTTCACCAATGGCACCGCTTGAGGTGCAAAAATAAAGGCCAGAACCGCGGCGGCGACCCATCCCGCAATCGCCAGAATCTCACGCAACAAACCGCGGGAATAGGCCAGAAGGCCCGACACCACGATGATCAGGGCAACCACCCCGTCAATAATTGTAAAACCTTCCATGGCCCTCGCCTGTAATTTTTTCAGCCTCTTAAGGCGTTACCTTAACCTGCTCCGAAGGTTTCGCCAACAAACCCTACCAAATCAGAGGGGCGGGTGAGTGTCAGACCTGCCACAGTGCCAGTTTTGCCACCTGCCGGAGCTATGGCTGATGTGAAACCAAGTTTCTGGGCTTCTTTCAACCTATTTTCGGTTTGTGCAGCTGGTCTTAGGGCACCTGACAGAGAGATTTCCCCGAATACAACGGTGTCTGAAGGCAGAGCTGTATCCTCGCGCGCGCTCAGCAAAGCTGCGGCAACGGCAAGGTCGGCCGCCGGCTCGCTGATTTTTAGTCCGCCTGCAACGTTTAGATATACGTCCAAACCAGTGAAGGGGACGCCACAGCGGGCTTCTAGCACCGCCAGAATCATAGCAAGTCTACCGCTGTCCCACCCGACGACCGTGCGACGCGGTTGCGAATGTGGTGATGGCGCGACAAGTGCTTGTAATTCAACCAAAACCGGGCGCGTTCCTTCGATTCCGGCAAATACCGCCGAGCCAGGGCTGGGTGTTCCGCGCTCGGACAAAAACAAGGCAGAGGGGTTCGTGACCTGGGCCAGTCCTTTACCCGTCATTTCGAAAACGCCGATCTCGTCCGCAGGACCAAAACGGTTCTTCACCGCACGCAGGATACGGAACTGATGGCCACGTTCCCCTTCAAAATAGAGCACAGTGTCAACCATGTGTTCGACGACACGGGGGCCTGCGATCTGACCCTCTTTGGTTACATGGCCGACCATGATGATCGAAATGCCATGTCGTTTCGCAAACGTGGTCAATTCATGCGCTGCTGCCCTTACTTGTGACACCGATCCGGGGGCGCTGTCGACATTGTCGGCCCACATGGTCTGAATCGAGTCGATAATGGCAAGGCTGGGTTTTTCCGCTTCAAGCGTGGTAAGGATGTTGCGCAGGTTTGTTTCGGCCGCGAGTTGCACCGGCGCGTCCTCCAGTCCCAGACGGCGGGCGCGCATCCGCACCTGGGCGCTGGCTTCCTCGCCCGAGACATAGATGGTCTTGACGCCAGCACGAGCAAACCGTGCGGCGGCTTGCAACAGAAGGGTGGATTTGCCGATGCCTGGATCTCCGCCCACCAGCAGGGCCGAGGCGGGGACAAGGCCACCGCCCAGCACGCGATCCAATTCCTCGACCCCACACAATGTGCGAGGCGGAGGGGTTTCCTCGGTCGACAGGTCCGTGAGTGCGATGGTCTGGCCCCGCTTGCCGCCGAGGGATTTCTTGGCCGGGCCAGCCGAAAGGGGGGCTTCTTGTATGATCGTGTTCCACTCGCCGCAGCCGTCACAGCGGCCGGACCAGCGGGAATGCGTGGCGCCACAGGCCGAGCATGAAAAAGTCGTCTTTGCCATGCGGCCCTTGGTGCCTTAGGTAGGGCGGTTCTTCAAGCCCTTGCGGGCTTTCATCGCCGCCGGTGGCGCGCCACGTCCTCAAGCCCTGCGGGCCATCGTCCGCGGCGGGCGCCTGTGGCGCCTATTCAGCGGCGCGAGGGGGCGACATCGCGATGACACTGGATTCGGTGGACTTGTGCTCGTCCGACTGCGATTGCAGTTGCGTGGACAACTCGGGCAACAGGTCGAACAATTCGTCACGTAGGCGGGCGAGTTGCGATTTGGCGATGGACTCCTCGATCTCGACATCGCGGGTCCATTGCCGCAATTCTTGCTGGATGATTTGCGCGTCACCGATGCGCTGTTGGAATTGCTCGATCTCTTCTTGGCGCTGCTGGAGGAACGTACGTGCCCGCGCCACGCGTTCGTCGCTGTAGGTGACGGCGAGTTCGTGGCTGATCTGGCTCATTTGCGCGGCCAGTTCGAGGATTTCCGGCTCCAGCGATTGGAGGTCGGGATGTTGACGCAGAAAGGCAATACGCTCTTTGACCGCGTCGAATTCAGACGACATCATGAACGTGTCACCTCGGTCCGCAGCATGGGCCATTTGGTAGGCGTAGGTGATGTCATGCATGTTCATCGCGAACTTGCGATGCGCATTCTCAAGCGCCATCATTCGACCGTTTGCGGGCAGATAGAAGGCCAGCATGAGAATCAGTGCGGTCAATCCGATCTGGATAAACATGCCCGCATCTATAGCCGGTGTGGTGCCGAATCCGGCTTGCATGGACAGCCAGGGCAGGACCCCAAATGCCGATAAGGCGGTGGTCGTCACGGCCGCAAGCGCAGCCGCGCAGATTACGATAAAGGTCAGTCTTAAAAAGGCATTCTGAAATTGCAATGTTATGTTTTGGAGGGCGGCCATGGTTGTCGATCTCCTTCTAGAACCGGAACACACCGGAGCCGAAGCGGAGTAGACTTAACTTACAGGCAGAGATCCGCCACGGACCCGAAAACTACTATTTGTTGCTGCTCGAAATATTAAGATGATACTTGGGTAAATGTTTTCAATCAATTAGCTTTAAGCTTTTCGTGAGGCGGATGTCATCTCTGTAATATGTCCCAATGCCAGTGAAGCCAGAATGCAGCCTGTAAACAGGTAGAGACCCCATGCGGTTTCGATGGTCGCGTAAGAGATGCCCTTGGCCAGCGTGATGTAGAGCGCGATCAGGAAAATATCGGCCATGGCCAGCTTGCCGAGGATGTTGAGCGCGGGCTGGACGCGCGGGTCCAGCAGGTTCCATTGGATCAGTGCGGTGCCGATGGTTTTGACGTAAGGCGCGAAGAGCGCGAAGACGGTGACGACCAGTGCGAGGAAGATATCG
This sequence comes from Ruegeria sp. YTSC325, assembly GCF_059609525.1. Taxonomy (NCBI): domain Bacteria; kingdom Pseudomonadati; phylum Pseudomonadota; class Alphaproteobacteria; order Rhodobacterales; family Roseobacteraceae; genus Ruegeria; species Ruegeria sp. YTSC325. Next base: position 76,557 of record NZ_JBXWLY010000003.1, read on the forward strand.
GATTTCCAGAGCGATTGCAGGCCAGTGATGACGCTGATTTCGCTTAGGCCGAAGATCGGCAGGAGGCCCGCGCGCATCAGCGGGGCGAACCATGCGATGGGGTAGAGGATCAGGAGCGAGAGGGTTGCGAGGCGGAGGGTCATTGCATTGGTAAATCCGGTTCTTGTTGCCAACACCTATGGGCCGACAAATCCAGTCGCAAGTTTTTCATTGAGGTCGCAATTGTCTATGTTTAAGTGTTTTGGGGCTTAGTCATTCTTCTTGGAGTTGTATTGCCTGATCCTGTGACAAAAATTGTATACGGTCCGTCTGCACTGAGCAAAGGTGTCTCTAATGCGTCGACAGGAGGACTAGGCGCTCTTCTGTCCGCCGGCAGTTCGGTTGCTGACAGATTGCCCTTCGACCGGGAGCAGCTTTTTGAAGTGCTGCATTTCCGGTTGTACAAAACGAACCGTGCTAGACAAAGGGCCAATTGGTTTGGAGGACGGATTTACAACAAGTTTTCTGGCGAAGATCCCGAATACATACCAGTTTCGGGAACACATTTGACGCAAACACTGGATGCAATCCGAATTCAGGCTCCGGACATTGTAGTTGCTAGTGGGCACTACTTGCTGAGGTATGACTACGCTAAACGGGCTTATGACCAATTGAAAAGCGAACGGCAGCGGGAAGGCGATTAACGCACCGCCTCAATCGGCCCCTCAGCACTGCCACTGATGAACTGCTCGACATAGGGATCACCCGACGCATCCATCTGCTCAACAGGGCCAGTCCACTGTATGACGCCTCCGTGCAGCATCGCCACATTATCGGCAATGGCGCGGACGGAACTCATATCGTGGGTGATGGTCATGGCCGTTGCGCCCATCTCGGTCACGATCTCGCGGATCAGGTCGTTGATGACGCCGGACATGATCGGGTCCAGCCCGGTGGTGGGCTCGTCAAAGAAAATGATCTCGGGCTCGGCAGCGATGGCACGGGCAAGGCCCACGCGTTTTTGCATCCCGCCCGACAGTTCCGAAGGGAACCGGTCGGCAACGTCCGATTTCAGGCCCACACGCCTCAGTTTATCAATCGCGATCTCGCGGGCATATTCCGCGGGGCGCTTGAGCGGGCCGCGCAGCAGACGGAACGAGACGTTCTGCCAGACGGGCAGAGAGTCAAACAGAGCCGCCCCCTGAAACAGCATCCCGAACCGGGCCAAAAATGCATCGCGGTCGCCTGTTGCGGCATCCTTGCCATCCACATAGATCATGCCGCTGTCGGGTTTGATCAACCCGAGAACGCATTTCAGCGCCACAGACTTTCCGGTTCCCGAACCGCCTATGATCACCATCGACGTGCCCTTGGGGATATCGAGGTTCATGCCTTGCAGGACTCGGTTATCACCGAAGGCTTTGTGTACATTCTCCAGCCGTATCATACCGAAAAGAACACCCCTGTGAGAATGAAGTTGGCGGCCAGGATCATGATCGCCGCCGCTTCGACCGAGGATTTGGTCGCACGGCCCACGCCCTGCGCGCCGCGGCCCGAGTTCATGCCATAGTAGCAGCCCATCACGGCCGTGATGAGGCCAAACGTAGCACCTTTGACCAGCGATGAAATCACGTCGTGCAATTCCAGAAAATTGACCGTGTTCTGAAGGTAAGCGGCAGAGTTGAAACCTAGGTTCTGAGTGGCAACCACATAGCCGCCTGCGATGCCGATCACGTCGCCCACGGCAACAAGCACTGGCACGGTCAATATGGCTGCCAGAACACGCGGTGCGGTTAAGTATTTCATCGGGTGCGTGGACAGGGTGACTAGCGCGTCGATTTGTTCGGTCACTTTCATCGTTGCGATCTCGGCCGCGATAGAAGAGGTCACGCGTGCCGCGATCATCAGACCACCAAGAACTGGTCCCAGCTCGCGTACCATGCCGATGGCCACGATCTGAGGTACCACGGCCTCGGCGTTGAAACGGGCGCCGCCAGCATAGATTTGCAGCGCCAACGCGCCGCCGGTAAAAATGGCGGTCAGGCCGACCACGGGCAGAGAAAGCCAACCGATATTCATCAGCGCAACGACAAATTCGCGTGGATAAAACGGAGGGCGGAAGACGTGCGATAGCGCATCCACTGTAAACAGTGCCACCTTTCCAAAGGTGGCAAACACAGTCAGGACGGCACGGCCTATACCGCCCAGCAGTCTCAAAGGGTTCATTCCACGTAACCTCGGGAATAGCGCGCACCGAGCGACGTGAGGATCTCGTAGCCGATAGTGCCTGCGGCCTCGGCGAGGTCGTCTACGGTCTGGTGGCCGTTGAGAATGCGCATTCGTTCTGGGTCCTCAGGCAAATCAGTGACATCCACGGTGATCAGATCCATGGAGATACGCCCAACGACGGGGCAGGGTTGACCACCTGCGAACGCATCAATGCCGCCCCCGATCGCGCGGTGCAGACCGTCAGCATAGCCCGCTGCAACGGTCGCGATACGTGACGGACGGCGCGCGGTCCAACTGTTGCCGTAGCCAACAGTCTCGCCCTCGGCCAACTCGCGGACCTGAATGACGGGCAGGTCCACAGTCACCACAGGTTTCGCGTCGGCAAAAGGCAGACCGCCGTACAGACCAACACCGGGTCGGCAGAAGTCGAAATGGAATTCCGGCCCCAAAAGTAACCCTCCGGTCGCAGCCAAGGACCGTTGGGCCGAGACTCCATCAGTTATATCACGGAAAGTCTTTAGTTGTTGCCGGTTCATCGGGTGATCCGGCTCGTCCGAGCAAGCCAGATGCGACATAACAACCACCGGGTTCAGATCCTCAACCCGCGTGCGCAGCTCGGCCCAATCGGATGGTTCAAAGCCAAGTCGGTTCATGCCGCTGTCGAGCTGGATGCCAAATGAATGCGAGGGCAGGCTTTGTTCGTGGCGCAGAAACTGCTCGGGCGAGTTCAGCAAAGGTGTCAGGTCGTTCCCGCGCAGCAGTTCGGTATCGCCTTCCATATGCCCTGAGAAGACGCCGATCATCGGACCTGGGCCAACAGCTTCGCGGACGGCTGCGCCTTCTTCGGCGACGGCAACAAAGAACTTGCGAACACCTTCTTCGGCGAGGGTGTCACAGACAGGACCCGCACCCAAGCCATAGGCGTCTGCCTTGACCACGGCGCCGGTCTCGACATTCGTTTTCGTATCTAGTGCGCGCCAGTTGCTGGCGAGCGCATGCAGGTTGATCGTCAGACGTGCGGTACTCATGGAACTGTTCATGACATTGGATCGCTGCAGGTCAAGGGGGTACGCACCGTTTATTGCCGGTTTGACGGGAACGTGGGCGAGGAATGGCTTGTCAGTATGGCAAACAAGGAACCTATGCGCCGAAAAGATCAGGGCTTATTGTTTTCACTGCGTCATCAACACAAGATTGGTGCGAGAATCATTTACGCTCATCCTGAGCGTCGGCAGGAGTAGAATTTGTGCAGTTTTCATCAGGTGTTACTGGCATGGAAGCCGAAATCCCCGAGTTCTTCCGGGCCGTTTTCAGCGCATCCGAAGGCTCGGACGAAGGCGAAGCGTTGAAGGCGCTGACTGTTGCACTGATCAAGACCACTGAGGCCGATGATTTGCTGTGCGTGACAGTGCATACATCCGAGCGCCTGTGCGGGTGCATTTTCTTTTCTCGCCTGACCTATGACGAAGACCCGCGCAAGGTGGTGCTGATGTCCCCGGTTGCGGTTGCTACAGATCGTCAGAAGCAAGGGATCGGGCAGAAGTTGATCGCGTACGGGTTGGAACAGGTTCGCCAAGCAGGGGCCGAGGTCGCGGTGACTTATGGTGACCCGGCCTATTACGGTAAGTCGGGGTTTCAGTCGATGACACCAGAGTTCGCGCGACCGCCCCACGATCTGAGCCAGCCGCATGGGTGGCTTGGCCAATCGCTGAACACCAAGGAATTTAGGCCAATAGCCGGGCCATCGCGCTGTCTGCCAGCCTTCGATCAGCCCGGGTTGTGGTGACTGTCAGTAGCCTTCGATCTGGCCGTCCTGCTGCCAGGGTTTGACCAGGTTGCCAAAGCGAGTGAACTGCGCCTCAAACGACAGTTCGACCGTGCCGATGGGGCCGTGACGCTGCTTGCCGACAATGACTTCGGCCTTGCCATGCAGGCGGTCCATGGCCTGCTTCCACTCTTCCATTTTTTCCAGCTCATGATCGCCGGGCTTTTCACGCTCTTTGTAGTATTCCTCGCGGAACACGAACATCACAACGTCGGCGTCCTGTTCGATCGAGCCCGATTCCCGCAGGTCAGACAGTTGCGGGCGCTTGTCGTCGCGACTTTCCACCTGACGCGAGAGCTGAGACAGGGCGATCACCGGGATATTCAACTCCTTGGCGATGGCCTTCATGCCCATCGAAATTTCGGCAATTTCGTTGACGCGGTTGTCGGACATGCCCCGGCACAGCTGCAGATAGTCGATCACCAACAGATCCAGCCCATGCGTTCGCTTGAGCCGCCGCGCGCGGGCGGCAAGCTGCGAGATCGGCAGGGCAGGGGTGTCGTCGATGAACAGCGGGCAGGCTTCCAACTCTTTGGCGGCGTCCACGAACCTGCGGAACTCGGCCTCGGTCATATCGCCTTGGCGGATCTTGTGGCTTGAGATTTCAGAGGCTTCGGCCAGAACCCGGCCGGCCAGTTGTTCCGCGCTCATCTCCAGAGAAAAGAATCCGACCACGCCGCCATCCACAGCCCCTTCGGACCCGTCCGATTTGGTGCCGCGCTTATACGCCTTGGCCACGTTGAACGCGACGTTGGTCGCCAATGAGGTTTTCCCCATCGACGGACGCCCGGCCAGAATGATCAGGTCCGACGGGTGCAGGCCCCCAAGCTGTTTGTCCAAATCGGCCAGACCGGTGGAAATCCCCGCCATGCCGCCACCGCGCTGATACGCTTCGTTGGTGACGTTGACGGCTTCTGTGACCGCCTTGAGGAAGGATTGAAATCCCTGTTCGGTCTGGCCCTGCTCGGATAACTGGTAAAGCTGTTGCTCGGCCTCGACGATCTGTTCCTTGGGCTCGCTGGACACATCAACCCGTGCCGCCTTGTCCGAGATGTCGCGGCCCAGCCGGATCAATTCGCGCCGGATGGCGAGGTCATAGATCATCTGGGCATAATCATGCACCGCAAACGCACTGATCGAAGCACCCGCCAGTTTGACCAGATAGGCGGGGCCACCCAACTCTTTCAGGCCCTCATCCTCGGCCATGAAGGATTTCAGCGTCACGGGCGAGGCCAGCGCATTCTTGGCGATGCGATTGGCCGCGACCTCATAGATGCGGGCATGGACCGGATCATAGAAATGCTCGGCCCCAATGATCGAGGCCACCCGGTCATACAGATCGTTGTTCGTCAGGATGGCACCGAGAAGCTGTTGTTCAGCCTCAATGGAATGCGGCATGGTTTCGGCGTTCTGAATCTGCGCCGCTGCCTGCTCGATACTGCTTATCTCGTTCATTTTGTCCCCACTGCCCTGATGAGGTTCTACACGCGAATGGCCGTCCCAATCCATCTGGAAATCCCTGTGGTTAACTTGGGGTAAGACCTAGGGATAAGTTTCCAGACAGATAGGATATCTGAATGTGTATCGCTTATTATGTAGGAAAGGCGGGGAAAGTCACCAGATATCGTGCTTGGTGCACCGATTCTTCCGGGCTTATCCCCAAATTACCCACAAGAGGTTTATGTGGATTTATTGGCTTCCTGCCATCCACGCGGATCGTTCAGGAAGGCCTCGACCCCGTCAAGTGTCTCAGTGTCAAAGGCTTTCTGCGCCTTGGCCTCGGCCAGAACGTCCCACCACGTACACAGCGAATGCAGCTTCACGCCGTGGTCGCCCAGCGTCTTTTCGGTCTCGGGGAAGATGCCATAGTAGAAGATCACCGCCGTATGGCCGCAGGTTGCGCCGGTTTCGCGGATTGCATCCACAAAAGACAACTTGGACCCGCCATCGGTGGTCAGGTCCTCGACAAGCAGCACGCGCTCACCTTCGGACATTGCGCCCTCGATACGGGCGTTGCGGCCGTATCCTTTGGGCTTTTTGCGCACATAGGTCATCGGCAGGGCGATGCGCTCGGCGACCATGGCGGCAAAGGGGATGCCTGCGGTTTCGCCACCGGCGATGTTGTCGAACGCCTCGAACCCGGCATCGCGCATCACGGTGACCGTCAGGAAATCCATCAGAGTCGAGCGGATACGCGGGTATGAGATCAGCTTGCGGCAGTCGATATAGGTCGGGCTGGGCAGGCCCGAGGCCAGCGTGAACGGCTCGCGCGAATTGAAGTGGACGGCCTTGATCTCCAGCAGCATCCGCGCGGTCAGGCGGGCGATTTCGGTGCTGTCGGGGTACGAGCTGGGGATCATGGTGCAAACCTCTGGGCTGAAAACAGGTTGCGGGCTGATAACGCGCGGTGCCCCCCAGAGTCGAGAGGGCGGGCAAAAGAAAAGCGGACCCGCAAGGGGCCCGCTTAGCACGTTTAGTATGGCGCGCGATCAGCTTGTCATGTCATAGGCGCGTTCACCATGCACCGACAGGTCGAGGCCATTGGTTTCTGTCTCGGCATCCACACGCAGCGGCGTGATCAGAGCGACCAGTTTGATCAGCACAAAGGTCACGACGGCGGTGAAGACACCAACGATGACCAGGCCACCCAACTGTGCAGTCCAGGCCCCTAGGCCAAAGACGGCGATCATGATGGTGCCAAAGATGCCCCCAACGCCATGCACGGCGAACACATCCAGTGTATCGTCGATTTTCAGAACGTTGCGGATGACATTCACCGCTTCCTGGCACAGCACACCAGCCACGGCACCGATGATCAGCGCCTGAACCGGATCCACATAGCCCGAGGCAGGTGTGATGGAGGCCAAACCAGCGATCGTACCGGTCACCAGACCGACCATCGACGCTTTGCCGTATTTAATCCGTTCGTAAAGTGCCCATGTCAGCGAGGCGGTTGCAGCCGAGATATGCGTCACGGTCATCGCCATCGCGGCGCCCCCGTCAGCGGCAAGTTGCGACCCGCCGTTAAAGCCGAACCAGCCGACCCACAGCATCGCGGCGCCGATCATGACAAAACCCGGATTGTGCGGCGGCGTCGTGCGGTTGCGGCGCGGGCCCAGCACCACGGCAATGATCAGCGCGGCCAGACCGGCGGTTTCATGTACCACGATACCGCCTGCGAAATCGCGCACGCCGACCTCTCCCAGAATGCCGCCATCGGTCAGCATGCCGCCGCCCCAGATCCAATGCACCACCGGCGCATAGCACAGCAACATCCACAGGCCCGAGAAGGTCAGCACAAAGCCAAAGCCCACGCGTTCCACATATGCGCCTACGATCAGCGCGGGCGTGATGATGGCAAAGGTCATCTGGAACGCGAAAAAGAGAACCTCAGGCAGGTTGCCTGACAGGCTGTCTGCATCGACCCCATTCAGAAACGCCTTGCCCAGACCGCCCCACAGCCCAGATCCACCGTCGCCGAACGCGATGGAATAGCCTGCGACCAGCCACAGGATGCTCATCAGGCAGGCGATGCTGAAACAGTGCATGAAAACGCTCAGCACGTTGCGGGCGCGCACGAGGCCACCATAGAACAGGGCCAGGCCCGGAAGTGTCATAAACAGGACCAAGGCGGTTGCCACTATGATCCAGGCGGTATCGGCTCCATTCATCAGCCGCTCTCCTCTTCAGCTTGCGTGGCGGGGCTTGAAGCGGAGCACGGGTGGGGAAAAAAGAGGCAATCGTTAAAAAAGACGCCTATTTATGGGGCTTTTGTCTTATTGATGATTAAATGTGCGTCATGTTTGCAGGGTTGCGAAAAAATTAGGCGATATTAGAAAGCGCATCTGACAACAAATTCAGCGCGTGATCGCGCGCGGCCAGCCGGACGGCGTCACGGCCAAGTGCACCAAATTCGATGGTTTGCGTTTGGGTCAGCTGCCCTGTAGCGGCGATTCCGAAGCAGACGCGCCCCTCGGGTTTGAACTCGGACCCACCGGGGCCCGCGATGCCGGTGATCGATACGGCCAGTTGCGCGTTGGAATGCTGCAGGGCGCCCTCAGCCATCTCGCGGGCAACCTGTTCCGAGACCGCGCCGTGCGCGTCCAGAGTCGCCGCCTGTACGCCCAACATCTGCTGTTTTGCGGCGTTGGTGTAGGTCACGAAACCTCGGTCCACCACGGCCGAACTGCCGGGGATGTCAGTCAGCGCCGCGGCGACCATACCCCCGGTGCAACTTTCGGCGGTGGCGATCATCACTCCTTGCGCCTTGGCGCGGTCCAGTAGCGCGGCGACGGTCATAGCCCCAAAACCCCATGCGCGATCCCGGCCAGGATCAAGACGCCGATGGCGGCAAAGACCCCGGCGATCACGTCATCCAGCATCACGCCCATCGCATCCCCCTTGCGGTCGGCCCAGCCAACCGGGCCCGGTTTGGTAATGTCGAACAGACGGAACAACAGGAACCCTGCAACCCAGCCGGGCCACAGCGCCGTGATCTCGATCCCATGCGCCCATGAAGGGTATGAGATCGCCCAAAGCGCGATGAACTGGCCTGCGACCTCATCTATGACGATCTCGGACGGGTCGTGGTCCTCTTGCCCTGCGGTCATCAAGCGGGTCGCCCAGAGCCCGCCAAAGAACACCGCGAACGTGGCGATCATCAGCAGGGGGAAACCACCCAGTGTATGCAAGACCCACGCCAAGGGCAGGGCGGCGAGCGATCCCCATGTGCCGGGCGCAGGGCGCAGATAGCCCACACCGCAGACGGTGCCGATCAGGCGCGCGGCGGTCATGATTTCACCAGGCAGGCTGTAGCCAGCGAGGCAATGCCTTCGCTGCGGCCCGTGAAGCCCAGCCGTTCGGACGTTGTCGCCTTGACCGAGACCTGATCGGTCCGCAGCCCCATAATCCGGGCCATCTCGATCCGCATCGCCTCGGCATGCGGGCCGATCTTGGGGTATTCGCAGACCAGCGTGCAATCGATATTCGAGATCGCGTATCCCATCGTCGCTGCCAGCTCGACCGCGTGGCGCAGGAAAATCTCGCTGGCGACCCCTTTCCATTGCGGGTCCGAGGGAGGGAAGTGTTGGCCGATATCTCCCTGCGCCAGAGCGCCATAGATCGCATCGGTCACGGCATGCATTCCCACGTCAGCGTCCGAATGCCCCTGAAGGCCGCGATCATGCGGCACCTGAACGCCGCACAGGATTACATGATCCCCGTCGCCAAACCGATGCACGTCATACCCGTTGCCCAGCCTTACATCCATATTCGTTCCCAATATGCGTTCCGCCCGTGCAAAATCCTCGGGCCTTGTGATTTTGATGTTATCCGCGTCGCCCGGCACGATGGCCACGTCCAGTCCTGCGGCGCGGGCAACCTCGACATCGTCCGCCGCGCCGCCCGCATGAGCGGCATGGGCCGCGACGATGGTGTTATAGTGAAAGCCCTGTGGTGTCTGTGCGGCGAAAAGGCCGGTGCGATCCTGCGTGCCGGTCACCGTTTGTCCGTCTCCGGTCCAAAGCGCATCCGTGACTGCCAAGCCGGGGGCGGCAGCGGGGCTGGCTTCGAGCGCCTGCAACACGTTGTGAATAGTCTGAGCGCTAACACAGGGACGGGCGACATCATGGATCAGAACTCGGGTCACATCCAGATCGCTCAGGGCGGCCAGCCCATTGCGCACCGAACCCGGACGATCTGCGCCACCTGCGGTCAGGATCAGATCTGAAGCGGCAAATTCTTCCCATGCGGTGCTGTCCTCGGGGGACAAGACCAGCACGATGTGATCGACTTGCCCGTGAAACTGCTCAATCGTCCAGTCCGCGACGCGGCGTCCGCCTAGCGGTCGCCATTGTTTCGGGATACCCCCTCCGGCGCGCAGGCCACGTCCTGCGGCAACGATTATGGCTGCGGTGGTCATGGGCGGTGTCTCCGGTAAATTCGGGGCAATGTTTAGGGTGCGGTGAATGCAGAGGCAATCACCCGCGTTATCCCGCCTAAAAATTAAGCAAGTGATGATTTTGCGGGCTTTTCAGCTGCCGTTTTGTTGTTCATATACGCTCAATTCGATATCTAAGTCGCAACTGCCCAAGGATTAAGCACGTTGACTCTTCAACTCGCAGACAAAGACCTGACTCCGCCGGTGCTGCTGGCCCCGATGGCCGGAATCACCGACCGCCCGTTTCGCGATTTGGTGATGCGCTTTGGCGCGGGTATGGTGGTCAGTGAAATGGTTGCAAGCCAGGAAATGGTGCAGGCCAAACCCGGCGTGCGCGAACGGGCCGAGCTGTCGGCCGACGTGGAAAACACCGCCGTTCAACTAGCCGGGCGTGAGGCGCATTGGATGGCCGAGGCCGCCCGGCAGGTCGCTGATCGGGGCGCGCGGGTGATCGACATCAACATGGGGTGTCCGGCCAAGAAGGTCACGAATGGCTATTCCGGCTCGGCGCTGCTGAAAACGCCGGATCATGCGCTGACATTGATCGAGGCGGTGGTCGCGGCGGTTGATGTGCCGGTCACGCTGAAAACGCGCTTGGGGTGGGACGACAAATTACTGAATGCGCCGGACGTCGCGCGGCGCGCGCAGGCGGCAGGGGTGCAGATGGTGACGATCCACGGGCGCACGCGCTGTCAGTTCTACAAGGGGCAGGCGGACTGGCAGGCGATCCGCGCGGTGAAAGAGGCGGTCGATATCCCTGTAGTCGCAAATGGGGATATCGTGGATACGGAAACAGCGGGAACCGCGTTGGATCAGTCAGGCGCGGATGGCGTCATGATCGGGCGGGGTGCTCAAGGTCAGCCTTGGGTTCTGGCTCAGGTCTGCCACGATCTTTATGGCGCGCCTGCGCCGGTGGTGCCTCAGGGCGAGGACCTGATCGAGATGGTCCGCGCGCATTATCAGGCGATGCTGGGCTTTTACGGTAGCGATCTGGGTCTGCGCGTCGCGCGCAAACATCTGGGTTGGTATATGGATCAAGCTGGTACGCCAGCAGCCTTGCGCCGCGCCGTTCTGACCTCTCGCGATACGGAAGAGGTGATCCGCCTGCTGGGTGACGCCGTAAGCACTGAGGCGGAGGCTGTCGCATGAATTCAGACCAGAGTATTTGGACTTCGCTTCCGGTACCGGCCTTCATAATTGATGGCGATGATCGGATATCCGACGTTAATTCAGCCGGCGAAGGATTCCTTAATGCCTCGCGTAAATCGGTGATCGGGCACCCGGTTTGGGATCAGATTGCGGTCGACGCGCCACTAGAAGAGGCGTTCGAGCGCGCGCGGGCGCAGGGAACACCCTTGTTCGTGAATGATGTAGATGCGGGCTCGGGCAATCGTGCGCCGCTGCAATGCGCGCTGCAGATTGCACCATTGGTTGGTCATCCGGGTTCAATGATCATGATCATCTCGCCGCGAGAACTGGCAGGGCGGATGACGCGGGGCAATACTGTTAAATCGGCGGCGCAGTCGGCGATCGGCATGGCCGAGATGCTGGCGCATGAGATCAAGAATCCACTGGCCGGCATCACTGGCGCGGCGCAACTGCTGAGTATGAACATCTCACAGCAAGACCTTGAACTTACAGACCTTATCGTCGCTGAGAGTCGTCGTATCGTAAAGCTGTTGGAACAGGTCGAGCAGTTCGGAAACCTGTCGGAGCCTGATTTCAAGCCAGTGAATATTCATGATGTCCTGGACCGCGCACGCCGGTCGGCCTTGCTAGGATTCGGCGCGCATATGAAAATCATCGAGGAATACGACCCTTCGTTGCCGCTGGCCTATGGTGATCCGGATCAATTCCTGCAAGTCATTTTGAACTTGTTGAAAAACGCGTCTGAAGCTGCTGATCCCAAAGGCGGAATAATTCGCATCAGGACGTATTTCGAACATTCCTTCCGACTTCGGCGCAGTGATGGTTCGGGCCATTCCCTGCCATTGCAAATCGAGATTATCGACGACGGGCCGGGCCTGCCCGAGAAAATCCGTAGCGATATCTTCGACCCGTTCGTGTCGGGCAAGGAAAACGGCACCGGCCTCGGGCTGGCGCTGGTGAGCAAGATCATCTCGGACCATGACGGCTGGATTTCCGCCGACTCGGTGCCGGGCCGTACGGTGTTCCGCATTTCGCTGAGGCGGGCACCGAAGGATGCAACGTAAGACAAAGCCGGAAAGAGCTTAAGGAGAGCACCAAATGGATGGAACAGTTCTGGTCGCAGATGACGACCGCACGATCCGCACCGTTTTGACACAGGCCCTGACGCGGGCTGGATGCAAGGTGCATGCGACCTCTTCACTGACCACGCTGATGCGCTGGGTTGGTGAGGGCAAGGGGGACGTGGTGATCTCGGATGTCGTAATGCCGGACGGCAACGGTCTGGAAATGCTGCCAAAAATCGCTCAGGACCGTCCAGGTTTGCCAGTCATTGTAATCTCGGCTCAGAACACGATCATGACGGCAATTCAGGCGGCCGAGGCGGATGCTTATGATTATCTGCCCAAGCCCTTTGACCTGCCGGATTTGATGAAGCGCACTGCGCGCGCGCTGGAGCAGAAACAGCGCGTTCAGACCGAAGTGGCGGAACCTGTCGACGAGCGTCCGGAAGAATTGCCTTTGGTCGGACGGACACCGGTAATGCAAGCGCTTTATCGGCTGGTTGCACGGGTTATGAACACTGATCTTTCGGTCATGATATCTGGTGAAAGTGGAACGGGTAAATCGCTGATTGCAAGGGCAATTCATGATTTCTCGGATCGTCGGACGCTGCCATTTGTAACTGCAACTGCGGCCGATCTGCGGGATCTGGAAGGCCCCGCGCGGGTGATGGCCCGTGTGCGTGGCGGTACGTTGCTGATTGATGAAATTGCCGATATCGAGGATGAACTGCAGGCCCGTATCGTGCGCATGATGGACACGCCCGGCGATCACGTTCCGCGCTTTATGGCAACCAGCCAGTCCGACCTGACCGAGGCGATGGAGAGTGGGCGCGTGCGTCAGGATCTCTATTACCGTTTGTGCGGTGCGACCATTCATGTGCCGGCATTGCGGGAACGGGTTGATGACATCACCTTGCTGGCCGATCACTTTCTGGCACGGGAAGAACGTGAGCACGGCACCAAGCGCTGGCTTAGCGCTGACGCGGTGGAACTGGTTCGACGCTATTCCTGGCCGGGTAACGTGCGGCAGCTTGAAAACGCAATCCGCCGTCTGAGCCTGACCAGCCGCGCCGATGAAATCTCGAAAGCCGAGGTTGAGATGGTGCTGGGCAGTCAGCCCGAGGCTGAACCTGTTCTGGGTGACGGCGAACGCGAAAAACTATCGGCGTCGGTTGCGCGTCATCTGAGGCGGTACTTTGATCTGCACGGTAATTTGCTGCCACCTCCGGGTCTCTACCAACGCATTCTTCGCGAGGTCGAAGCCCCGCTGATCGAACTGGCGCTGGATGCAACTGGTGGGAATCAGGCAAAATGTGCTGATCTTCTGGGGATTAACCGGAATACGCTGCGGAAAAAGATTACAGACCTCGATATTCAGGTGACACGCAGACGCAAACTGATGTAATATGGCCACACAAAGCGTGGCATCCGGGTTCTGACCCGGCAAGGACCACGAAATATGGCGGTTAGCCGCGAAAGCGGCGCATCAGGATGAGGGCAGACGGTGGCATCCCGAGCACAGAGCGGGCTGATCCTATCGATTAATCGGTGGCGAAAATCCCGAAAGCTGCGCAATTTTAGCACCTTGGGTCTGGTTCTTCTGGGCCCTGCTTTGGCGTTGGCGACGTATCTTGTGATCGGCCCCTTTGACCTTGGGGCTTCTGCACCAACTCTGCGGCTCATCCTGCTTGCGGACTTGGTCTATGTACTGGTCGTTGCGGCGCTTGTGCTCAGTCAGGTTGGTACGTTGATTGCGGCACGGCGCGCGAAATCCGCGGGCTCGCGCCTGCACCTCAGACTGATCGGCGCATTTACGCTTTTGGCGTTGGTTCCAACCGTGACAGTTGCCATCTTCGCCGGATTGACGGTGAACATCGGGCTTGAGGGTTGGTTTTCAGACCGTGTTCGGCAAGTTGTGGGCTCATCTCTCACGGCCGCTGAAGCTTACGAGCAAGAGCACCGCGAGGGCTTGACGCAGGACGCCACAGTTCTTGCGCGGTTCTTGGACAATTCACGCGCAGTAGATTTCTACATCTCGGACGCCGAATTGCGGTCTGTGTTGGCACAGGGACAATCTCAGATTCAGCGTGGTCTGCGCGAGGCTTATGTCATCGACGGCAGTGGCGAGATCAAATCGCGCGGCGACAGGTCGTACCTGTTCAACTACGAAGCTCCGACGCCAGAGCAACTGGTCGAAGCCGCTGATACGGGCCTTTTGATCATTGCAGATTGGCAGAACAGCGAATTCCGGGCGTTGGTTCCTCTGCGCGCCTTTCTGGATCGATACCTTTATGTAAGTCGCGAAGTCGACGGGCAGTTGCTGACCTTGCTGGACGACACCAAGGAAACGGCACAGTTCTATCAACAGCTTGAAAGCGACCGGGGCCGGGTTCTGTTCGAGTTCGGTCTTTTGTATCTTGGCTTTGCGGTCATTTTGATCCTTGCTGCGATGTCTTTGGGAATGTGGTTTGCCGAGCGCCTCTCGCGCCCGGTGGGGCGGTTGACAACGGCGGCCCAAAGGGTTGGTGCGGGTGATCTGAGCGTTCAGGTGATTGAAGAGGCCAGCGATGATGAGATCGCGATGCTGGGCCGTTACTTCAACCAGATGACACGGCAGTTGAAAGGGCAGCGCGATACCCTTCTTGAGAATACGCGGCAAATCGAACGCCGCCGGCGATTGTTTGACTCGGTTCTCAGCTCGGTCACGTCCGGGGTTGTCGGCGTAGATCCGGATGGTTGCGTAACATTCGTGAACCGCTCGGCTGAACGGTTGCTGGACTGGTCGCGTGGCGAAGAACACTTGGCCATCGGCATTGCCGTTCCTGAATTCCTTCCCCTATTCGAAACGCTGAAGGACAGCGGTCAGGAAGCGGTTCAGGGTGAGGTCAAGGTGACCCGTAAAGGGCGCTTGGAAAACCTGTTGGTACGTATGGCCACCCGCCGCGGCGAGGACGGTGGACTTGAAGGATACGTGGTTGCATTTGACGACGTAACCGATCTGGTCAGTGCGCAGAGGTTGGCAGCCTGGGGTGACGTGGCGCGCCGGATCGCGCATGAGATCAAGAACCCTTTGACCCCGATCCAACTGAGCGCGGAACGGATCAAACGCAAATTCTCGACCAAGCTGGATGAAGAGGATTGCGACAAGTTGGTGTCGATGACGGATGTCATCGTGCGTCAGACCAATGATTTGCGCCGGATCGTCGACGAATTTTCGAAATTCGCCCGGATGCCCGAACCCGAGCGGCGCGAGGAAAACATTGTTGAGCTGGTGCAAGAAGCGGTCTTGTTGCAGCAATCGGGACAACCGGATGTCGAGATTCTGGCCTCTTTGCCAGACCAGCCCATCCAACTGGATGTGGATGCGACGATGTTGAATCAGGCTTTGACGAACCTGATCAAAAACGCGGGTGAAGCTATCGAAACGCTGAAAAGAAAGGGTGCCCCCGACAATCTGAAGCCACAGATAAAAGTGGACGTGACGCCCGATGACGCAGGTACGGTGATAACGATAGCAGATAACGGAATAGGTTTACCGGAAGACAGGGCGCGATTGTTCGAGCCCTATGTGACCACACGAGACGAGGGGACGGGCCTTGGCCTGCCCATCGTTAAGAAAATAATCGAAGAACATGGCGGTGCACTGACTTTGGAAGATGCACCGGTATTTGACGGACAGGACCATTTTGGCGCGATGGCCGTGATCCGGTTGCCCGGGGGCAATTTCCCCCAATCCTCGGCGCCACAAAAGCAGGCAATTAAAACAAACAAACTGAAAGCAGGCCAAAGATGAGTGACATTCTAATCGTAGATGACGAACGCGATATTCGCGAGCTGGTGTCCGACATTCTGGAGGACGAAGGCTATTCAACCCGGCTGGCTGGCAACTCGGACGAGTGCATGGCCTCGATCAATTCCGAGCCGCCGGGTCTGCTGATTCTGGATATTTGGCTGAAGGACAGCCGTATGGACGGGATCGACATTCTTAAGGCGGTCAAACGCGACAATCCGGATGTGCCCGTGGTGATCATTTCGGGTCACGGGAACATCGAGATCGCCGTCGCGGCGATCAAGCAGGGGGCTTATGATTTTATCGAAAAGCCCTTTAACATTGATCAGTTGATGGTTGTTATCCGTCGCGCGATGGAAACCTCGCGCTTGCGCCGCGAGAACGCCTCGCTCAAGCGCAAGGAGGTCACGAGTTCCGACATGATCGGCAAGTCCGCCTCGTTCCGCGCGATGCAGGGACAGTTGGACAAGGTGACCAAGTCGAACGGTCGCGTCATGCTCAGCGGTCCTGCCGGATCCGGCAAAGAGATCGCCGCGCGGTACATTCACGCCCATTCGAACCGGGCAAACGCGCCATTTGTGACGGTCAATTGCGCCGGTATCGAACCAGAGCGTGTGGAAGAGGTTCTGTTTGGTCGAGAATCATCAGAGCGCGGCGTCGAATCCGGATTGCTGGAAGAGGCTCATGGGGGCGTTGTCTACTTTGACGAGGTTGCCGATATGCCGTTGGGGACTCAGTCCAAGATCCTGCGGGTGCTGGTCGATCAGCAATTCCAGCGTGTTGGCGGCTCAGACAAGGTGCGCGTGGATCTGCGTGTCATTTCATCGACCAACAAGAACCTCGACGAAGAAATCGCGGCAGAACGGTTCCGCGAAGAGCTGTATCACCGCCTGAATGTTGTTCCGATTGACGTGCCCTCGTTGGAGGATCGGCGCGAGGACATTCCGGTTCTGGCGCAACATTTCATAGAAATGTGCAATGAGTCTCAGGGTCTGCCGGTGCGCGAGATATCGGATGAAGCCGTGGCCTTGTTGCAAACCATGACCTGGCCGGGCAACGTGCGTCAGCTGAAGAACTTGATCGAGCGTGTGTTGATCCTTGGGGATGGGACCGGCCCGATTGAGGCCAGAGAACTGCCGACCGAGGATGAAAAATCCGACGACTCCGGTCGTGTGGTTTTGTCGGGTGCACTGGCGACTCTGCCGCTGCGCGAGGCACGCGAGGCGTTCGAGCGTGAATATCTGCTGACGCAGATCAACCGGTTTGGCGGGAATATTAGTCGCACCGCCAGCTTTGTCGGGATGGAACGCAGCGCGCTGCATCGCAAGTTGAAGTCGTTGGGCGTTGTGACATCGAACAAGTCGGGTGCGCGGGTTGCGCAGATTGACGAACCTGAGCCGGCGGAATAATCCGCCGGGTCTTTAACCTGCCTGGCCAGGTGTGATGATCTGGAAAGAGCCATCGTCAAATTTGACGAAACAGGACTCGGTGCTCAGGGGTGGTAGTTCGGTTGTACGAACGGCGGGCACGCGGCTTTTAACGCTTTGCTTACAAGGCGGCAGGCTGATCGGGCGATAACCTTTGGCGGCCATGCACTGTGCTTCGACCGTGTTGCGCAGGCCTTGGTTGACATCGACTGTGTAGATCTGACCAGGTTGCCACCAACCGCCTGTGCGGTGGCATCGACCGCGGCTGTCGCAATATGTTCGCCCGGGCCAATAAGTCGGCGGTCCCTGACGAACCTGATTGGCGACTGGCGCATCATTCAGGGCCTGCACCTGACATTGCGTCGTCTCGGTCTGCACGCGCGATACACTTTCGCCCTCGCGATAGTACATCGACAATGGCCCGCATGCGGTCAGGACTGTCAAAGGAATGAGTAAACGAATTACTGTTTTCATGGACTTAGAATGCCCTGACCTCAGGGATTTTACAATTCAATTGACCACTTCGGGACCATCTGTCATTCAAAACGTTCAGGCAGAAGGGCCCACGATATGAAGGTCATCATTTGCGGCGCTGGCCAAGTAGGCTGGCAGATTGCACGGCATCTGTCGGGCGAATTGAACGACGTGACGGTAGTGGACAATAACCCTGATCTTGTCCGCAGGGCTACTGAAACGCTGGACGTTCAGGGCATTGCCGGCTTTGCCAGCTACCCGGATGTCTTGGAACGCGCTGGTGCGCGTGACGCCGAGATGATCATCGCCGCGACCCATTCGGACGAGGTGAACATGGTCACCTGTCAGATGGCGCATTCCGTTTTTTCAATTCAGCGCAAGATCGCGCGTTTGCGGTCAAAATCCTACCTGCAAGCTATTCACTCAGATCTCTACCGTCGGGATCACCTGCCTATAGACGTCGTAATCAGTCCCGAGCGCGAGGTGGCCGCTGCCGCCATGCGCCGCCTTTCGGCGCCTTCGGCATTCGATACCGAGATGTTCATGGATGAGAAGGCACAGCTTTTGGGCATCCGTATCGATGAGGATTGCCCGATCGTGAACACGCCCCTGAGGCAGCTGACGGATCTGTTTTCGACCCTCAGTTCCATCGTTGTCGGGGTGCGGCGCGAGGGTACGTTGTTTGCGCCGGAATCCGAAGATCAGCTGTTCGTTGGTGACGAATGCTATGTCTTTGCCAATGTCAAAGACGTGGACCGCACGATGGAGGTTTTCGGCAAAGCGCAGAGGAAACAGGATCGCGTGGTGATCGTTGGAGGCGGCAATGTCGGGCTGGAAGTCGCGCGCACATTGGAAGAACGCGAAAGTCGTGTCCGCGCCAAGATTATCGAGCGGGACCGCAGTTGTGCAGAACAAGCCGCCGAAGCATTGGAACGGACAATTGTTCTGAACGGCGATGGTCTGGACGCTGCACTGCTGCGTGAGGCCGGGATCGAACGGGCGGATGCCATGCTGGCCGTGACGGATGACGACCGCGCCAACATGTTGGCTGCCGTGCGAGCCAAAGCTGAAGGATGCGCATTGGCGATTGCTTTGATCAACGACCCCAGCATGGTCGCGCTGATGGGGCCGCTTGGCATTGATGCATATATCAACCCGCGCGCGACAACGGTCAGTTCGATCCTGCGCCATATCCGGCACGGACGGGTGCGGCAGGTCTATTCGATTGGGGACGCCGAGGCCGAGGTGATCGAGGCCGAAGTCCTCTCGACCTCTCCAATGGCCGGGCAAAGGCTACGCGACATTGACTTCCCGGAAGGTGTTCTGGTGGGTGCGGTCCGCAAGGGCGATGAGTTGGTGCGTCCCTCGGGCAGTCTGCGGATCGAGGAAAAAGACGTGGTCGCGATCTTTGCGATGGCCAAGGATGTGCCAGAGGTCGAGCGCTTGATGCAGGTTTCGATTGATTTCTTCTGATGGCGCGGGTTGTTGCACATCAGATCGGACTGGTGCGGCGCTTGCCGTTGTTCTTGCTGATCTGGGGCATCGCCGCAGTGTCGATGTGGATACCTGCGGCTTATGCGCTGGCTTTGAATGACCACGATACCTCGCGGTCGTTCTTCTACTCTGGATTACTGGGTTTGTTCGTGGTGGCCACGATTGCGTTGGCCTCATCCAATCGTATTCCTCGCCGGGGAACTCTTGGGCAATTGGCCGTGCTTCTTGGCTGTTTTACCGTTCTACCGTTGTTTTTGGCGATTCCTTTGCATGATGCGCTTGGAAACACCACTTTTCTGAACGCCTATTTCGACATGGTCAGCGCCTTGACTACCACGGGGGCGGATATCTTCCCTGACCCCGAACGGTTGAGCGCCCCACTGCATCTGTGGCGGGCCCAAGTAGGCTGGATGGGCGGGTTGCTGATGTGGATTTCGGCGGCGGCCATTCTTGCGCCGTTGTCGCTGGGCGGGTTCGAGGTTACGGCACGTGGTCAGCCGGGACGTCCTGTGACAGGCGTGGCGCAAAGTGAACGTGTTGATCCGCGTGGCCGTCTCATCCGCGTAACCCGGACGCTGACCCCGGTTTATGCCGGGTTAACGCTGGTGATCTGTTTGTTGCTGCTGATTACCGGGGAAACCGGCCTGACCGCGATCTGTCATGCGATGTCCACGATGGCGACGTCGGGTATCTCTCCGGTCGGGGGATTGGAAGGAGCGCAGGCTGGGATCACTGGTGAGGCGATCATCTTTCTGTTCCTTTTCTTCGCGTTGTCGCGTCTGACGTTTTCCACCGATACGGCAACAACCGGGTATTCGCGGTTGGACAAAGACCCCGAGTTCCGGATCGGCCTTATGATCGTTGTCGCTGTCGCCGCACTGTTGTTCACCCGCGTTTGGGCCGGAGTGAATGAAATCGGCAACCAACTGACGCCGGTTCAAGCGCTCAGTGTGATCTGGGGGATGGTTTTCACAGTATTGTCCTTTTTGACCACCGCTGGGTTCGAAAGTGCAAACTGGAACGATGCGCAACAGCTGTCGGGGTTGGGGACTCCGGGCCTTGTTCTGTTGGGAATCGCGCTGATTGGCGGTGGTGTCGCGACCACGGCCGGAGGGGTCAAACTGCTGCGTGTGTTTGCTCTTTACCTGAATGGTGCGCGCGAGATCGACAGGCTGATCTACCCGTCTTCTGTTAGCGGGGTCGGGGGCGGAAATAAGCGCATCCAAAGCGACGGCGCCTTTATTGCGTGGATCTTTCTGATGATGTTCGCGTTGACGGCTGCATTGTTCAACATGTTGTTGGCGGCAATGGGCGCGGGGTTCGAGCAGGCGATGGTTTTGACAGTTGCCGCCCTCAGCACCACGGGCCCTCTGATCGAATTGGCGACTGACGTGCCCATCAGACTGGTTGATCTATCGGGGGGCGCAAAGCTGACAATGTGCGCCGCCATGGTGATTGGACGGCTTGAGACGCTGGCAATTATCGCCTTGATCACACCGTCCTTGTGGCGGGACTGAGAATCAACACTCGTGTTAATGATTGATTTTTCATCTGGAAACTCGGTTAACGACACTCCATACTCTGCCAGAGGGAGCGCGTTGGTCCGCAGCGCGTAGCAAGAACAATGGCGAGTTTATAAAAATATGGCTTCGGACAGACAGAATCTGCAGGACGCGTTCCTGAACAATGTACGTAAGGCAAAGGTCCCGGTCACAATTTTCCTGATCAACGGTGTGAAATTGCAAGGTGTGATCACGTGGTTTGATAACTTTTGCGTGTTGTTGCGCCGCGACGGACAGTCGCAGCTGGTTTATAAGCACGCGATCTCGACCATCATGCCATCACAGCCGATCAACCTGTATGAGGGCGAAGACGCCTCTTGATGGAACATGACAGGACGCGCACCCGGGCTTGGGTGCTGCATCCGGAAATCAAGTCAGATGAACAGCGCCGTGTCCCTGAACCGGCGCTGGCAGAAGCGGTTTCTTTGGCCGCTGCTTTGCCCGGCCTTGACGTGGTCGGGTCAGAAATTGTGCGCTTGCCGCGGGCGCAGGCCGGTTTGTTGTTCGGCAGTGGCAAGATTGAAGAACTGGCCGAGCGGCTGCACGACAACAAAATCGAACTGGTGCTGATCGACGGTCCGGTGACGCCTGTCCAGCAGCGCAACCTTGAAAAGGCGTGGAAAGTCAAAATCCTCGACCGGACGGGGCTGATCCTCGAGATTTTCAGCGACCGCGCCCGGACACGTGAAGGTGTTCTACAGGTCGAGATGGCCGCACTCAGCTATCAACGGACACGATTGGTACGCGCCTGGACCCACCTGGAACGCCAGCGGGGCGGTTTGGGTTTTGTCGGCGGCCCCGGCGAGACGCAGATCGAAGCCGACCGGCGCGCCATTGACGAACAACTTGTTCGCTTGCGGCGGCAATTGCAGAAAGTTGTCAAGACACGCACCTTGCATCGTGCGGCCCGTGCCAAGGTGCCGTATCCTATTGTGGCGCTGGTGGGTTATACAAACGCGGGCAAGTCCACTTTGTTCAACCGTCTGACCGGTGCCGAAGTGATGGCCAAGGACATGCTGTTTGCCACGCTTGATCCAACTATGCGCCGGGTCGAACTGCCTGATGGTCCCGAGGTGATCCTGTCGGATACGGTGGGGTTTATCTCGAACCTGCCGACCGAGCTGGTGGCTGCCTTTCGCGCCACGTTAGAGGAAGTCCTGGGTGCCGATATCGTCGTCCATGTCCGCGACATCAGCCACGAAGAGACTGAAGCACAGGCGCAGGATGTCGAAACCATCCTGACGTCTCTTGGGGTCGAGGATAACCGCCCGCGTCTGGAAGTTTGGAACAAGATCGATCTGTTGAACCCCGAAGAACGCGAAGCGGCTGTTGCCCGTGCGGATCGTGACCCTGAGGTTTACGCGATTTCGGCGGTCACAGGAGAAGGCGTTGGCCCGCTTTTGGCCGACATCGCGACCAAGCTTCAAGGGGTTCGACACGAAACGACGCTGTTGCTGGGCTATGCCGAGGGTGACAAGCGGGCATGGTTGTTCCGTCAGGACGTGGTTCGGGCCGAAAAACAGACCGAGGATGGTTTCGAACTGACCGTTCTATGGACGGACAAGCAAGCCGCGCAATTCGCAGCGCTTTAGGCGTTATTTCCCGTCGATCTGGCGTTGATAATCGTCGGTGTCGAACCATCCCAGCGAAGTTTTCACCTTGTGGTCCTCGGTCAATTCCCACTCTTCCCAGCCGCGGGTGATGACATGGTTGCCGGTTTGCGCGTGATGACCTTCCAATGTCCAAACAAAGATGGCGTGACTACCTGCCCATCGCATCATGTCGCAGCGCACCTCGAGGTCAGGAAAGTCTGCGTAGAACCCGCGCGCCATTTCAGCAACTGCGGCCCGTCCGACAATCGGATCTCCTCGGTTTATCGTGATTTGCCCATCAGGAGCGTAAAACCGTGCCACTTCGTCAGGGTTGCCTGAACTCCAGGCAATCGCATAGTCGCGCGCGAGATTGTTCAACCTATCCCGAATGCTGGCCATAAATACCCCCAAACCAAATGTCTTTGCCTTAGGCGAGGGTACGGCAAAACCACCGCTTTCGTCCACGTAAGCTGAAAAAAGGGGCAAGGTCTTGCCGAACAGGGGAAATTAGCGCGGGATCAGGTTGGTAACGCCGACCGCAGCCGCGCGGGCGAGATCCAGGTCCAGCGACATCGGAATATACTCTCCGCGGCGCCACAGTTGGGCTTGGTCATCATAATAGCGGGATAGAAAATGACCCGACTGACCGGTTGCCGTTATAAAGACCGAACTGTCGGGGTCGGCAAAATCATAGACGCCCCGATATCCTGCACCATGAACGTTCTGGAACGGGTCCGGCCCTTCGCCCGAGGTGCGCCCGCGTAGCAAAGTATTGTCGCCGCCGCTGGTGGATTGGCGGATATTGACGAAGAACCGCAGAACCGGGACCGAGCCCAGAACCGGGTGATCATGGGTCGCCTGATGCGCATCGCCCCAGCGTAAGGACTGTAGCGCGCCGCCGTATTTCTCGGTGATCCAGATCAGCGCATCATCCAGTGCAAGGCGGGCCATATCACTACATGTTTCCGTTGGTGCGCTTTGCCGAACGTCGCACCAGACCGCCGCGCCATCAATGTTCCGATAGACGCGTTCGATGAACAGCGGCTCGACATGTTTAAACTCTGCCGCAATCGGCCCCAATTCGTCCGAGATCAAACGGATCTGAAGCGCCCGCAGCCACGCCGCATAGATCAAAGGTTCAGGCAGATGTTCGTTCATCTCGCCATTCCACTCGGCCAGCAAATTAAGTGCAATCTGACGTTGCCGTTCTGGTGTACCTTCGGGGGCCGAAGCTCCAGTGAACCACAAATCTGCCCCGATCAGCGGCAACAGGGACCGGGCAGTGAAGCTTACGGTGTCCAGCTGTGCCTCGATAAAGCTGTCGCGCGTATGGACCTCGCGCGATTGCATCAGCCTTTCCCATCTGTGAATGCGTTGGGTATCGCCCCATTCATACGACACATGTCTCGGAAATGGGCGGTTGATGACCTTGTTGTTGGTATTACCTAGGATACCGCCTGCAGGGGCCACGAATTCGGGGTTATCGCCATAGGGCAGACGTCCCTGCCAGCGGTTCTCGTTCAGCCAACCCGGTGTCGGAATGCGTCCCCGGCTTTGGTTTCGCAGGTCGCGGCGGGGCATCGCACCGATCAGTTTCATACCAATGGTATCCGTATCGACCAGCGAAAGGTTCTGGGACGGAGCAATGAAAAGCTCGGCCGTGTCAATCGCCTGTCGCACTGTGTCCGCATTCATCAGCGCCATTGAAGCAGACATCGAGGTATCCTGCGCGCTGAGCGCAGTCCACGACAACGACGTTACATGCCCCGGAGGCGTGATGGTTTTCAAGTCAAAGTCACTGCCGGGCAGGACAGGTCCGTTCTCTGTCCAGCGCAAGGTCAGTGTAATGGGCGCTTCGTCCTTTATTTCTATGATCGATGGACGGCTGCGGAACTGTTTGAAACCGTCAGGCGTCAGGTATTCTTCAGGGTTGTCGGGGTTGAGTTGTTCGATATGTATGTCCTGGTCGTCCAGATAGGACGATGTCAGCCCCCATCCCAGACGATCGCTGCGCCCGGTCATGATTGCCGGAACGCCGGGGATACTTGCACCGATCACCCCACCCTTGGCCAGTTGCAGACGGGCCAGATACCAAATACCTGGCGCTGTAAAGCCCAGATGCGGGTCATTGGCCAGCAAGGTGCCCCCGATGGCCGAACGTGAAGGTGCGGCGCTCCAGGCGTTGGAGGCTCCGGCCAGTCCGCGCTTGGGAAATGGTGATAACGGGGTATCGGGCCTTGGGGTTCCCGCCGCGTAGCGGGGAACGCCGGGAAACAAAGTTGCGTATTCGGGTAGCGCTGCGATCCCCGACCCCGGAACATCGGGTAAAATATCAGCCAGTCTTTCGGCATCGTTCAGCATTAGCGATGTGCGCGCCCGCAGCACCTCATCCTCAAGATGTCCGGACAGTTGCAATGCCATCAGCTTGATGACCGCTAGGCTGTCGCCGGGTTGCCAAGGAGAGACCGACGCGTTGAAAAGGAACATCTCGGGTGCGCCGCGACCCAACGCGCTTTCGTTGATCTCGGCCAGACGTGCGTTTACCCCCGAGGCATACGCCCGCAGGGCCGCTTTGGTATAGTCGTCCTGAACCGTGACCGAACGATGGGCCAGCCCGTACAGGTCCAGTCTGCGCAACAGTTTGTCGATGTGAACGGTGCGTGCGCCAAAAACCTCGGATAAACGCCCCTGTGCCGTTCTGCGCAGAACGGTCATCTGCCAAAGCCGGTCCTGAGCATGCGCATAGCCCAGCCCAAAGAACACATCCGGGTCAGTCGCACCCAATATATGAGGAACATTTGCAGTGTCGCGGACGATCTCGACCGGGGCTGTCAGGCCCTGAACTTCGACCGTCTGATCATATTCCGGCAAGGATTGACTGGCCAGAAAATACACCAGCAGGACAGCGGCCAAAGTTAACAGAACGAGGCCCGATGCGATACGCACCAGCCAGCGAAATACTATAGCCATCTGCGGTCCAATTTCCTGTTCATCCGTCGAATGGCGCAAGAGTAAAGGAACCCATCGCGAACCGAAAGAGCAGCGCGGGCAGTTTGTTCCACTGCGCCGTTACGAAACGCAAACCCCGCCGCTGACCGGGGTCAGGGCGGGGCGAAACCGGGGGTCTCCGGTTCGGGTCTTACGGAATGATCCGTGTGTATTTCGTGCCTTCTACGGTGGCGCCAATCTGCAGGCCGGCTTGGCCAAATACAGCAGCCAACACGGGTGAACGCAGTGTTGTTGTGTCGGTCGAAAGGCTATCGCCCTGATCGCTGACCACATAGCCGATATCGGCCCCAGCGGTCCAACCGCTGGAACGGCGGAAATCGTTTAGCGCGTCTTGCGTCATGAAGAACAGGACATGTGCATATTGCTGCGCCCCGATCTGCAACCCGGCGGTGCCTTTGACTGCCGAGTAGTAATCGACAGTGGCACCGTTGATACGCAGTGCGCCGCGGCCATATCCGCCACCAAATACAAATCCGGCCTCTGTTATCAGCGGCATGACCAGCATGCCGTTGGCTTTTTCGGCGATCTCAACCGTGTTTGGGTAGCGCGCGTACATTTCGGTCAAGGTCGCATCGACACGCGCATCAATCGTGGCTGCGTTCGAATTGCCGACACCGTTGCCGCAAGCGGCAGTCAGGGTCAGGCCGGCCATGCCAATGGCAAAGCCACGACGGCTTAGTCGGGGGGAGTTGGAACTGCTCATGTTTTTTCTCTGTATAACTGCCTGAATTGTCGGGTGTTCCCGATCTTATCTGCAAGGATACGCCGATTGATTCTGCGTGTCACGGGAAAGCTGGCCCCGTACCGATCACAATCGGCGAAAATTCGCGACAATATGTCTTTTAACCTTGCAACAGCTTAGCGACCGCGGGTGCGAAATAAGTCAGTATGCCGTCGCAGCCCGCGCGTTTGAATGCAAGCAGGCTTTCCAGCATCACTTTTTCCCCGTCGATCCAACCGTTCTGCGCCGCGGCCTGAACCATCGCGTATTCACCCGAGACCTGATAGGCATAGGTCGGTGCCCCGAAGGTGTCTTTTGCTCGGCGGCAGATGTCCAGATAGGGCATCCCGGGTTTGATCATCACCATATCCGCGCCTTCAGTCAGGTCGCGTTCAATCAACCGCAGGGCCTCGTCCGAGTTTGCCGGGTCCATCTGGTAGGTCTTTTTGTCCCCGGTCAGCGCGCCTGAGGCACCCACCGCATCGCGGAACGGACCATAAAAGGCGCTGGCGTATTTGGCAGCATAGCTCAGGATCATCACATTATGGTGCCCTGCCGCTTCCAAGGCCTGACGCATAGCCCCGATCCGACCGTCCATCATGTCCGAAGGGCCGATGATGTCTGCTCCGGATTCGGCCTGCGCCAGCGTCATTTTGACCAATGCCTCGACGGTCTGGTCATTCACAATCTCGCCATCTACGACATAGCCGTCATGGCCATTGTTGTTGTAGGGGTCCAGCGCCACGTCGGTCATCACTGCGATATCAGGCGCCGCTGCCTTGATGGCCCGTATTGCCCGGTTGGACAGATTGTCAGGGTTCCAGGCTTCGGCACAGTCCTCGGTTTTCAGGCCGGGATCGGTGTAAGGAAATATGCAGATTGCCGGGATTCCAAGCGCCTGTGCCTCGACAGCGGCCTTTGAGATCAAGTCGACCGAGCGGCGGACGACGCCGGGCATCGATGGAACGTGCTCTTCCACACCCTCTCCATCGCGGACAAAGACCGGCCAGATCAGATCATCCGTGGTCAGAGTGTTCTCGCGCACTAACCCGCGTATAGCTGGCGATTGACGGGCCCTGCGAAAGCGGGTCTGGGGATAGGGGGCGATGGTGGGTTTCATGTCGCACTCTCCTTGAATATTCCCGCATTGGGTGGCATGAATTCCGCGTAGTCTCAAGGGTAACGATGGACGCGCCGGTGCGAAGAGGGTCCCTGGTGACAGTGAACAAGGGGCCGATGCGTGAACTTATACTCTTCGATCTTTGAAGTCATTGACATGCGCAGCTTTTCCAATCTTTGGTATTGGATCGTGCTGGCGGTGCTTTGGTCGTCAGCTAGCCACTGGGCGATGGGGGTTCCGTTTGATCTCGTTTCGCGCGCCCGTCGCAACGGAGGTCAGGCCGAGCAGGATCTGTTGGATATCGTTCGGATAAACGTTAATCGGCTGATTTACATCGTCGAGGTTTCGGGACTGGTTATTCTGGCGTTTGGCTGTTTCTTTTTCACAGGTCTGGCTACGCTTGGCTTTTATTACGGGATTGAACTTGCACAGGCGGTATTCTTGTTGTTGTTTCCGGTCGGTTTGGTCATGCTGATCAACATCTCGGCGGCTCGTAAGTTGCAGCGAACCGAGGTTGGCCTTGAACCGGTTGCTAAAATACTGACCCGGTGCAGGATTTATACGCAGATTGTCGGAATGATTTCGATCTTGATCACCTCGCTCTGGGGTATGTATCAGAACTTTTCGATTGGCGTTCTGGGATAGAGAATTCGGAAAGGCAGGGCGATGAAGGCTCCGAACCATGTCACGGTTGGCGGCGCGCCCGAAGGGTTTGACGCGCAGCTTGTCCTGAATGAGATCACCCGCTCGGGCGGACCGGTATGCCATGTGGCGCGTGATGACAAACGGCTTGAAGCGATGCGCGCCGCGCTGGCGTTCTTTGCGCCCGATATGCCCGTCTTTGTATTTCCGGGCTGGGATTGTCTGCCCTATGACCGCGTCTCGCCCAATGCCGATATCGCCGCCGCCCGTGTGGCGACGCTGGCCGCGCTGGTGCATCAGATGCCCGACCGGTTCGTGCTGCTGACCACGCTGAATGCCGCCACCCAACGCGTGCCCGCGCGCGAGGTTCTGCGCGAGGCCGCGTTTACCGCCCGCGTCAATCACCGCGTGGACGAGGCCGCGTTGCGCAACTTCCTTGTCCGCATGGGTTTCACCCAAAGCCCCACGGTGATGGAGCCCGGCGACTATGCCATTCGCGGCGGCATCATCGACATCTTCCCTCCGGGCGAGTCCGGCCCCGTGCGTCTGGACCTGTTCGGAGACGTTCTGGACGGCGCGCGCCGGTTCGATCCCGTCTCGCAGCGCACCACCGAAAAACTGGAGGTGGTGGAACTGGCCCCGGTCTCCGAGGTTATTCTGGACGAGGCCGCCATCACGCGTTTCCGCCAGAACTATCGCATCGAGTTCGGAGCGGCGGGCACCGATGATCCCCTGTACGAGGCGGTCAGCGCAGGGCGCAAACATCAAGGCATTGAACACTGGCTGCCCTTCTTCCACGACAAGCTGGAGACGCTGTTCGACTACCTTCCCGAAGCATCGATCACCGTCGATGATCAGGTCACACCCGCGCGTCTGGCGCGGTGGGATACGATTGCCGATCAGTATGAAACCCGAAAACTGGCACTAGCCAACCGATCCCGCATGGACACGGTCTACAAGCCGACCCCGCCCGGATTGCTCTATCTGGACGATACGGCTTGGGAGGCTGCGGTCGGCGATCGTCGGGTGATGCAATTCAGCCCTTTACCTAAGGCCAGCGGGCCGGGCGTGATCGACGCGGGCGGGCGGATCGGACGCAACTTTGCACCCGAACGGCAGCAGGAAAGCATCAGCCTGTTTGGGGCTTTGGCCGCGCATATCACCGACAAGATGGCCAAAGGCCCGGTGCTGATTGCGTCTTATTCCGAAGGCGCCCGCGAACGCCTGACCGGTTTGATCGAAGACGAAGGTCTGGCCGAGGCGATCCCTGTCACCGATGGCACCCGCGTCGGTAAACGGGGCCTGCATCTGGCCGTCTGGGCGCTGGAGCATGGGTTTGAGACGCCCGACCTGACGGTCATTGCCGAACAGGACGTGCTGGGCGACCGCCTGATCCGCCAACCCAAGAAGCGTCGCAAGGCCGAGAACTTCCTGACCGAGACCCAATCCCTAACCCCCGGCGATCTGGTCGTCCATGTGGATCACGGCATCGGCCGCTATCAGGGGATGGAGG
Source organism: Ruegeria sp. YTSC325 (assembly GCF_059609525.1). Classification (NCBI taxonomy): domain Bacteria; kingdom Pseudomonadati; phylum Pseudomonadota; class Alphaproteobacteria; order Rhodobacterales; family Roseobacteraceae; genus Ruegeria; species Ruegeria sp. YTSC325. Next base: position 106,082 of record NZ_JBXWLY010000003.1, read on the forward strand.
TCGTCACCGCCGCCGGCGCCGCCCATGAATGCCTGCTGCTGGAATACGCCGAACAGTCGAAATTGTATCTACCGGTCGAAAACATCGAGTTGCTATCGAAATACGGCCATGACGAAGGTCTGCTGGACCGTCTCGGCGGTGGCGCATGGCAGGCTAAAAAAGCCAAGCTGAAAGAGCGTATCCGCGAGATGGCGGATAAGCTGATCCGCATCGCCGCCGAACGCGCGCTGCGCAAAGCACCGGTGATGGACCCACCGCCCCACGCGTGGGAGGAGTTCAGCGCGCGCTTTCCTTATCAGGAAACCGACGACCAGCTGCGCGCGATTTCCGAAGTGATGGAGGACATGCATTCCGGCGCGCCGATGGATCGACTGATCTGCGGCGATGTGGGCTTTGGCAAGACTGAGGTCGCCATGCGCGCCGCCTTTGTCGCCGCCATGTCCGGCGTGCAGGTGGCGGTGATTGCGCCGACAACGCTGCTGGCCCGCCAACACGCGGCCTCGTTCAAAGACCGCTTCCGGGGGTTCCCGCTGGAAGTGCGCCAACTGTCGCGGTTCGTGTCCGCGAAAGAAGCGCAGCAAACCCGCGACGGGCTGGCACGCGGCACAGTCGATATCGTGATCGGCACCCACGCACTGCTGGCCAAGGGCATCCGTTTCAACAATCTGGGCCTGCTGATCATCGACGAAGAGCAGCATTTCGGCGTCGGCCACAAAGAACGCCTGAAACAGCTGCGCAGCGACATCCACGTCCTGACCCTGACCGCGACGCCGATCCCGCGCACCCTGCAGCTGTCTCTGACCGGCGTACGCGACCTGTCAATCATCGGCACGCCACCTATCGACCGCCTGGCCATCCGCACCTATGTCAGCGAATTCGATGCGGTCACCATCCGCGAGGCGCTGCTGCGCGAACATTACCGTGGCGGGCAGAGTTTCTACGTTGTCCCGCGTATCTCGGACCTGCCCGAGATCGAAGAGTTCCTGAAAGAGCAACTGCCTGAACTGACCTATGTTGTCGCCCACGGTCAGATGGCGGCGGGGGAACTTGATGACCGTATGAACGCTTTCTACGACGGCAAATACGATGTGCTGCTGGCGACTACGATTGTGGAAAGCGGGCTGGATATTCCGACCGCAAACACGATGGTCGTACATCGGGCCGATATGTTCGGCCTGTCACAACTCTATCAAATTCGCGGCCGGGTGGGGCGCTCAAAAACCCGCGCCTATGCTTACCTGACCACCAAACCGCGTAAGAAACTGACGGCCACGGCCGAGAAACGCCTGCGCGTTCTGGGCTCGCTGGATACACTGGGGGCCGGGTTCACGCTGGCCTCACAGGATCTGGACATTCGTGGCGCTGGCAACCTGCTGGGCGAGGAGCAATCGGGTCAGATGCGCGACGTGGGCTATGAACTCTACCAGTCCATGCTGGAAGAGGCGATTGCCAAGATCAAATCCGGAGAGATGGAGGGGCTGTCCGACAGCGATGACCAATGGGCGCCGCAGATCAATCTGGGCGTTCCCGTCCTGATCCCGGAAGACTACGTACCCGATCTGGATGTGCGTTTGGGTCTTTACCGTCGCTTGTCCTCGCTGTCGACCAAAGTTGAGCTAGAGGGCTTTGCGGCCGAGTTGATCGACCGGTTCGGCAAACTGCCGAAAGAAGTGAACACCCTGATGCTGGTTGTCCGCATCAAAGCCATGTGCAAACGAGCAGGTATCGCCAAGCTGGACGGGGGGCCGAAGGGCGCGACCATTCAGTTCCACAACGACAAGTTTGCGTCTCCGCAGGGGCTGGTTGAGTTCATTCAAAACCAGCGCGGCATGGCCAAGGTAAAGGACAACAAGATCGTTGTGCGGCGCGACTGGAAGAATGATGGCGACAAGATCAAAGGGGCTTTTGCCATCGCTCGTGATCTGGCCGAGAAAGTCATCGCCCAGAAAAAGAAGGCCAAAGCAGGCTGATGCCGGTGCAGGGGGCGCTGCCCCCGCCGCGCGTGCCGCGCGACTCCCCCGAGGTATTTCGGACAAGATGAACAAGGGATCCCAGCTTCATCTGGCTAAAAATACCTCCGCCGGAGGCATCGCGCGTCAGCGCGAATTAACTGCGCATCGCGGCTTGGGCGCAGAAACACGAGGCTGCGACTGCCCGATCTGCCCGAGCCAAGGCAAGGTCCAACCGTTGTCTGATCTGTTGGATTTCGACCGTTTCGTTCCGCGCCTTGAGGCAATCGTGTAGGCCCTTGAGGCTCCAGACGTTGTCCGGGTGGATCGACGCGCGGCTGAGTGTGCCGCCAAGGCCAAGGTCTTCGCGATAGATGGCCTCGGCTTCGGTCACGTGGCCTTGTTCGAACAAAAGAGCGCCTAGCGCATGACGGGTGGGCTGCATCCAGCCCCACGGCTCGTCATAGGGCAGGTTGTCGTCCAATTCGACCGAGCGGCGCAGGTGGGCATAGGCCGCGTCGAAGTTTTCCTTTCGGTATTCGATCTCACCCCGCAGCATTTCGTGGGCGATCTCCAGCAGGTCTACAACACGGTTGTTGTGCATCAGACGAGTTTCGGGGACGCGGGCTTTGGCTGATAGAAAGAGTTGTTCTTCGGTTTCGGCCTCGGCCACGTCTCCGGTCGCGGCATAGGCAATCGCGCGGGCGTAAAACGTGGTCGCAGTCAGTGTTCGATATAAGTCGGGGTCCGAGGGCAGCTCCAGCGCTTTGGCCTCATCCCATCGACCAAAGCGGATCAGGATATGGGGGCCCATGGACATATAGCTTTCGAAGTAATCGGCCATGGGCGGGCTTTCGATGCGCAACATGTCTTCGGGTGTGGTGTCCCAAAGGCCCTGATTGGCGCGCAGGGCAGGTTCCATCTGCCCCAGAAACAGCGCGCCGTAGATGACGAAGTGGTAGTCGTGCTGACGGTAGCCTGTGTAGATATTGAACGCGCCTTCGCGTTCATAATACTTTAAGTCGGCCTCGATGGCCTTTTCGTTCCAATGAACCACATTGTGATAGTGGCCGCATAGTACGTCTATATGGGTGGGCATATGCACCAGATGACCCGCATCAGGGACCAGAGTGCGCAGGACATCGCCCGCTTTCAGGGCTTTTTCAGGGGTCGGAGACATCTCCATCAGATGCACATAGAGATGCAGAAGCCCGGGATGGGACATGGCGGCGGGATCATTGGCCATGGCGTCTTCTAACGCCTTTTGCGCTTCGATCGTGGCGGCACCTTTGGCGGGCTGGCCGGTTTTCAAGTCCCACATTTGCCAGGGGGTCAGGTTCAGCAGCGCCTCGACATAGATCGTTCGCAGGTCCAGGTGATCGGGCTGTGCGGCAAAAGCGTGGCGCATAGCGTCGGCGAAGTTGTGGTCCCAGACATGCATGTCGGGGATCGGATCGCGCTGAGGATACCGCGCGGGCAGGGCGTGGATCAGGGCTTGCTCGACTGGTGACCCACTGTCTGCCAAAGCAACCGCCTGCTGTGTCGCGTCATAGGCCAGCACCAGCGCCTTTTTCTGCCCTCGATTATCGCGCAAATCCCAGGGCAGGTTGTAATTTGGCCCTGCCGCATAAGCGATCCCCCAATAAGCCATCGCACAGTCGGGGTCGGCATCGGCAGCCTTTTGAAAGCAAACGACCGCTTCGTCATGGTTATAGCCATAGGTCCAGTTTAATCCGCGGTCGAACCACAGCTGTGCCTCGGGTGAGGTGGTGGTGACCGGGCAGGAATATGTGCCCAAATCGTAATAATCGCTCATCGGAGTCTCCCCTCGGGTTGGGAGAAGCCTAGCGCGATTTCAAAGTCTTGCACAGATCAGGCAGGCAGTCGGTTTTCGATCCGCCCCATATGCAACATCAGGACGAAACCCAGTGTGCTCATGGTCAGAATGCCAGCGCCCAGCGGCAGAATTGACCCATCGAACAGCAACCCGATCGAACCGGCAATGACGGCAGCCAGAACAGTTGAGACCGCGCCGATGACCGAGGCCGCCATGCCAGCGATGTGGCCCATCGGCTCCATCGCGATGGCGTTGAGGTTACCCATGGTCATTCCGGCCATGAAGAACACCGCCGTTTGCCAACTGACGAACAGCGCGAAGGAGAGGTTGGCCGACAGGTCGAATGAATTCAGCAGCAGCACAGATGAAGTAAACAGGATCTGACCGCCCAATACCCAGGTCACGATGCGCCGCATTCCCAACCGTACCACCAGCGCCGCATTCAACAGGCTGGCCGAGCCGGACATCAGCGCGACGAAGCCAAACCAAAACGGGAAGCTATGGGCGCTGTCGTGGATCTCGCCATAGACCTGCTGAACCATTGTCAGCATCGTGAACAGCATTCCAAGGCACAGGGTCTGAACCAAAATCGACACACGGACCGAGGGATGGGCAAACATCTGATGCGCCGCATCCAGCATCAGCGGAAAGCGCAGGGGGCGGCGGTCCTCGGGTGTCAGAGACTCGGGAAGGCGTAGGCCCATCCAGACGATGGTAATCAGCGAAAACAGCATGAAACATACGAAAATGCCGCGCCATCCCGTCAAAGCGATGACACCAGCGCCCATCATCGGAGCAATCGCAGGGACCAGGGTAAAGATCATCATAGCGATAGAGACGATGCGCGCCATTTCACGCCCGGAATAGAGATCGCGGATGATGGCCATCGCAACCACGCGCGGGGCAGAACAGCCCATTCCCTGAAAAATGCGGGCGATGAGTAACATCTCAAGCGATGAGCTGACCCAAGCAACAGCCGCTGACACAACGTAAAGCGCCGAGCCCACATAGATTACGGGTTTGCGGCCAAACGCGTCTGACAACGGGCCAGTGAAGAACGTGCCAATCCCCATCCCCAACACAAACGAGGTCAGGATCAGTTGCGCCTTGTTGATGTCATCAGGGCTGAACTGCGCGCCGATATCAGGCAGCGCAGGCAGGATCGAGTCGATGGAAAAGGCGATCGTCGCAAACATCATTGCGACAAGCGCGACAAACTCTCCGCGTGACATACGATGCGCCATTGGGCCCTCCTGATCTGTTCGCGCTATCACGCGCGGTCAGGGGGCGCCAGCCATGTCGATGCACAGGGGGTTGTGCTAATTTGCAGAGGAAGCCTCAAGTTGAGACATGATGTCAGCGATTACACGTTCCCACATCTCGGGCGGTTGCGCACCGGGAACCGCATGCTGGTTGGCCACGATAAAGGTGGGGACCGAGTTCACTCCCATCTGACGTGAGTGGCTGTCGCGGTTGCTGATATCTTCCCGGTCCGCGTCTGACTTCAGCAGTTTCAGAACGACAGCGGCGTCGATGCCGATTGTATCTGCGATATCGGCCAGAACCTCGTGGTCGCCAATGTCACGGGTCTGCACGAAATAGGCATCAAACAGGGCGTCCACGGCCTGGGTCTGTTTGCCTTCGATTCCGGCCCAGTGAATAAGGCGATGTGCGTCCAGCGTGTTGGGGGTTCGCTTCATCCCTTCAAAGTCGATTTTCAGACCCGCGTTTTCGGCGTGTTCCACCACCGGCGCATAAGCGCGCACCGCGCCCTCTTTGCCACCGAACTTGCGTTCGAGGTATTCGCGGCGGTCCATACCGGCATCGGGCATGTCGGGGTTCAGTTGGAACGGGTGCCATTCGATAACGAACGGATGATCAGGGATCGCAGCCAATGCCTTGTCCAGGTGGGTCTTGCCGATGTAACACCACGGGCAGATCGGATCGGACATGATATCAAGCTTGACGGTCTGGGTCATGGTTGGCTCGCCTTGAAATAGGCCGGAAGCGCCCGGCGCAGGAGTTTTCCGTTGCCGCCAGTCGGAAGCTCGGGCAGGTGGATGAAGGCGCGAGGTTGTTTGTACCGCGCCAGGTTGGCCTCCACATAGGTGCGCAGGACCGTCTCGTCCAGCTTTTCCGGCCCGGTGTAGAAGGCTGCTATCAGGAACGTGTCCTGTTTGACCTCGACTGCGGCAGCGCCGACCTGTGTGATGCCGGGATGCTGGGACAACACGGCCTCAACCTCGACAGGTGACACGCGATAGCCGCCCGCGTTCATCATGTCGTCATCGCGCCCGAGATAGGTGATCTGACCGTCTATGGCCATGGCACCCTGATCGCCGGTCAGAAACCAGTCACCCTGCATCCGGGCCTGTGCCTCTTCCGGGGCATTCAGATAGGTCAGCATCAAACCCGGATCATCGCGGTGAATGGCGATGGTGCCTTCCTGACCCTGCGGGACTGGACCATCCGGGCCCAGGATCGCCACGCGGCGACCGGGTTGCGGTTGTCCCAGCGCCTCACCCCGTGCCGGATGGTCGGGGCTGGACGAGATGAAGGTCGAGCATTCAGACATTCCGTAGGCTTCGAACAGCTCAGTCCCTGTGGCGCGCAGCCAATGCTGGTGCAAAGTTGGCGACAGCTTTTCGCCTGCGCATAAGCCGTGGCGCAATTCGGGCAAATGCAAAGTACCAGTCGATGCGACAATCTTGCGGAATACGCCCGGCGCGGCTGCAAAGATCGAGACCCTGTGGTCGCGTATCACATTTGGCAGTGAGGTAAGCTCGGTGCCGGGGTCGGGGATCAACGCGGTCGCTCCGATGGTCCAGGGGTCCATTAGCCCCGTGCCCAAGGTGTAGGTCCAGTTAAATGCACCCGCATGACAAAGTCGGTCATCCTCGCGCAGCCCATACCAGCCGTCGACCATCATTTGTCGCGCCCAGATCGCACGATGTGCATGCGCCACGGCACGCGGTTTGCCGGAAGTACCAGACGTATAGACCACATAGGCCATACGATCGGGGTCACCCATCTGGAACGCGGCGGGCGATAGGTTCCGCATCACGGCAAGGTCTGGCAGGGTGATCTGCATCGGGTGATCCGTGCATGCGACCGAGGGGTCTCGGAGCACAGCGGTGGGGTTCAGATCTTGAATGATCTTCGCCGTCTCGGGCGCAGTCAGCTGCGACGAAGTAGGAACGGGTACAATCCCAACTGCGATCGCTCCAAGATAGGCGATTGGGAAATCAACAGTATTCCCAAGGCGCATCAACGCGATATCGCCGGGATGCAAACCGGTTTGAAGCAACCCGGCCCCTGTTCCCAGAATAGCCTGTTTGAGCGCGGCATAGGTCCAGTCCTGAGGATCATCTCCGCCGATGACGGACAAGGCCGTCTTTTCCGCCAGACGATCTGCATGACGCAACACATGGGCCGCCAGATTGAAGGGCGCGGGACAGGGCGGGGGAGGGCCTTGATCAAACACAGACAGCATGGGCCTTGGCTAACGTGACGACTGCCGCGTTGCAAGCGGGACAGCCTGCCCCTATAGAATGACGCATGAGCAAAGAAGACCAGACATCGCTGATCCGCATCGCGCGCGAAACCGGAGAACACACGGAACTAGAGCCGCTGGACCTGGGTGCCCGTGTGCGCGAATTACGCAAGGCGCGCAGCTGGACGCTGGAACAGGCGGCCACGCAGGCGGGGCTGGCGCGATCGACGCTTAGCAAGATCGAGAACGGGCAAATGTCCCCTACCTATGACGCTCTGAAAAAACTGGCTGTAGGGTTGGAGATTTCGGTGCCTCAGCTGTTCACGCCTCCGCAGCGCGAACAGGTGATCGGGCGGATGTCAGTCACGCGGATGGGCGAGGGCGCGGCACACCCGACCACGACCTATGAGCATGAGTTGCTGGCCGAAACGCTGACAAAGAAGCAGATGCTCCCTTACCGCGCCCGCGTTCGTGCCCGGTCAATGGATGAATTCGACGGCTGGGTGCGTCATGACGGTGAAGAATTTCTGTATGTGCTGACTGGGGTAGTGCGGCTGTATACGGAATTCTATGAACCGGTCGAAATGCGCCGTGGCGACAGCGCTTATTACGACGGCAGCATGGGGCACAACGTCGTATCTGTCAGTGATGAGGACGCGATGATCCTTTGGGTGACGTCACTTGCCTAGCCCGCGGCTGAACTCGCGGTTCAGTCCTTCGGTGAACAGGAAGTCTTCCAGCTCTTCCCGAGCTTCATTTACGGTCAGGTGGTGGCGCTTGGCCAGATAGGCTTCAAATCCCTTGCGATCTTTGCTGAGTTGCGTCTTGTCCTGTTCGCGCAGGTTCGGAAAACGCCGTTTTGCCCGCGCGTACATCGCATCCCAGTCTTGCGTCAGGTCAGTCCAGTTCAACATCTGTTCGCATCCCGTTTTTCAGGTTCCATCGCTGCCCGGCCTTCCAATAGGTTACGAAGGGGGGGCTGCGCGGGTCGCATGACAAAATGTCGCACCCTGAGGGTGCTTTGGGCGCAATACAAAAAAGCCCGTTGCAGGCAAACCGCAACGGGCCGACGGACCGGTGTTTGGAGTGAGTGGAGGCTGGTCCGTGATTGTTGTGCGCCGCGCGGCAGGTGGAACGTTATGGTATTAAAAACAAATGAATATTATGGCCGCGCGAAGCGTATCTCTGTCAAAAGGCTACAACGCAAAGATGTATTTCGTAAAGGTATTTCTGCGATTGTCGTAAATATGATGAAAACCAAAGGCATACGCAGCTTTTGGTGGCTGGCAGTCTGCAACACACACCATGTAGGGAATGTTGCAGTTTGTGCTGATTTCCGCCGAGGGCCTTTTCTGACCTTCAGGTGCCAGAGTTGAAAGCCGCTAGGGCTCGTACCACCAAACCTGAGGCATGTACTCCGGCCCGTCGCCGTAGATTGGCAGGACCTCTGGCTGCTTCAACTCTTTGGCATGCGCAATACGCCCGACATCGAAGTTCCAAATTGGAATGACATAACGGCCAGCGGTCAGAACCCGATCCAACGCCCGTGTGGCGGCCACGAAGTCCTCGCGACTTTCTGATGCCAGCATAGCGTCGATCAACCCGTCGACAGCAGGTGACGCCACCCCCATCAGGTTGCGTGTTCCTTGCGAGTCGGCATTGTCGCTACCCCAGTACAAGCGTTGTTCATTGCCGGGCGACAACGACAGCGCTCGGCGGAAGAAGGTCATGTCGAAATCCAGATCGCCAGTCCGTCCAGTGAACTGAGCGCTGTCGACTTGTTCGATGTTGACCTGAATCCCAAGGCGTTCCAGTGCGCGGGAATAGATTTCGATTGCAGTCTCACCCTCGCTGTCGCCTTGTTGCAAGAGGACGTTAAGTGTGAATGGCTTACCTTCCGCGTTGCGCAGCATTCCATTTTGAATGGTCCACCCAGCTTCGGCAAGCAATTGGGATGCTTTGCGGATATTGGCCCTGTTGCGCGCGGATCCGTCGCCTTCGGGAAGAGAATACCCTTCAAGGGTGCCTGGCAGCAAATCCTCCTCGAATTGCAGCAAAAGCTCCTCAACCCGCCCCGTCGCCGCGCCGGGTTGCATGGCCAATTCCGAGCCTGAGAAATACGAAGTGATCCTTGGTTGGGCGCCGCCAGTGATTGTGTCGTTGATGAACTCGAAGTTGAACGCCAGCATCAATGCCTCGCGTACACGCCAATCGTCAAACGGCGCCTTGCGTGTATTTATCACAAACCCTGTCATTCCTGAGGGCTTGCCGTGGGGTATCTCGGTCTTGATGACATCTCCACGCTGAATTGCCGGGAATGTATATTGCGTGTCCCACTTGTCCGCGTTGAACTCACGAACGGCCGTCAGTTCTCCGGCCTTGAAGGCTTCGAACAGGACAGTCCCGTCGCCATAGAACTCAATCCGTATTTCATCCAAGTTCATCGTGCCGCGGCGGAAGGGAATATCTGCCCCCCAGTAATCTGGATTGCGACGCAGGTTCACGTAGCGGCCAGCCTCATAGCTGTCGACCAAATACGGTCCGGTACCTAGGGGAATGTCTTGCAACGGGGCATTCGCGAAATCCTTTCCCTCCCACTGCGCTTTTTGAAGGATAGGTCTCAGACCGGCGATCAGGGCCAATTCGCGATCGGGTTCATTGAAGGTGATCCTGACAGAGCGGGGGCCGGTCTGTTCGATACTGTCTATTTTGCCCCACAAGCCGCGATAGCGCAGGTGACCTTCAGTTCCCAATATCTCATACGACCAGATGACATCGTCTATCGTGACCGATGTTCCATCCGAGAAGCGAGCGTCTTCGCGCAGCGTAAATTCGACCCAAGAGCGGTCCGGCGCAGTGTCGACTGATTCGGCTAACAACCCGTAAAGTGTGAAAGGTTCGTCCCAAGAACGTCCCATCAGGCTTTCATGGGTCCAAAATCGCAATTGCCAAGGGGAGGTCCCTTTTTGCACAAACGGGTTCAAACTGTTATAGCCGCCGGTATTCCCGAAAACGACTTTGCCGCCTTTGGGCGCGTCTGGATTTGCATAGGGCAAAGACACAAAATCCGGTGGTAGTGCCGGGTCGCCGTACATAGCTATGCCATGGGCCGATTCTGCATTGCCTGACGCAGCGGCAAAAACAATAGTGATTCCCGTGATCACAAGGCGAACGGGACGAAGAAAATCGGGGCTCATTTTGGAAACAATCCTGCTCTGGCCTTATTTTGTTGGGATTCATCGTACCGATGATTTTTCTTATTATCAAACTTTTAGCTTGGACGAAGGCGTGGAATTGCTTATAAAGGGTTCACTGCTCGATAGGTTTCTTGCCTGTATGAAACCTGCCTCAATAACTTAACGCCCGCTTCGTGCGGGCGTTTTTTTTGGGCGGTATGCATGTCTGAAACTAAGCTTCGATGTTTCCCGTTCCCTTTGCAGGTGCAGCATGGCACTGTGCGCCCAAAGTGGTTTGCAAGGGAGAGGCGGCATGAGCCTGACGGGAAAAACGGCGATTATCACGGGGTCGAATTCTGGTATCGGACTTGGCGTCGCACGCGAGCTGGCCAAGGCCGGGGCGAATGTGGTTTTGAACTCGTTCACCGACAGGGATGAAGACCATGCCCTAGCCGAAGAGATTTCAAAAGAGACCGGTACAAAGGCGCGCTACATTCAAGCTGATATGTCCAAAGGTGATGAGTGCCGCGCCCTGATCGAGCAGTCTGGGGCCTGCGATATTCTGGTCAACAATGCCGGCATTCAGCACGTCGCACCGATTGATCAGTTCCCGGTCGACAAGTGGGACGCAATCATCGCGATCAATATGAACTCGGTCTTTCATACAACTGCTGCGGCGCTGCCGATGATGCGGCAGGCAGGGTGGGGGCGTGTGGTCAATATCGCCTCGGCTCATGGCCTGACGGCCTCGCCTTTCAAAGCGGCCTATGTGGCGGCCAAGCATGGGGTTGTGGGTATGACCAAGACGGTTGCCCTGGAGACGGCGCAGGAGCCGATCACCTGCAACGCTGTCTGTCCTGGCTATGTGCTGACGCCTCTGGTCGAGGCGCAAATCCCTGATACGATGAAGGAATACAACATGAGCCGTGAGGACGTCATCAAAAACGTCATGTTGCAGCGCCAGCCATCCAAAGAGTTTGCGACGGTCGAACAGCTTGGCGGAACGGTGCAATTCCTATGCTCGGACGCGGCGGCGCAGATCACGGGGACGACGATTTCTGTGGATGGCGGCTGGACCGCGCTCTGAGTCAGGAGTTTTTCGGTGAAACGCATCAATCTGGCTTTGCAAGGCGGTGGCGCGCACGGGGCGTTTACCTGGGGCGTATTGGATCGGATTCTGGATGAAGAGGATATCGAGGTTGCGGCGATCACCGGAACCTCGGCCGGGGCGCTGAACGGGGCGGCGTTCAAGTCTGGCATGGTGCGTGATGGGCGCAACGGGGCGCGTGCCATCCTGAACGGATTGTGGGAGCGGATGGGCGCTGTGGGCGACATGCGGTTGGCCAACTGGATGCAAGCGATTGAACCCGCTCAGGTCGCGCAGGCGATGGAATATTCGCTGCCCTTTTCCGTGGGCGATGCGTGGTCGCGGCTGGTTTCGCCCTATGCCTACGGCCCGTTCTACCGCAATCCGCTGGAGCCTGTGGTCGACCGATTCAATTTCGATCAGGTCTGTGCGGATGAAGGCCCGCGCCTTCATGTCTGCGCCACTTGTGTACGCAGCGGCAAGATTCGTGTTTTTACGGGGGATGAGATTTCAACCGACGCGATTTTGGCCTCGGCCTGTTTGCCGACGCTGTTTCAGGCGGTTGAAATCTTTGATCCCAAATCGGGCCGGACCGAAGCCTATTGGGATGGGGGATACACCGGCAATCCGGCGCTGTATCCTTTGTTCAACAAAGACCTGCCAGATGACGTAGTGATCGTGAATATCAACCCGCTGGAGCGCGACGAGGTACCGAAGACCCCACAGCAAATCCAGAACCGGGTCAATGAGATCAGCTTCAACTCATCTCTGTTCCGAGAGCTGCGCGCGATCAGTTTCGTGCAGCGCCTGCTGGCCGAGGGCAAGCTGCAAGCGGGTGAGATGAGCCGCGTTCTGGTCCATATGATTGCCGATGACGACTTGATGAACGATCTGTCGGTGGCGACCAAGACGGTGCCGAACCCGGTGATCCTGCACAAATTGAAAGAGGCCGGGCGCAGGGCAGCTGATCGTTTTCTGGCCGATCACAAGGGTGATCTGGGTCAGAAAAGTACTGTAAACCTGCCCGAAATGTTTAGCTGATCACTCTGGCGGCTGGGTCGGGTCTTTATCATTCGGATAAACCAGCCCGGCCGAAATCACCAGTTTGGCAGCGTCCTCGATTGACATGTCCAACAGGATCACATCCTCTTCGGGGAAGAACAGCAAAAAGCCCGAGGTCGGGTTAGGCGTGGTTGGGACAAAAATACTCAGCAAGTTGCCGCCGGTCTCGGCCCGGTCGTTGACCTCGCCCCGGGCCGTGGTCGAGACGAAGCCAATCGCCCAGATGCCCCGGCGGGGATATTGGATCAGGCAGGCTTTCTCGAACGAGCGTTCAGTCTGGGCAAAGACCGTCTCCGAAATCTGCTTGATCCCTGAATAGACCGACCGCACCACAGGCATCCGGTTCACAAGGCTTTCGGCAAAATGGATCAGCGAGCGGCCCAGAATGCCTTTGGCGATCCAGCCGACCAGCACAGTGAAGATCAGGAAGATCACCACGCCCACGCCGCGCAGGTTGACCCCCACATATTCGGATGGCTGGAATTTCTGCGGGATCAGCGGCAGGACCGCGCTGTCGATCCAGCCCACGACGGACCAGATCAGCCAGATGGTCAGCCAAACCGGCGCAATGACAACGATGCCCGTCAAGAATGACGCGCGCAGCCGGGAAAACAGGCCCGGTCGGCGGTGAGGTTCTTCGTCAAAGGGCGTGTTCATTGCGGTCCTGAGTGATTTGCCGATTTAGTTAAGCAGTCCGGGGCCTTGGTACAATAGCTTTGCTCACTCGGACAGGGCGCGTGCGATTCCAGCGGCCAATTTTGCGTTATTTCTGACCAATGCGATGTTTGCGGTCAGCGAACGCCCCTCGGTCTGTTCGTAGATGCGCTGCAACAAGTAAGGGGTGACGCCTTTGCCTGTGATCCGATGCGCGTCGGCGTCTGCTTGGGCCGAGGCGATGATTGGGGTCAATTCCTCGGCCGGGATTTGATCTGCGTCGGGGATCGGGTTGGCCACAAGTTGCCCACCGGGAAGCCCGAGGGCGCGACGGGTGGCGTGGGCCTTGGCGATAGCTTCGGCTGTGTCCATGCGCAATGGTGCCGCATACGGGGATTTGGCGGACCAGAAGGCAGGGAATTCGTCCTGTCCATGCGAGATGACCGGAACGCCCAGCGTTTCAAGAACCTCAAGCGTTTTGGCCAGATCGAGTATGGCTTTTGCACCGGCGGCCACAACAGTCACAGGGGTTTGAGCCAACTCATGCAGGTCCGCTGAAATATCGAATGAGGTTTCGGCCCCTTGATGCACGCCGCCGATCCCGCCGGTGGCAAAGACCTGTATTCCAGCGTAATGCGCAGCGATCATTGTGGCGGCGACGGTGGTGGCTCCGGTCCCGCCGGTCGAGATGCAGGCCGCCATGTCCGCGCGCGAGATTTTGGCGACACCTTGCGCCTGACCAAGCGCTTTGAGCTGATCCGCTTCCAGCCCGACGTTCAGCACGCCGTCGATGACTGCAATCGTTGCCGGAACCGCACCTGCGTCGCGGATATCCTGTTCCACCTGTGCCGCGACCTCGATGTTCTGAGGGTAGGGCATCCCGTGGGTTATGATGGTGCTTTCCAGCGCAACGATGGGCTGGCCTGCGTCTTTGGCGGCGCGGACCTCGGCCGAGTAGTGGATGTCGATCACAGTGGGGTTTCTCCGGAAACGTAAGTGGCGGCGGCGTGCAAGGCGCGGGTCAGGGCAGCGTCGGGGGTGGCCCCGGCGGCCTCGGACGCGATATGCGCCGCCATGAAAGTGTCGCCCGCACCGGTCACGCGTGTCACCAGAACAGACGGGGGTGTTTGGGTCAGAATCTCGTCTGCGGTGCCCACGGTGGCCGAGTTGCCGCCATCCGTGACCAGCACCCGCAGCGCGCCGCGATCCAGCAGACCTTTGGCGGCGGATTCGGAATCGGTGAACTCACGCTGACACAGGAGCCCTGCCTCTTCGAGGTTCACGTAGAGCGTCGCGCGGGCGTGTTTGAGGAAGGGCAACAGGCGCTCGGCCTTACCGGGTGACGCAGGGGCCACGCGCAGATCGGCTTTTGCGAAGGCCGGGCTTTGGGCGATTTCTTCCAGCAAAGATAGCGTCAGGTTACCATCCAATGCGATGGGGCCTTCGAACGGTGTGTTCTCGTAGCCCAACGGTCCGTGCATCAGCGGGCGTAGGATTTTGGCCCCTGCGGCCTCTAGCGAATGGGCATCCGCAATGGCGGCGATCAGCCCGTTGGCGCCTTCGACCGCCATATAGCGGTCGGTCGGCAAATCCTGCGAGCGGTAGATGTGATCCGTGACCATGCCCAGCCGTGCGCAGGCATTGACCAGTTCGTCGCCTTCAGGGTCGCGGCCAATTGCGGTCAGCAGTGTAGGCGTCATACCGAACCGCACCAGCGTCATGGCGATATTCATGGCCACGCCGCCGGGCAGGCGGGTGATCCGTCCCGGCACGTCTGACCCCTGCCGCATGGCGCTGGCAGACCGCCCGATCACGTCCCACAGGACCGAGCCGATACACAGTATTTCGCTAGTCTGAGTCATGCCCGTGTCATGCCGCAGCGTCACGGCAGGTGCAAGGGTTAACGCTCACATCGCGTCGGTCAGAGCTTTCAGCGCGGCAACCGGATCGTCCTGCGACCAGATCTCATCGCCGATGCCGAAGAAATCAGTGTGCGGCGACAGCGCGCGGACCAGCTCGGGGGTCAGGCCGCCTTCGGCCACAACCGGCACTTCGATCATCTCGGACCACCACTGGAACAGGTCTTTTTCTGCGATTGTGCCATCGCCCAAGGCAGACGCGCCAACCGGGCCAAAGGCCACGTAGTCCGCGCCGTTCTCGCCCGCGGTCATACCATCATGGCTGGAGGCAGCGCAAAAGCTGCCGACGATGGCATCCGCGCCCAGTTCTTTGCGTGCTGCCCGGACCGAGCGCGCACCGTCATCCAGATGCACCCCGTCCAGCCCCAGCCGCTGAGCCAGCAGGACATGGTTCGAGATCACGAGCGCCACATCCCGCGCATGGGCGACCTCGCGGCAGGCATCGGCGGCGCGGGCGATAGTGTCTTCGTCGTTGCCCGCCAAGGCGAGGCGGATGCAGGCGATCTCGGTGCTGTCCAGCACGCGGCCCAGCTGCTCGGGGAAGGTGCTTAGGGTGATCGTGGGCGGGGTGATCAGGTAAATCTGCGGCTGCTCGGGGGTGTCCATTGGCGCGTCCTTCGCTTTCAGTCTTTGGCGCGGTTTAGCGGATTGGGCCGGGGAAGCAAACTTTTTAGCCGGATATTGGCGCAATTGGCCGCCCGGACGGCTTGCCCTGCGCCAATGTGCCGATTACAGCAGGCGGAACTTTCGGAGACAGCCATGCCCAGCGACAAATCCCAGCCTTCCTTTGTGCTCGTGCGCCCTCAGATGGGCGAAAACATCGGTGCTGCCGCGCGGGCGATGTGGAATTTCGGGCTGGACCGGATGCGGATTGTTGCGCCACGTGACGGTTGGCCGAACCCCAAGGCCGTAGCCATGTCCAGCGGGGCGGGGCGGTTGCTGGATGAGGCGCAGCTGTTTGATGATCTGGCCGGGTCGTTGGCTGACAGCACCTTTGTCTTCGCCACTACGGCACGTCAGCGCGGGTTGACCAAGCCGGTCTACAGCCCCGAACGCGCCATGCAAATCGCCGCCGAAAAGGTTGCGGCGGGCGAAAAGGTTGCCGTGCTGTTTGGCCCCGAACGCGCGGGGCTTGAGAATGAGGATATCGCCAAGGCCAACGCCATCATCTCGGTCCCGGTGAACCCCGAATATGCCTCGCTCAACCTCGGGCAATGTGTGCTGCTGACTGCCTATGAGTGGATGCGCCAAAGCGCCGATGTGGTGCATGAGGCCACTGATTTGGGCAAGGGCGATTGGGCGACAGGTATTGAGGTTGAAAAACTGGTCGAACATTACGAAGACCGGCTGGAAGAGGCGGGGTTTTTCTACCCGCCCGAAAAGGCCGAAGGGATGAAGACCAACCTGCGCAACCTGTGGTCGCGTATGCGGATGACGCGGGCCGATGTGCAGATGCTGCACGGGATCATGCGGCAGATGGTCCGCTGGAAGGACAAGGGCTAAGGCTGGACCTATCTTCCGCTTCACCCTAGCGTGCGACGAAACAAGGACATGAGGACAGCATGAGCGGCAAGCGCAGCATCTTCGAAGAGGTCTCGGGCGACCAGAAACAAGAAGCGGTTCAGCCCGGTATGATTGACCGTGGCCGAGGTGGCGCGCGTAAGGCGATCCGGGCGTGGCTGATGGTGCTGTTTGCGCTGGTCGTGGTGATGATCGCTGTGGGTGGCCTGACGCGCCTGACCGATAGCGGGTTGTCGATTACTGAGTGGCGACCGATCACCGGGGCCATCCCGCCGATGTCCGAGACCGACTGGCAATCCGAGTTCGACAAGTACAAGGAAATCGACCAGTGGCGCATCCAGAACCAGTGGATGGAGTTGGACGATTTCAAATTCATCTACTGGTGGGAATGGGGCCACCGCCAATTGGGGCGCGTGATTGGTCTGGTCTGGGCCATCGGGTTCTTTGGTTTCCTCGTCGCGCGAAAAATCCCAACGGGTTGGACCGGCAAGCTGTTGATCCCCGGTGTTCTGGGCGGTGTGCAGGGGGCCGTTGGCTGGTGGATGGTCGCTTCGGGCGTGACGCAGGGCGAGGGTATGACCGCCGTTGCCAGCTATCGCCTGGCCACCCATTTGGGGCTGGCCTTTGTGATCCTTGGGTTCCTGGCGTGGTACATCTTTGAGCTGGGTCGCGAGGAGCGTGACCTGATGCAAGCGCGCCGCGCGAAAGAGGCAAAGCTGTTTTCGCTCTCGACCGGTTTAATGCATTTCGCATTCCTGCAAATTCTGATTGGCGCACTGGTCGCCGGGATCGACGCGGGGCGCTCTTATACCGACTGGCCTCTGATCGGCGGGCAGCTTTTGCCGCCCGACGCCACGATGCTAGAGCCGATGTGGCGCAACTTCTTCGAAAGTCCCGGTCTGGTGCAGTTCATTCACCGTTGCGCGGGCTATCTGCTGCTGATCTTCGGCGTCATCGTCTGGCGGCGCGGAGGCACCAGCGCGCATCCGCAAACACGGTTTGCCTTCAACGCGGCTTTTGCAGCGCTGGCGCTGCAAGTGGCGATCGGGATTGTGACCGTGGTCTATGCCGCGCCGTGGCAGATCGCGATTGTCCATCAGTTCATGGCCGTTGTTGTCTGGACCCTGATCCTGCGTGCACGTTTCCTGACCGCTTACCCAATCGCAACCTCGATCCGCGGAGCGTGACATGACCGCCTTTGACGACCTGATGGCCTTTCAACGGGAAACCTCGGCGCTGGGGCAGATTGCCGGGCGGCTGGGCTGGGATCAGGAAACGGTGATGCCGCGCGGAGCTGCACCGCAACGGGCCGAAGAAATGGCTGCGATCGAAGCTGTCCTACACGCTCGACGCTCTGACCCGCGCGTGGCCGAGTGGCTTGATCAGGCCGACCCGCAGGATGAAGCTGGCAAGGCGCAGATCCGAGAAATCCAGCGGTCCTATGAGCGCACGGTCAAAGTTCCCGCTGACTTGGCCAAGGCGATTGCGCGTGTCACATCCGCGGCGCAAGGCACATGGGCGCAGGCCCGTGCGGACGAGGACGTGGCGACCTTCCTTCCCGTGCTGCAAGAGGTCGTTGCCCTGAAACGCGAAGAGGGTGCGGCGCTGGCCCAAGGCGGTGATGTTTATGACGCCATGGTCGAAGATTATGAGCCCTACACCACGGGCACTCAAATTGCCGAGATATTCGACCAGATGCGCCCGCGTCTGGTGGCCCTGCGCGCCGCTGTTCTGGATCGCCCCGCGCCGCAAACCCTGACCGGCACTTTTGACGAACTGATCCAGATGCGCCTGTCGCAGAAACTGGCGACCACCTTCGGCTATGATCTGAACACGGGCCGCGTAGACAAGGCGGTGCATCCGTTCAGCTCGGGCAGTGGTCTGGATGTGCGCATCACCACCCGCACCAGCGAAACCGACCCGTTCAACTGCTTCTACTCGACTATTCATGAGGTCGGCCATGCCGCTTATGAGCAAGGCATCGATCAAGCTTATGCGCTGACCCCGCTGGGCAGTGGGGTGTCGATGGGTGTGCATGAAAGCCAAAGCCGGATTTATGAAAACCAGCTGGGCCGATCCCGCGCCTTTACAGGCTGGCTGTTCGATCAGATGACAGCGGCGTTTGGCGATTTCGGGATCAGCGACGCCGACGCATTCTATGCAACCGTCAATGGTGTCCATAACGGCTATATCCGGACCGAAGCCGATGAGGTGCAATATAACCTGCATATCATGCTGCGCTTTGATCTGGAACGCGCCTTGATGGCCGGAGACCTGCAGGTCAGCGATCTGGAAGCCGCGTGGAATGACCGTTTCAAGGCCGATTTTGGCTATGCGGTCGACAAGCCTTCGAACGGGTGTTTGCAGGATGTGCATTGGTCGGTGGGGTTGTTTGGCTATTTCCCGACCTATTCGCTGGGCAATGTCTATGCCGGGTGTCTGTATGAGGCTCTGCGCGCGTCGCTGCCCGATCTGGACGCGCAATTGGCGCAGGGCGACGCGTCCGCCGCGACCGGTTGGCTGCGCGAGAACCTGCAACGCCACGGTGGGCTGTATGCCCCACGCGAAACCATACAACGCGCCAGCGGGATCGAGCCCGAGGCCGGTCCTTTGCTGGACTATCTCGAAGCCAAATTCGGCCAGCTTTACGCGCTGTAATCCTCACGTTCTTGTGTTGAGGCATGGGAATTACCGCCTCAACCGATAAACTATCCCGGATATGTTCTGGGAGGAGCGCATGTCGTTCAGAAATAAGGTCAAATCGCACGCTGCCGTCGTCCTGACAAGCGAGGGATTGCAAAGCGCACGCCGAACGGTGCGGGAAACACGTCGACGGCTAAGCGGCACACCTCATGTCGTTCAATACTTCCACGACGTGAGCGATCCTTATTGTCACCTGAGTGTGCAACTTCTTGGCCAACTTCGCCACAAATATGACGTGCGGATCGAACCGCATCTCATGTCTCGCCCGACATCAGATATCCTGCCTGCGCCAGAACAATATCGGCACAACGTTCTGCTGGATTCTGTTAGATGGGCAAAACGATTGGGTTTGAATGCGCCGGGAAATACTTCGCCGGAAGGTCCCGTATTTGATCTGGCCGAGCGGCGGCTTGCAGCCGAGCTGAACGGGGCGGATTTTGTCAAAGCGGCTTCGCAGATTAGCCAAATGCTTTGGTCAGCCAAGGACATACCCGATGGGCCGCAGGCCGATCCGATACACGCGCGTGCAGATGGCGATCGGGCGTTGCAGGCCGCGGGGCATTACCTGGGTGGTACGGTTTCCTATGGTGGTGAATGCTATTGGGGGCCAGACCGGCTCTCCTATTTGGAAACTCGGCTTGAGACGCTTGGGCTGGGGCAAGCAAACCCGTTTATCGTGCCCGAGATCAGCGAACCCACGCTCGATGCTGCGGGACAGGAACTGGAGTTCTTCTTTTCTTTCCGCAGCCCTTATTCCTACCTCGCATTTGATCGCGTCCGGGATTTGACGGCCCGATCGAATGCGAAACTGATCCTTCGACCCGTGTTGCCGATGCTGATGCGGGGGCTTCCGGTTCCGAGTGCCAAATCGTCATACATTCTCAAGGATTGCGCCCGCGAGGCGCGACGGCTGGGCATCCCGTTTGGACGCATCAGCGACCCGTTGGGTGCGGGGGTCGAACGTGGATACGCTTTGTTGGACCATGCCGAGGCCCACGGGCGGCTGGCCGAATATTGCTCGTCCTTCATGACGGCGGTCTGGTCCAAGGGGATGGATGCCAGCACCGATGCTGGGCTGGCCTATATTGTCACGGCTGCCGGCCTGGATTGGAACGCGGCGAGGGGGCAGATTGAATCCTCACACTGGCGCGACAGGGTTGAAGCCAACCAGGCCAGACTGCAGCAAATAGGTCTTTGGGGGGTTCCTAGTTTTCACCTCGCGGGTCAAAGCGTATGGGGCCAGGATCGGCTTTGGGTTCTGGCAGACCTGTTGCGTGGCAAGGCTTAGTTTCACGGCCGAACGGATTGGAAAGACGCTGTAAATTGCCCAGAACATGATCGCGCAGGCCGCCCCCAAGCGTTTCCAAGTTGAGGTAATTCCTCAGCACATTCAGCCACAACACCAAGTTTCTCATTCAGAAAAAAAGCCCCGCAGCAAAAGGTGCGGGGCCGGATTTGTTGTTAGCAGTTTTGCCTATTCCTCGGCTTCTTCGTCACCCTGATCGGCGATCCATGCGACGCTAACGACCTCTTCGCCTTTCCCGGTGTTGAACACCCGCACGCCGCCCGCGCTGCGCGACCGGAAAGAAATGCCGTCGACCGGAACCCTGATCGACTGCCCCTTGGAGGTGGCCAGCATGATCTGATCGTCGATCTCGACCGGGAACGAGGCCACAAGCTCTCCGCCGCGCATGGCTTTGTCCATCGCCGCAACGCCCATGCCGCCACGCCCGCGCACGGGGTAGTCGTGGCTGGAACTCAGCTTGCCTGCACCGCCCTTGGTGATCGTCAGGATCAAGTTTTCGGCTGCCGACATCTCGGCGTAGCGTTCCTGCGGCAGAACACTATCTGCGTTGCCTTCCTCGTCATCGCCCTCGGCCTCATCGGTGACACCGGCCATCAGGCGGCGCATCTTGAGGTAAGCCGCGCGCTCGTCCGAGCTCGCGTCGAAGTGACGGATGATCGACATCGAAACAACCTCATCCTCGCCGTTCAGGCGCACGCCCCGCACACCAACCGAGGATCGGCTGTTGAACACCCGCACATCCGTGGACGGGAAGCGGATCGCGCGGCCGGATTTGGTAACCAGCATCACGTCGTCATCTTCGGAACAGATGCGCGCGTTGATCAGCTTGGTGTCGGCGTGCTCGTCCTCGAACTTCATGGCGATTTTGCCATTGCGCTTGACGTTGGTGAAATCCGACAGGCGGTTGCGCCGCACGGTGCCCGCGCTGGTGGCGAACATGATCTGCAGGTTTTCCCATTCCTCATCCGGCACATCCACTGGCATGATGGCTGCGATGGAGACACCGGTCGGGATCGGCAGGATATTGACGATCGCCTTGCCTTTGCCGGTGCGCCCGGATTGCGGCAGGCGCCAGGTTTTGAGCTTGTAGACCATGCCGTCCGTGGTGAAGAACAGCAGCTGCGTATGGGTGTTGGCCACGAAGAGGGTGGTGACTACGTCCTCTTCCTTGGTCTGCATTCCCGACAAGCCCTTGCCGCCACGCTTTTGCGCCCGGAAATCGGCAAGCGGCGTGCGCTTGATATAACCGCCCGAGGTGACGGTTACGACCATGTCTTCCCGCTCGATCAGGTCCTCGTCTTCCATGTCGCCCGACCAATCGACAATCTCGGTGCGACGGGGGACGGCAAACTGCTCACGGACTTCGCGCAGCTCATCGCCGATGATCGACATGATCCGTTCGCGTGAGGACAGGATATCGAGGTATTCCTTGATCTTGGCCGCCAGTTGCTCCAGCTCGTCCGTGACCTCTTTGACGCCCAGTTGGGTCAGTCGCTGCAGGCGCAGTTCCAGAATGGCGCGGGCCTGAACCTCGGTCAGGTTATAGGTGCCGTCGTCGTTCATCTTGGACAGAGGATCGTCGATCAGACGCAGGTAGCCCTCGATCTCGGCCGCAGGCCAGCGGCGCGTCATCAGTTTCTCGCGCGCCTCAGCCGCGTCAGCCGACGAACGGATGGTGGCAACCACTTCGTCTACGTTCGAAACGGCCACAGCCAGGCCACACAGGATATGGCTGCGTTCGCGCGCTTTGCGCAGGTCATAGGCGGTACGGCGGGCGACGACGTCTTCGCGGAAGTCGATGAATGACGTCAGGAACCGGCGCAGGGTCAGTTGCTCGGGCCGCCCACCGTTCAGGGCCAGCATGTTACAGCCGAACGATGTCTGCATCGGCGAGAAACGATAAAGCTGGTTCAGCACCACCTCGGGCGTCGCGTCGCGCTTGAGTTCCACCACGACGCGCACGCCGTTGCGGTCGGATTCGTCCTGCACATGGGCCACGCCTTCAATGCGTTTTTCACGCACCGCCTCGGCGATCTTTTCGATCATCGAGGCCTTGTTCACCTGATAGGGAATCTCATCCACGACGATGGCGTAGCGGTCCTTGCGTAACTCTTCCACGCGGGTCTTGGCGCGGATGATGACGCTGCCGCGTCCTTCCAGATAAGCTTTGCGCGCACCGGACCGACCCAGCATGACACCGCCGGTCGGGAAATCAGGGCCGGGGACGTATTCGATCAGTTGCTCCGACGTCAGGTCCGGATCGTCGATCAGCGCCAGCGTGGCGTCGACCACCTCACCTAGATTGTGCGGAGGGATATTCGTCGCCATACCCACGGCGATACCGCCGGCACCATTGACCAGCATGTTCGGGAACCGGGCGGGCAGGACGGTCGGCTCTTTATCCTTACCGTCGTAGTTGTCCTGAAAATCGACCGTCTCTTTTTCGATATCGGCCAGCAGAGAGGCGGCGGGCTTGTCCATCCGCACTTCGGTATATCGCATGGCCGCCGGGTTATCGCCGTCCATCGAGCCAAAGTTGCCCTGACCGTCAAGCAGTGGCAGCGACATCGAGAAATCCTGCGCCATCCGCACCAGCGCGTCATAAATCGCGCTGTCACCGTGCGGGTGGTATTTACCCATCACATCGCCGACCGGACGGGCCGATTTGCGATAGGCCTTGTCATGCGTGTTGCCGGTTTCGTGCATCGCATACAGAATCCGCCGGTGCACCGGTTTCAGCCCGTCGCGCAGATCAGGGATCGCGCGGCTGACGATGACCGACATGGCATAATCCAGATAGGACGTGCGCATCTCGGATTCGATAGACACCGTCGGACCGTCATAAACGGGGCGCTCGGGCGGGGTTTCATCCATGTTTTCTGGGGTTTCTGGCGTATCGCTCACGTAAACTGCCCGATCTTTAGCTTGGGTCTATATCTTGTGGATGCACTCTATCAGACCCGGCACATAAGGTGCAAGCAAGCTGATCATTTCCGCCGAAAAAGCCAGGGTAACAGTTGGGTAACATATTGTTATCCAAGTATTAGGTGGTTTCCGTGCTACCCTAAAGAGACCTTGCAATAAACTTGGAGGTCTGAATGACGCAAAGCGAAACCGAATTGATGCTGAAAGGGTACGGGCTGACAACGGCGGAATTCTTCTATCACATGCCCGACTATATCCACGTCCTGAACACGTTCATCTGGCAGGATTACGATCTTGCCCCGGACCATCCGAAACTGTTCGATTTCATCGAATTCTGGCAGCGTGAGATCGACGGCCCGCTGCATTCCGTGCGCTATACGCATCGCAAGATGATCGCGCCGGGCGAATGGCGCAACATGGTGGGTGAGTTTCGAGTAAACTAGCGGATCAGCCGACCCGCCATGCATAGACTGAGCAGCCGGTTGAACCGCTGCCTGTAAAGCTGTTGCCATCTTCGGACAGGCGTCCACGCCAAGTCACCGTTATGCCCGGGAAGTAATCTGTACCGCTGAGTTGCTGATCGTTCAGAAAGACCACAGTGTTGGCGTTCTGTCCCAATGAATCAGTGAGGCTTCCGGTAAACTTATTCCCGCCCGCGTTGGCATAATTGATTGATCCCGTAACCTTGATGACCAAGGCGCAGGTCGCTTTGTATTTCCAGCTTCCGGTCAGGGTCACAGCCGGTGCTGTCGGTGTTCGGGCAGAGGCCACGGCTTTGCAAACCGTTCCGCTTTTTGCGTCAAGCTCCTCGAGCGCGTGTTTCGTGCCCAGATCATCAGCGCCCAGCTCCGAGCCACTGGCGGACAGATAGTTGGCAAAAGCGCGTCGGGTCCTGGGGCCGGCGATTCCGTCCGCTCCACCGGCGCTACATCCAAGCCTGTTCAATGCAGCTTGTGTTTCGCGCATGACCTTAATGTCATCGGAAACAACTGGCAGCTCATTGTCGAAGGGAACAGTGTCATCGGTCTGCGTTAAGGTATCTGAGCTGACCAAAACCTCTCGGAGTTGCAGTGCAACTTGATAGGAATAGTCATCAGATTGATCCGAGTAGTTTTCAAGAAACGTGTCGAAAGCGGCAATCGTGCCGACGGACCGCGCAATGCTAAGATCGGCGCGAATATCCGTTGCGGGCGCCGCTGCGGCTGCTGTTGTCTCCAGAGCGGCGGGCGTGAAATAGAAATCACCCAGCAATTCGTCATAATACGCAGGGACTTGGTTATGCTGAACGGTCCGGGAAAGGTCGCGCACTTCGGTGCGCAGGTCGGCGACCATACTGCGCAATTCCAGCCCGGGTTCTGACAGACGCGGCAGCAGGGCGCGGGTGAACACCGAGTTTTGCGCCGCGTCCTCATCGCTCAGCCGGTCCAGGGCCATCTGGCCAGCGCCAGCCGAGAAAATCA
The DNA here is from genome assembly GCF_059609525.1 of Ruegeria sp. YTSC325. Taxonomy (NCBI): domain Bacteria; kingdom Pseudomonadati; phylum Pseudomonadota; class Alphaproteobacteria; order Rhodobacterales; family Roseobacteraceae; genus Ruegeria; species Ruegeria sp. YTSC325. The sequence continues at coordinate 131,174 of NZ_JBXWLY010000003.1, forward strand.
CAAACATCCCTTGCGGTGTGTTGATCCGACCAAGACCACGTGTTCCGCCGATGCTGCGCCCATTCGTCGTTTCAAAAGGGTTGTCGCGGCATGCATCGATGATCGCGATAGAAGTTCGCGCACCAGTGGCGCGCACACGATCCAACAGGCTCGACAGGGCTATGGACTCGGCTTTTACAAAGCCGGTCTCGCCGGACGTGGGGGTTACAATGTCGGTCGGCAGCAGATAATTCTCTCCGTCGATTTCAACGCCATGTCCTGCGAAGAAAACAAACGCGGTATCGCCCGCATCCAGTCGAGATGTGAATTCTGAAATGCGCTGATTCATGCCGCGACGATCAAGGTTGAGGCCGGTGATTGTCTGGAAGCCCAAACCTTGCAGTTTTTCCGAAACTGCCTCGGCATCGGCCACGGCCTTTTGCAAATCGACCACCGTATCGTAGCTGTCATTTCCGATGACGAGGGCCAGACGCTCTTGCGCGAACAAGGGCATGCCAATGACCGCAAACCAAACGATCCAAAACCATTTCATCCGGGCTACCTTTCATAAGTCGACCTGCGGAAAACATAGCGTGTAGCAGTGAAAAGGTCAGTGACTTCGATTACATTGCCTTGTCGGGCATGGATCGTAGATTTTGAAGCGTGTTTGCTTATGATCTGTTCTAAAGAGTGACCGTTCGAGGAGGAGCAGATGAACAGGTTAAGTTTCGTGATCGCAGTCGCGACCATGTTGGGCAGTCCGGTTTTGGCGGACGGCATAATGGGAAACCTAAAAAAAGGCGCGGAAAAGGTCGGGCAAACTGTCGGCAAAGGTGTCGATGCTGTCGGTGATACCGTAGATTCGACCACTGAACTTTTGTCAAACGAGGCCACACCGGAAGAAACGCGTGCCAAGTTAGACGCTATGGCCAGCCAGATCTTGAACCAGCTCATGGTCGAAAACCCACAGGCTCAGGCGCTATATGACGTTAGCGCAGGGTATGCTGTGTTTGATTCCCGTAAAATCACTGTATTCCCGGTTGCCGCAGGTTACGGGCGTGGGGTGGCCGTTTCGAAAGAAACGGGCGAGCACACCTACATGAACATGGGCACGGGCGGTGTAGGAGCTGCGCTTGGCATTGGCGGATTTGAAACGAAATATGTGATCCTGTTCGAAACTCAGGCAGATTTGGACAAGTTTATCGACCAAGGATACGATGCAACTGCAGAAGCCGAAGCCATGCACGGCTACGAAAAAGAGGGCGACACCCTGCGTTTTACCGATGGGCGGTCATTCTTTGTGCTCAGTAAAAAAGGCTGGCGCGTGTCCGCAGGGGCTTCGGGAACAAAATACTGGAAGTCTCCTGAACTGAACTAGCCTGAACAGCTCGCACCACCCAACACGCAAAACTTGGCGCAATGAGGATGGTTCAGATGCACGTCCGCTTCGGCTTCGGCCAGAGTGGACCCCATTTCGAACTCGGGCTCATACGCCAACAAGGTGCAGGCCAGAACCGCGGGCTTTTCCGCGCCTTTGCGTTTCACGACCATCCGCGCATTTGAACACATGACGGCTTCGGGGGATTTGTCCAGAATGCCCCAACAAGCTGTTGTGATCTCGGGTACTTCGATGGTTTCATCCATTTCGGGGAACAGAACGGTTTGAGCCGGGTTCTGCGCGTCAATGTCAAAACCGTGTTGCTGGAAGAATGACGCAAATCCGGTCCGGCTGTCAGCATCACTGTCGCCCCACACGGTACGACCGGCAACTGCCATCTGAAACCCGTTGTCGCGCAACCACTCCATTCCGGTTACAGTCTTGGCAAAGCTGCCTTTGCCGCGCTCCTCATCATGCAGGGCAGGGTTGTAGTGGTCGACGGAAATCCGAAGGGTCAGCTTATCCCCATAATCCTGCTGCAACGCCAGCAGTCCGTCGCGCATCTTCCGGCGCATCATTGGCACCATCGCATTGGTCAGAATCAAAACCTCATAACCGCGTTCAAGAGCGGCGCGGGTCATGTCGATCATCTCGGGGTTCATGAACGGCTCGCCGCCGGTAAAGCCGATCTCGCGTATGGGCCAGTTTCGCTGCTCGATCTGGTCCAGATAGTCGCGCACGTCGTCAGCAGTGATATAGACCAGCGCGTCATTGGTCGGGCTGCTGAGGATATAGCAGTTCTGGCATTCGATGTTGCACAAGGTACCAGTGTTGAACCACAACGTTTCGGGGTTCTTCAACGCCACCGTCGCACGGGTTTGCCCGTCCGCCGTTACCAACTTGTCTTGAAATTTGCCGATATTGGCGCTGCTTGGGGCGTTGTCTTTCATTCCGGTATCCGGTTCTTTGAAGTCATGTCACTGAATTAGCTGTTTGATATGGGTTCGTTAAGTGCGACATCAACGACCTGACAAAGTTTTGAAGATGAGGATAATGGCCTCGATGGTTGCGCTAACATTGGACATAACCCAGAGGGCAAGGTAAGGAAAACACATGGTTTCTCGTGTTATCCCTGTTGATCCGTTCGACCTGGTCATATTTGGCGGAACCGGTGATCTTGCGCAGCGCAAGATCCTGCCGGCGCTGTTTCGCCGGTTTTACGCCGGGCAATGGGCCGAGGGCGCGCAACTCATCGGGGCTGCGCGGACCAATTATGACAGCGTTTCGTTTCGTAAAGTCGTCCGCGAATCGCTTTTGAAATTCGCTGCAAAGCAGTGCAAAAACGGTCCTGCGTTGGAGGCATTTTTACAGCGTATCGATTATGTCGCGCTTGACGGTTCGTCAAAGGATGGGTGGGCGCAATTGGCGGACAAGCTCCAACCCGATCGGGTCCGGGCGTTCTACTTTTCAGTAGGGCCAAACTTGTTCGGACCCTTGGCTGAGAGGATCGAGGCTCATGACCTGATTTCACCATTGACGCGGATCGTGGTGGAAAAGCCTTTTGGCCATGATCTGGCCAGTGCTCAGGCGCTGAACGCGACTTTGGCCGCTTATTTCTCGGAAAAACAGATTTACCGGATCGATCACTACCTTGGAAAAGAGACGGTCCAGAACCTGATGGCCGTGCGCTTTGGAAACATGCTGTTCGAACCGCTCTGGAACAGTCAATATGTCGATCACATCCAGATAACGGTGGCCGAGTCCGTCGGGATTGACGGGCGCGAAGAGTATTACGAGCGCGCGGGTGCGATGCGTGACATGATGCAGAACCACCTCATGCAGCTGTTGTGCCTAATCGCGATGGAGCCTCCGGCGAAGTTTGACCCCGACGCCGTGCGGGACGAAAAACTCAAGGTAATCCGCGCTCTGGACCCGGTCGAGCCGCACCATATCGTTCGCGGCCAGTTCGAGGATGAAGATACCGGGTATCGCCAAATCGTAGGCAATCCGCGCTCGACCACGGAAAGCTATGTGGCGCTGAAGGCGCATGTCAGCAATTGGCGATGGGCGGGCACTCCATTCTATTTGCGCACCGGCAAGCGGTTGGTCGCGCGGTCTTCGGTGATCAACGTAATGTTCAAGGACGCGCCGCACTCGATCTTTGGCGCTGACGCCGGCCGGCACGCGAATGTCTTGTCAATCCGGTTGCAACCAAACGAAGGCATTACCTTGAAGGTGACGATCAAAGAGCCGGGGCCGGGCGGTATGCGTTTGGTCGACGTGCCGCTGGACATGAGTTTTGCCGAGGCATTGGGGCCGGAAAATCAGGACCCACCCGACGCGTATGAGCGGTTGGTGATGGACGTCATACGCGGCAACCAGACCCTGTTCATGCGCGGCGATGAGGTCGAGGCCGCATGGGCGTGGACCGATCCGGTTATTGCAGGTTGGCAGGCGCGCGGCGATGTGCCGAAACCATATGATAGTGGCAGCACAGGTCCGGGCGACGCCGAGCTGCTGATGAAACGAGACGGTCGCCGCTGGCAAGGAATAAACCCATGAAAATTCAGGAATACCCCGACCGGGACATGCTGGCTATCGACGTTGCCAACGCGTTGGCCGGAGAGCTTGAGGCCGCCTTGCTGCACCATGACATGGTCTCGTTCGCGGTGCCCGGCGGCACCACGCCGGGGCCGATCTTTGACGGATTGTGCGCCGCTGATCTGGAGTGGGACCGCGTTCGCATCCTGCCCACCGATGAACGCTGCGTCCCCGGTGACAGCGAGCGTTCGAATGAACGACTGATCCGTCAACGCTTGCTGACAAATCGCGCTTCGGTCGCGCAATATGTTCCCCTGTATGTCGACGGTAAAGACCCGGACGCAGTTCTGCCCGAGATCGAAAGCCTTATCTCCCCGGTTCTGCCCTTGTCTGTCCTGGTTCTGGGCATGGGCGAGGACATGCACACTGCCTCGCTGTTTCCGGGGATGGAGGGGCTTGCCGCTGCCTTGGACAGTCACGCACCGCCGCTGGCCGTTGCGCGTACACAGACCCAGCCCGAGGCACGCATTTCGCTGACGGCACCCGTACTGGACGGAGCGCTGTCCAAGCATCTGGTTATTTTCGGCGCGGCCAAGCGTGACGCTTTGAACAAGGCGATGGCCTTGCCACCGGAAGAGGCACCGATTGGTGCTGTTCTCAGCGGTATGACAGTTCATTGGGCGGAGTGAGACGATGAAACTGGATGATCTCAAGAGCCTGTCGGACGACAGTAAGACCATTCTGCAGCTGTTCGATCTGCACCCCGACCGGGCGCAGGCGTTTTCAGCCTCGACCGGTGATTTGTTGTTCGACTATTCCAAGACCCAGATTGACGCCGATATTCGCACAGCTCTGATCGGTCTTTGCGACCAATCGAATCTGGCTGATCGTCGTGATGCCATGTTCTCGGGCGCTAAGATCAACGAAACCGAAGGCCGTGCGGTTTTGCATACAGCGCTGCGTAACCTCGACGGTGGCCCGGTCGAGGTCGACGGGCTGGATGTCATGCCCGACGTTCTGGACACTCTGCAACGAATGCGGGTCTTTGCGGAAGAAGTGCGTGGGGGAACCTGTGCTGGGGCAGGGGGCAGTTTTACAGATGTGGTGAATATCGGCATTGGCGGGTCCGATTTGGGACCGGTGATGGCGACGCATGCGCTGTCGCCGTATCACGACGGCCCTCGGCTACACTATGTATCCAATGTGGATGGGGCGCATATCGCAGATATTCTGCGCCAGCTGGACCCGACGCGTACTCTGGTGATTGTGGCCTCGAAAACCTTCACAACGATCGAAACCATGACCAATGCCCGCACGGCACGGGCTTGGATGTCCGAGGGGGGCGGCGATCCGGCACGCCAATTCGCTGCCGTCTCAAGCGCCATGGACAAAACCCGGGCCTTTGGCATTCCCGAAGAGCGCGTGTTCGGGTTTGCCGATTGGGTCGGCGGGCGATACTCGGTTTGGGGGCCGGTGGGCTTGCCGGTGATGATCGCCGTGGGATCGAACGCGTTTGATGCATTCCTGCGCGGCGCTCGGTCGATGGACGTTCATTTCCGAGCCGCCGATTGGATCGAGAATATGCCTGTTATGCTGGCCCTTGTGGGCATCTGGCATCGGCAAATTCTGGGGCACGCCAGCCGAGCGGTTTTGCCCTACGATCAACGTCTTCTGCGTCTGCCCGCCTATTTCCAACAGCTTGAGATGGAGTCGAACGGCAAATCCGTCGCGATGGATGGTTCAACCTTGGATGTACCATCGGGGCCTGTGGTCTGGGGGGAACCCGGAACCAACGGTCAGCATGCCTTTTACCAACTGATCCACCAAGGCACCGACGTGATCCCGTGCGAGTTCATGGTCGCAGCCCAAGGGCACGAGCCTGAATTGGCCCATCATCATCGCTTGTTGCTGTCCAACTGTCTGGCGCAATCCGAGGCGTTAATGCGAGGTCGATCCTTAGAGGAGGCGCGAAACCGGATGGCCGCCAAGGGGCTGGACGGGGCCGAGCTAGAACGTCAGGCGCGCCACCGTGTCTTTCCCGGTAATCGTCCGTCGACCACGTTGATCTATCCGCAGCTTACACCATTTGTACTGGGTCAGATCATTGCGCTTTATGAACACCGCGTCTTTGTCGAAGGTGTTCTGCTGGGTATCAACTCGTTCGATCAATGGGGTGTCGAACTGGGTAAAGAGCTTGCGACTTCGCTGGGTCCGATCGTGGACGGAGAGGAAGACACCGCTGGAAAAGACGGTTCGACTGCCGCTTTGGTCGAATACGCGTTGCGACACCGGGCTGAGTAACCCTCTGCTTGCCGCCGTGCGGGCGCATAAACTTGTTGTAAGGCAACGGATTGCTTGGCAGGGTTTTCCCAATCACTTGGTCTTTCAACTGGCCGAGCTAATATGTGGTGCCGCCGACAAGAAGCGGTATCAATAAAGGGAGGATGTCCATGCTAGGACAAATGATGACGCAGCCGCTGCTGATCTCGTCGCTCATTGTGCACGCGGATCGGTACCACGGCCAAACCGAGATCATCTCGGTCGAGACAGACGGGTCGGTGACCGAAAGCAACTGGTCACAAGTGTCCAAGAACGCGCGCAAGCTGGCGTCGGCGCTGACGGCACTGGGGCTAGAGCCTCAAGCGCGGATCGGTACACTGGCATGGAACAATCGTCGGCATCTTGAAATCTATTATGGAACCTCTGGTGCCGGGTTTGTCTGTCATACGATCAACCCCCGCCTTTTCCCTGAACAGCTGACTTACATCATCAACCACGCGCAGGACCGTGCGCTGTTCTTCGACGCGACCTTTATTCCTCTGGTCGCGGCGTTGAAGGATCATCTGACCGAGGTCGAACACTTTGTTCTGATGGGACCGCGAAACGAGGATGTGATTGCCCAAGTCCCCGGTGTTCAGTTTTATGACGAGCTGATCGAGACAGGTGATGCGGGCTTCGAATGGCCGAGTTTTGACGAAAACACCGCATCCAGCCTGTGTTACACCTCTGGCACGACCGGAAACCCCAAAGGGGTGCTTTATTCCCATCGCTCGACTGTGCTGCATAGCTTTGGTTCAAACACGCGCGACGTGATCGGGTATTCGGCGATGGATGTGGTCATGCCTGTAGTGCCGATGTTCCATGTGAACGCGTGGGGCTCACCCTATGCTTGCGCCATGTCGGGGTCTCGCATGGTTCTGCCTGGGCCGGATCTGCATGGTGAAGCATTAGTCAAGCTGATCGACGCTTATGGTGTCACGCTTGCAATGGGGGTTCCGACGATCTGGCAGGGCTTGTTGGCCTATGCACAGAAATCGGGCAGCAAGTTAGACAGCCTTGAACGTACTGTGATCGGCGGCGCCGCGTGCCCACCGTCGATGATTGAGACATTCCGCGAAACCTATGGCGTGGACACGGTTCATGCTTGGGGCATGAGCGAAATGAGCCCGCTTGGAACCGCGAATTACCCCTTGGCAAAGCATGGTGACCTGCCAATCGAAGAACAACACAAGCTGCGCGAAAGCCAAGGACGCCCGTGTTATGGGGTCGAACTGAAGATCGTGGACGATGACGGGAACGAACTTCCAAATGATGGAGAAACGCAAGGTGACCTGATGGTGCGCGGCCATTGGGTTTTGGATAACTATTTCCAGATGCAGGATGATGATCTGCTGCAGGATGGTTGGTTTGCTACTGGCGATGTCGCCACGCTGGACCCAGACGGTTACATGACCATTCGGGACCGATCCAAAGACATCATCAAGTCGGGTGGCGAGTGGATCAGTTCGGTTGAGCTGGAAAACATCGCCGTGGCTCATCCCAAACTGGCTACGGCTGCCGTCATTGGCGTTCCCCACCCGAAATGGGATGAACGCCCTTTACTTGTTGCGGTCAAGGCTGAAGGCCAAGACCCGAGTGAAGATGAGCTGTTGGCGTTTTTTGACGGTAAGATTGCCAAATGGCAGGTGCCGGACAAGGTGGTCTTTGTGGATGCACTGCCGCTGAACGCGACGGGAAAGGTGCTTAAACGCAATCTGCGCGCAGATTTCGAAAACGCACTGACAGCTTAGGTCCGTAGAACTAGAGAGAATGGCTCCGGCGGTAGGGATCGAACCTACGACCAATTGATTAACAGAGAACAACCATGAGTTGTGGTTGAGCGGGTTTGATCGGGTAAACCACTGCAAAACATAGAAAAATAACGTTCCACCTCAATCTCCGGTTGGGCGCTTGGTGGGTTAGGTCGTATTACGTCAGGAACGAATGTTGCAGAAACTGTTGCAGAGCCCCGATATGCCCAATTACGCCAATCTACGTTCACGCCCAAAGATTAAGTCAATCAAACCATCGACTTGTGACACGACCTTCTATCGTCACGACGGCGATGCCTTCCAAGGTTTGCGCCTTGCCGTCGGCGCACAGACCAAGACATGGGTCATGTCGAAACGGATCAATGGCAAGGTTCGCTCGATCACGGTTGGGCGTTGGCCTGAAATCGCCAACGGTGACGCGGCGATGGACATCGCGCGGGAGAAAATCGCCGCCCTCGAAGCCGGAACGGATGCCGCTGCGACGCAGGTCGTGACGCTAATGGACGCGTTCGAGTCCCACATTGCCCGGTCGTCGGCGAAACCCGAGACCAAGGACAACTACCGCCTCCAGATCAGAAACCATCTCGCCGACCTGTTCGACAAACCTGTTGAACGGATTACGCTGCCGATGCTCGAGAACGCGATCAAAGGCAAGACGCCATCGACTGCGCTGCACTTGGCCCAAATCATCCGCATGGCGTTCCGTCGGGCATCCACCTTGCGGCGTTGCTTCGATGTGTCCGCCGACCTGAAGGTCATGGAGAAGCACAAACCCGCGAGTCATGTGCTGTTCGACCCGCAGGAGACGTGGCCCGCGCTCGACCTCATCATGGGGCGACGTAGCCTTGTCCATCGAACCGCATGGCTGACGATGTTGTTCACCGGCTTTAGGTCCCTCAACACGCGCACGCTGACATGGGATCAGGTCGACTTGGAGCGCAAGACCATCACACTCAACGAAATGAAGAACGGCCTGACTCGAACATTTCCCGTCGCAGACGTTCTGATCGAGGCGCTGACGAGCCTTCCGCACCGCGAGGGGTATGTGTTCCCGGCAGAGTCACGCACCGGGCACATTCACCAGCTGATGGCCTTCACGAAGACTGTGGGGAAGGGGAGGAAGGCGAAAGAGGTCAAAGTCTTGCGTCAACACGATTGCCGCCGCCTGTTTACGACCGCAGCACGCCGTGCTCGGTTGCCCGACTACATCATAAATGAGTTGCGTGGCGATACCCCAAAGAGCGTGCAGGACATTTACGATCAAGGTTCGGCCAACCATCAAGACGCGAACAAGATCGCCGAGTGCATCATTGCGGAGTGCGGTCTAACACCTGATTTCGTACTTGATCGGATCAAAAGCGGCGCATAGTCGTTAACACATAACATGCCCCATCTCGCACGCGTCCTTCCGTGAGATGAGGCCGTGATGCAGAGTCAGGATTATCGCCCGCGAATGGGCCCTAAGCAAATGCGATCCTGAGCGCGAAGGCATAAGCACACGGTCAACGGCTTCATTCTGAAAGGATGAAACCCTTGACAGAGACTGAACTCTCGAACGAATTGCGCGCCTTGCGCGAAAAGATAGGCCAAATTTCAGATCAATTGGTTCGCATCGGTGTCGGCCCAAAACTCATGAACACTCCTGAGTGCGCGGAATTTCTGGGCGTGGGCAAGGACATTGTTTTCGAGTGGCGCAAAAAAGGGATGGGGCCTCCGTACCTGTCAATCACCGAACGGACCCTGAGATATGATCGTGATGCTGTGCTCGAATGGGCGCGGTCGCATGAAGTGAAATAATCGGAGCGAGGGCGGACTCCTCGCTCCGGTCAAGCGTGTCACGAAGTATTTGGAATAGCCAAATTATAGCGGTTTTCGAGACATGCCAAAACCATGGATTTAGGAGATCGCCATCGCTCTCTTGCAGAAGAGAGAATGCAATGGCTTACGAAAAACTGTTTGCAGGCAACCAGGAGCGGTACCTGACGTTCAACCCTGCGACACTCAAGGTACGCGAAGAAGACGGAAAGATGGTCCCTGACTATCGCACTGTGAAACGCGAAGTGTCGGAAAAGCTTTGGCGACAACATCTCGATGGTGTCGCACCGCTAGGGCTGTCACCGCTGCGTGACGGCAAAGTGAAATGGGGTGCGATCGACATCGATGTCTATCCGTGCTTCGAAACCGAAGAAAAGTTGCTCGATTTCTTTAAAGCTTGGCGCGATCCGTGCTTGGTTGCTCGGTCCAAATCTGGCGGCGTCCATATCATCGCCTTTACCAAGGATTGGGTCGATGCGGAAGTTATGCGCAGATATTTAGCCGCCAAACGGGATACGGTTTTGTCCTCTGAGTTGCTCGAATTCGCAACCGAGACTTTCCCTAAGCAAACGGATGGCAATGGCTCCCAGATGAACCTACCTCAATTCGGGAATGATCGTCCCGTCTTGGCATGGCAGGCGGCATCCATCGTTCATCACTGCAACTCGACAACCAAATATGGCACCGAAATTGGAGTCGACTGGGAGGCCGTTGAGCAGCAGTGTTTCGTCCGAGAGGCGCACATGGCATCTGTCTCTATTGCTGCTCTGACCAAAACACCGAAGCGCCAGGCCAAGCGGAGAGAAAAGAAAAGCTACGCAGGCGGTTTCAAACGTCCAACGAGCGGGCGCGGTGTAGAGGGGCGCAACAGCTACCTCTACCATTGCGGAGCGTCGGCGCGGGCGCGCGGGGCTGACGACGATGAAGTAGACGAGATCATTCGATCCATAAATGAAGAATGGGCGAACCCTTCAAACGGCTTCACAACCAAAGGATCAATCAAAAACGAGAAGCGATTGGCTACCGTCATCGGTCAGGTGCAGAAGTTGCCACAGGGGGAGGTCGCCGACTTGGCATTCGACGTGGTCGAGCGCATCAATTCAGAATGGGCGCTCATGTTCGTTGATGGGTCGGTTGAGGTATTGAATACGGTTAAAGAGCAGCCGTTTTCCCTTTCCGCCTTCCAACTCAAACTGCGACCTTACAAACTGCGCGGCAAAGAGGTATCGGACCTCTGGCTCGATGATCCTGACCGTCGCGAGTACGATGGGTATGTGATCGAAGCGCCCGACTATGACGGTGACGGGTACAACATCTTCCAAGGGTGGAAAGTCGAACCCACAACCGGCGACGCGTCTCTTTGGGTGCAATACATTCGAGACATCCTTTGCTCTGGTGATGATGCTCTTGCCCATTGGATAATGACGTTCCTTGCCGACGCGGTACAACGCCCATGGTCGAAACATCCAGGCACAGCGCTCGCTCTGCGAGGCGGACAAGGTGGAGGAAAGTCATTCCTCGGCAAGGCAATGCGCACAATACTACGCAAAGAGCAGATCGCCGAGTTCGCACAATCGGATCGTCTTCTTTCTCAGTTCAACCGTTCCATGTTCGGGGCGACGTTCATTCTCGCTGAAGAATCCTTCTTCGCGGGTTCGCGCAAATTGGCTTCGGCGTCAAAAGCACTGGTCGAGGCGGATACTTGGACCTACGAGCAAAAGTATCTCGCATCGTTCGAAGGCAAGAATGTCCACCGCGTGATCGCGACCACCAACGAAGATCAGGCAGTGCATGTCGACTTCGACGACCGCCGTTGGACCGTTGTGGAAGTGCCCACAATGTTCGGCGACGAAACCAGGCAGGAGAGTTTCAGATTTTGGGAACCGTATTACGATCTGATCCGCAATGATCCCGGCGCGGTTTTGCGCTACCTTCTCGAGTATGATGTCGACCAAAACCTGATCCGTGCCCCGTGGGTGACGGCGGCGAAGGCGTCGGACAAGATCACGTCTGATCCTGTGGTCGCTCTCATGGATGACATTGCACAGAATGGCTACTGCCCCGACGACCTACGCGGTGATGGTCGCATCTCGACCGCGACGCTTGCGCGGGAGGTGTATTCCCGGGGTTCCTCACGGATGGATGCACCCCGTCGGTTCGCCAACCAGGTGCGTGACAAATTTGGTGGTGAAACAGACGCGAACTGTATCCACATCGAGCGGGTCGATTATAGGCAAACGCCTGACGGTATTCTGACGCCTTTCGTGATCAAGCGGACGGACCGTTCAGGCGTGCAGCTTCCATCGCTGGCTGAGTTTCGCCGCCTCGTGTCGAAGGTTACAGGTACGCAGTATCCTGACTGCGGTGATTGGGCGGCGTTCCCGATTGCCGATCCCGAAACGGTCAACGATATTGATCCGAATGGCGGAGATGCGGATGCGGTGTTGCAGTATTTAAAAGAGAAGGGCGCCATCGTGAAGGACGACGACATTCCATTCTAAACCCACGGTGGCGCGGTGAACTCCCAGGGGCGTCCCATGGTGGTGAAACTTTCCGTGGGACGATTTTTTGCTCGCAGTTCAATCGGTTGGTCGATTTTCCCACGTTAGCCCCGTTCCCACGGTGGTTTTCAAGAAAGCATTCTGGCTCGTTGTCGCCGATGCGCGTTGCAACGCTACTCCAATTTCAAAGTGGTTTTTCAAGAGCAGTGTGGCTTCCCTGGGAAGCGTGGGTTGATCTTAAGAAAAAGTGGTTTGCACCTCCCACGGAAGTAACCGTTGCATGGGAAGCGTGGGACGTTCCGTGGGAACGTATACTGATCGGTGCTTATCTCTCCCAGAATTCTCCGCCTGGTCGAAACGCGCCCCATCATTTCGGGCAATATTTCCCAGACTAATTGATGCTAAATCGACCGCCGCGTGTGACTGGTTCGCTTTCCAACCAAGCGGTTAGTCGAAACCATCTTCGTCTCTACAACATGGCTTGCAACAAGTGCGCGAAATCCCCTCGAAACCCTACAAGCCAACGTCAGTGTTGGGCAGTTAAAACCACTTGTTTACAAGGCTCGGCAGTACCTTTTTCTTTGGTTGCAGCACACCCGGGACGGCACCGATTGTGTTTGAGCAACGCCGACGCATTGCTCCTATCTGTTCAATCCAGATGAGCGCGACGTCAAGAGGCGTCGCGTTCGTTTTTTTGGAAAGATAGGAGGCGATTATGCCTGACGATTCAGTGGCCGCTCTGCAGGCCCTTATTAAACAGGTCGACACTCTCACCGCCCAGGTTGAAACACTCAGCGGCATTGTGACTGATCAGAATACGCGAATGGACGGCCTCCATGAGCATAATTCGCGGCTTCTCGATCAAATCAAGGATGCCAAACGCGCATCGTCAGATGCGAAGGACTCCCTGCAACAACACGCAGATGAACCGGGTGTTTACCTTACCCGTGAAGAGGCACGAGACCCGCGCAGATATGCAGAAGCGAAAGCACAAGCGCAGGCCGAAGACATCCCGCTATTCGTATTGCGCGATAATGAAGAACCGCGTGACCTCTTAACCGGCAAAGCGATCGCGCCAATTCAATCGGTCATCGTCACCTTTGACGACGAACTTGAACGTGTCAGATGGCTACGGTCGGATCAAAACACTGCGTCAGGATACGTCTCGCGCAGATTGCAAGCAGAACAAGACGGTTACCGCATAAAGACGTTCACGACGCTGGACGATCTTCCGGATCATGCCCGGACCAAATTCGAAATGTTGGAGCGCGCGGCAAATGCAAATGAAACATGAAGATAGGGCACTGCTGCAAGTTGTTGCCCACTGGGTGATGGCGCGCGGTCTCCCTGTAAACGAGGACACATGTATTCTTCCCCAATCCGTAAAAGTGAGTCCGACGGGAGCGATTTCACCGCGACCGTCAAAGCGTCAAATGCGGTTAATTCGGTTGCTGACCGAGTATTGGTCGCGTGTTCGCTGTCGCGGGCCACTCGACGACAAACTCTGGCCGGAGCGAACCACATTTGGTGATACCGCCATGTCTTCTGAACTTAAAGAATTCAATCTTGAAATTGCGTCGCAGAGCGGAAGGCAGCGGGACCGGGGTTTGTTTGTTGGGTTTGTGATCGATAGTCACGGATATGTTCTCAGATATCTTGACGACGCGCTGGAAATGTATCGCCCCAACGAAAGCGATGAAACCAACGCACTGGGAAAAACCTGATCATGCGCGGTGGCAATAAAAATTCTGGCCGGCGTGCCATCATCGACATGCGTCCGGACCGGAACGAGATCATCAAGGATATTGTGCTCAGTCGCCGGTCGCTGTCCGACATTGCGCGTCGGATCGGCTGCAATTACTCGACGGTTCAGCGGTATCGGGATGATAAAATTACCGAAGAGATGCGCCGGGAGATTTTGGCACGAGAGCGCATCCAGCGGATCGAAGCGGACACCGAGATCGTTAATCAGGATCGCTTGGATGTCGCCATGACTTATGAGTCCTTGGCCAAGCGCGTGGAACGTCTGATCTCCAAGGCGGAGCAGAACGAGGATGACGCATTTGCGCTGTCCGCGATGGAAGGATTGCGGCGCGTCTTGCGTGACATCGCGCAGGTGCAGGGCAAGTTGGCACAAAACCTCACCGTCAACGTGACGCTCGCGGAAAGCAAAGAGTGGGTCACGCTGCGCGGCATTCTGCAAAGTGTTTGTGAGGAGGTGCCTGCTGCGCGCGAACCTCTCCTTCGTCACATGCGCCACCACGTCCTAAGCGTTACCAAAGACGAGGCCGTTCTGTGACCCGTCATCGCGACTTCGGTGGTAAGCATAGATATAGCCGCTTTGCTGCATCCAAAGCTGGTTCGACAGAGTGGGTAGAGCTTCCGTCTTCGGAACGGGTGAAGCGTGACGCGGGCGGCGATCTCAATATCACGGGCAAGCATCGTGCTCGCGGGCATGTCTCGGCCTGCGACTGCAACCGTTGCTGCACTCAACTCAATGTAATCAATTCGCGCGCTCTCTATCAGAGGAGAGAGCATGCCGTTTGACAGTTTTCATAACTGGTGCCGCGGACTTGAACGTGACCTCGACCCGGCGGCAAAATTGACCCATTTCCTGCGACAGGAAATTGGCAACGCCGAGCCGGACCCTTGGCAGGTCGAGGCCCTTTCGTCGACGGCACAAACGGTCGCCTTGCTCGTTTGTCGACAAGCCGGAAAGTCCTGTGTCTTGGCAACGCGGGGCGTCCGTGAGCTCGAACGTGGTGGCACAACTATTTGTCTTGCGCCCGCAGAACGTCAGACGCGGGAGATCACTCGTAAAGTGCAACTATACCTCCGGGCGACGGATCTCGTGGTAGAGCGGGCGACACAGACGGAGATCGAATGCAGCAATGGCGGGCGGTTCATTGCTTTGCCTGCATCCGGCGCAACGATCAGGGGCTACACAGCAAATCTGCTTCTGGTCGACGAAATGGCGTACCTCCCTGGAGCTAATGGTGGAGAAGACGTCGTCGTTGCCCTATTGCCTATGCTCAAGGACGACGGACAGACCTTCTACGCAAGTACCCCATCAGGCAAAGGTAATCTGTTCGCCAGCCTGTTCCTGGATCCTAAGGACAACGTGCATCGCATCAAGGTGCCCGGTACGTCGATCCCGCGCCTTGCGCCGCGTGTCGAACGTCTTCGCACGCAATTGTCTGCTACCCGTTTTCGCCAGGAGGTGCTCTGCGAATTCTTGAGCGACGGCCATGGCTACTTCGACATCGCCGCTATCGAGAATGCCACCAGCGCGACGGAGGCAGCTATATGCCCGAGGATCTGAATCTGATCTATCTTCCAAACGGAGACGTCGTGAACAAGACCGGGCAAGACCCGGCGATCCCCGTCGTGACCGGATTTGTCAAATATTGGATTGGCGTCGATCTCGGGCAGGCCCATGATTTTAGCTCAGTATGCGTTCTCAAGGATCAACAGATACCGATTGGCGACGGCAACCGCGTCACACTTGGGCTGCGCGAGCGCACCGTGGTTTTCGCCGACAAGTTTCGTGGTGTTTCTTATGTTTCGGTTGTCGATCACCTGATCAAGCTTAGAAATGCGCCGCCTTTTGGCGGGAAATCCGAACTGGTGATCGATGGCACGAGCTTGGGTAGAGTGGTGAGCGACCTTTTGGCAGATCAGAATGTTCCGCACTCGGCAGTTCAGATGACGGGAGGTGCTGACTGGTCCCGCAAAGGGCGGTATGTGAACGCGTCCAAAACGCTGATGATCGAAAATCTCGCTGTGCTTTTTGCGTCAGGGGAATTGAAATTCGCTCACGACCTGCCTCTGAGGCGGGAGATAGAGGAGGATCTAGCCTCGTTCACCACTCAGACGACGGCGGCAGGCAATACGATAATCAGTCAATCGCGGAACGCCAATGGCCATGGTGATCTAGGCATTGGGTTGATTTGCGCAGCATTTGCGTCGCAGTATCTGACGCCTCAAAGCATTCAGGTCAGTACTCTCGCTGGACTGTACTAAGGAGCGGTAGAGCAGGGCGTGCGTTGGTGTTTTTCGTAAAGGTGCGCTGTGGTGGCGAAAACGGTCAACCGGTTTTCAAATGAGGACTTGTTCGGGATCAATCATGCATCTTTATGCACCGGGCTAGCGTTTCTCAAAGGCACGGTTTCTTAGCCTTCAAGACGTGACTGTTCGTCTTTGTCAGTGATCCAGATTCCATGTCCTGTTTCAGCGATCTTAGGCAAGGCATCGCGTACCTTGCGGACGCGAGAGGGGTTCAATCCAAAATGCCGCATCCATGTCTCTAAGCGGGAGAGGCGGCGATCCACATCCGCCACGGTCTCTGAGGATGGTTCAGTCATTTCGCAAAGTGCTCCACGTTCGCCGTCCACTCGCAGCATTGCCCAGCCACGTCCGTAGAGCTTCTGCGTGAAATCGGCTCGCGGTGCCTTCTTTTTGTGCATGATCGAGCGCAGCAGCTCGAAGTCACATGAAAATGGTTGCGAGCCGTGTATTAGGCAGCGGCCATCTTCAAGGTTTAGGTTGCGGCACTTATGACCATTGTGATCGTCCTGTAAGTCGGACCATAGTTCGACCTTCCGACCGTCAAAATCGACGACGCGCTTGCTCAGAGGATGCCCGGTAGGGACGTAGTCAGGCGGAATGTAGTCGAGCGAGAAGCGTGGGCAGCACCCGCCGCAGCCCGCGGGACAGGTGTAGCCGCGCACGATTCCAGGACTCACCCAAACGTCACGCGGTTCATACGTCTTCCCGCGCCACTCGAATTTCTCAGAAGTCAGGGCCGCGAAGTAGCTTGTGACGATCTTGTCTACGGAGTCATTCTTAGTCGAGGACCTCGGCTTGTCGGAACAATCGCCAACTTTGGTTGCTTTTGCACCGCAGGGCTCTTCATATTCGGACATGTCGGCATCGGGCACTTCGTTGCAAGAACCAAGATAGGCGACCTTTAGCGCTGGATCGCCGATCCTTCGCGCCGTTGCATAAAGACGTGCTTGATCGACCACTGCCTCGACATCTAAGGAGCGGAGTCGGTAGAATCTGTCCTTGGCCTTGACGCTGAACCGGAGGCGTAGCAGGGCACTTCGCTTCTTTGCCCCAACGTCAAGTTTTGTGGTTTTGTCGTGAACCTCAGCAAACGTGAGTTCTGTTTTCCCGGGCAAATTCGGCGCTTCACCGCCAAACAGTTGCCAGAGGTCATGTTCAGAACTGATCATCCTGGCCCCGCTCTCGGTTCAATTGCAGTGAGGCTCTTCCATGCAGGGACAAGCGCGTCCCGTGGAAAGTCGGGTGAAAAGACCGTCCCAACGACATTCTCAATCCGCTGACGGATTAGCTTGCGTACCGTCGGTTCCGGTAGTTTCTGACGGTACGTGACGTAGACATATTCGCCGTCGTTTCGTTCGCTGCACTGCTCCCAACCCTCTAAGGTCTTTGGCAACTTCGGCAATTCTTCGGCGGCTTCTTTCTGCTCCGAACTCTCTTTTCTGTTGATCAGAGTCTCGCACGACGGTTGCAGGCTTTCCTTTTCCGCTTCATCGAGCTCATCGCCTCGGCGAAACTTATCCAGCGTATCTTCAAACGTGCATAACTTGTGATCATCAGCGGCGATTTCTTTTTCAATCCGCGCGAGCTCTCGTTCGATGCGAACTTGCTCGTCAAGAAGCCGGTCTCGTTTCCGCTCGTTTGCCTTACGAGTTGCCTCAAGCTCCTTCCTCTTGATCTGAAAAAGATCATCAAGCCGGAGATCGGAATCGCCTTCGATGAGCCGCGATGTGGGAGTGCCGTTACTGCAATAGAAGAAACCGTTGCGAGGAGCGAGTTTGCCGTCAACGATCCGTGGACCCTCGGCGATCGCGATGGCGCGACCGGGATGGCCAAGATCGAACGTCGATGCACCTTCGCTACGGTGCCAGTCGTCTAGCAGCCGGACAAAATGTCCGATAACGTCCTGATGATCATATTCATTCTTGACGCTAAGATATCGATCATTTTCCCAACCGAACCTAATCTCGTCACCAACTTCGATGTTAACGGGCGGGTCCTGAAAGGTCCTGAGCAGGTCGATTGTTCTAGTCGTGAACACTGCTTTACCTTCTAAGCCGCACTTAATCTCAACGATTTGACGGTTGTTTGAAGCGTAAAGATTGCCATTGGAAAGGATGACATAGCGTTGCCATGGCGCAGCCTGAGCGAATGGACCCGTGAACTTCTTCGCCGTCTTCAGGAGATCAGTAAAATCAGGCGGCAAGCGCATGCGCGTCCTCCGCTACTGACTGAATTTCTCCTAAACTCACCAGGCTCATGGCCCGACGGTCAAGTTGAACCATTGGAAATGGTAGATACTGTTCGGCACGCTGCAAAACATGGGCTTGCTCGTGTTCCCCAAGCTCGGTCAGGTGGTTCTTGTTGTTCGGTAGCGTTCGTTTGCCGTCGAACTCGTTGCGTTCAATGGCAACATGAGCCTTGCGATAGTATGGTGTGAGCGGTGGTGCGCCAAACTGATCCGAGACACGTGGTTCGTCCCATCGAACATCAATGTCACCGTTCCCGCTGTGCGTTCGCCAAGAGGTGGAATCGCCTGAGAAAAGCCCGGCGATACTCATCATACGGTTCCCGGTCGTAGCGAGCCCGTGGCACCGGACGCCCGGTACAGCTGTATTGTGAAAAAGCGTCCAATCCTCGCGCTTGCTCTGAGCATAGTCGTTTTTTGGGGAAAGGCAGATATAGCCGTCTGCCATGGCGACAACTTCGTTCAGGCGCGAAAACGTCTCGTCCTGATGAAAGACAGGAAGGACCGGCACATCGAACTCGGAGGTCAGTTTCGCGAAGTTCGCGTCCGACTGTGCTATCGCTTCAGTTGTTTCGGTTTCGGTGGCAGGTTTTCCTTTTTCACCCGGTATCACGTCGAGGTTGATCAGGTAAATTTCGTCGAACAGGTGGGCTGCGCGCTCAAGAAAGTCGGAGTAGGAGCGAACAACTGTCTCGACAGCGCTTCGACGGCCCTTTTGCCAATCGGTGAAAGCTCCTGAGTCGAGTATGATGCGCCTAGGATAACCGGGGCCCAGGCGATTGCTCAGGCCGCGAAGCGCCTCCTCATAAGTTATCCACGACTTTGGGTCACGTCCGTGTTCCGACAGTTCCTGGCGCATTCGGGCGTCCGCGCGAGCGAGCTTACCGCTCAAGCTCGGCGTTCGGGTTAACTGATCTTCGAAAGAAAATATACCTTCCTGAAGGTCGTCAACCCAACGGAGAAGAGGCTTAAAGTGATTGGGATGCACAGAGAACAAGCGCTGACGGGCCAGTTGGTTTTCAACCACCTGGAAATCGTCATTTTCTGGTGTTCCTGATGCATAATGCAGCATCACCGCTCCCTTTCACTGAACGACGGTATTTTCTCTATGTGTCAGAACTTTGGCGAGAAATTCCGTATCGTTGGCGATATCCGGACCGATTTGCTCCAAAGAGACTCGACAAGACTTGGCAAAATTAGGCGTGTGACACCATTATAGTGTTCAGATATTGACGCGTCCGCACGATTGACTCGGCTTGGGGTAATTGGACCATTTACCGGCAAGTTTCGATCGCGAACTGATCGGGGTTTGGTTTGCCGACGCCGACCAAGGATGTTCTTTCAACGTCAGCGGATACGGGTGATTGACATGCAAATTTCCAAGTCAGACTACATGCTGTTTCTAAAGCATCCTGCCTGGCTCTGGATTAAGAAGCATGCCAAGCATCTCCTTCCGCCGGTGGACGCCGCTCTTCAAGCCCGCTTTGACGAGGGGCACGCATTCGAACCTTATGCTGAGGCACTCTTTCCTGACCTTATTCGCCTCGGTTTTTCGGATTTTGCGGGCTATCGATCTCTGACATCTCGCACGTCTGAAACTTGGCAAGAAGGGGTGCAAGCAGTTGCACAGGGCCGGTATGAGGTTGGCCCAATCACGTGTATCACCGACATTGTCAGTCGGGATGGCGACAGCTACGTCCTGACTGAGATAAAGAGCAGTACTTCAGCCAAACCAGAACACACCTTTGATCTAGCCTTTCAGCGTGTTGTTCTCGAGGGAGCTGGTTTGCCTATCTCGCGCTGCGAGGTTGCACTTGTGAATCGCGACTACGTCAGAGCTGGCCAGATTGATCCAAAGGAACTGGTCGCCATTACCGACATCACTGAAGCGGTTGATAATCAGATCGAAAACACGCGGGCGTGGATAGACCAGGCTTTAAGAGCGGCCCGCAGTGACACCATGCCTGATCCAGCCCCAGAACGGGCACGCCTGAAATCCTACGACGAATGGCTTGAAATTCGCGAGAAGCTTGATCCAACTTTAGAGCCAGACAGCATCCATCGTCTTCCGTTCATCAACGCGAAACAAGCCTCAGCTTTGATCGAGGCAGGGATCACTTCGATCGATGCTGTTGATGATCCTTCTGTCTTGGGCAAATCGACCCAGCGTTATTTGAGTGCGCGGGCCCGAGGTGGCCGCGCCGTTGACAAGGATGCATTAGATCGCTTCTTAGGCGAGATTGTTTATCCGGTTTATTACTTCGACTACGAGACATCACAAAGCCTGCTTCCCCCTTGGGATGGCACACGTCCGTATCAGCAAGTACCGTTCCAGTATTCCCTGCATATTCAACATGAACTCGGCGGTGATATTGAGCATAGAGAATACTTGCATCGCGATAAGAGCAATCCGATGCCAGCGCTTCTCGAAAGACTTCGAGCGGATGTCGGCGACGTGGGCTCCGTGTTGGTATGGTACGAGCCCTTCGAGAAGAGCCGCAATACTGAGATGGCAGCATCTTTTCCGGAATATGCGGCCTTTCTAAGCGATTTGAACGAGCGTGTGATCGACCTCATGAAGCCGTTTTCGGACGAAACCATCACCGATCCGGCGTTCATGGGCAGTGCTTCGATCAAGAAGGTTCTACCAGTTCTGGTCCCGGAGCTTGCGTACGACGACCTTGATATTCAGGAAGGGGCAAGTGCATCCCGGCTTTGGAAGGAAGTTACGCTGACCAATCCAGAAGCTTCGAAGCGTGACAAGGTTTATGCGGATTTAGTGGATTATTGCACTCGTGATACCTGGGCGATGGTGGCAATTCATAGGGCGTTGATGGGGATGTGAACGGCGCTGCGATTCAGGCTCTGGACCTATAAACAGGTCAAAACTTCAACGGCAGGTTTTACCAACACCAGACGTTCGCCGAAATCGAGCTAATGACTGCTGTGCGGACAAAACAGCCATCGAAAAATCCGGTCAGCCACCGAAAACGACACACCCGGCAATTAACTGCAAGTAGCGGGGTAACACTATGAGTATCACTCGGGCAGACCTGCCTTTTCGAGCATTTCGAGGAAGTATTCTTTGTCCTCATCAAGACGATACGGCAGGCGGCTCTGAACGAAGTCTCGCGTGTAACCCGGGCTGATTTCGCGTATCTGGCTGATGACCTGTGCAGCTTCGCTGCGCATGTCGAGCGAGGCAAAAATTGCAGCTGTGAGCGCTAGCGCATTGCTCGCCTGCGGCATGTGCGTGCGCACCTTCACAGCATGTGGCCGAGCCTCTGCGCTTCTTCTGAGGTGAAACAAGGCCCGCATGTAATGATTGTCGTAGAGTACCGGAAAGTGAGGGTTTAATCGCATGGCGTGTTCGAGGTTATGCATACCGTTGCCATGGTCGCCCGCGTAGATTTGCGCGAACGCGAGATAACTTCGGTAAGATGCATTGGACGGATACAACTCGCAGACTTTCTGCAATTCGGCCAGCGCGCGGTCATGCAACCCATCTCGCCAAAGGTACACCCACGCAAGCACAACCATCGCAAACGGCTCATCTTCGTCAACGTGCAAGGCCTTGAGAGCCGCATCCCACGCCTTTGAATACGCAAGGTCCGTATCCATGCCCCATGAATTCGTAGCTTCAGATATGTAATACCAACCGATTAATGAATGTGCGCGGGCATTTTCCGGTTCAAGTTCGAGGGCCTTCTGAGCGCTCTCAAAAGCACCGCGCGCATTTTCGCGGCCGACCACAAAAATTCCATGCTGCGCTTTAAGGCAAAAATGGTATGCCCCCAGACTGTCCGAGCTCTTCATCGCCCTTTTTCGATGCTGGCGTTCGATCTGACCCGCAAGCCGGTTGACGATCACCTCGGTTATTTCGTCCTGCAGGGAAAAAATATCAGTCGCTTCTCGGTTGTAGCGTTCCGACCAGACATCTGACGCCGACCCCGGATCAACGAGCCGGACAGTTATCCTTATCCGGTTCGCGGCCCTTTGAACCGACCCTTCTGCAATGTATTGAACCCCAAGTTCATCCGCAATTTCTGCTCTGGTCTTTGTAGAATTGCGATACGCAAAGCTGGAATGCTGCGCTATTACGAACAGCTCCTTGTAACGCGACAAATCGGAAATAATGTCATCGGTTATGCCATCTGAGAAGAATTCCTGATCCGGATCTCCGGACAGGTTCCTGAACGGGAGTACCGCAATGGAAGGCCGCTTCGGCACAGATTGCTTTGTCGCAGACGAACGCGCTTGCTGCGACGGCGCTGGTGACACACCGGGCTGAGACCACTGCCAGACCCGGACCGGCCGGTCGATGTTTTTGAGATGTCGCTCACCCAATTCAGAAAAAACCTGATCCAAATGGTCACGCACCTGTTCGTAAACTGCATCCGACACGCAGACTGAGCCTGGGTCAGCTTCCGCTTCTATTCTGGCAGCAACATTCACGCCGTCGCCGAATATATCGCCGTCTTCCAGAACTATGTCACCCACATGAATCCCGACCCGGAATGTCAGCTGTGCATTTGACGGGTTCAGCGACAGGTTTGTCTGGAAATCCAAAGCCGCTTTGGTGGCTTCCAGTGCAGATGCAAACTCCACAAGTAGTCCGTCTCCCGTCGATTTTACTATTCTGCCTCCTCTTGCAGACAACGCAGGTTCAATCACTTCCTGACGGACTACTTTTAATCCTTTAAGCGTCGCGCTCTCGTCATTGCGCATCAGACGAGAGTAGCCGACCACGTCGGTGACCAAGATTGCCGCAAGGCGTCTCAATGAATATCTCCACTGTTAATTGGAAGGACGGTATCCGCGCTTCAAAGAAATTGCTATCCTATCGAGCATTCATGGAGTTTGTCGATTTTGTTTCGATGATGGATTGGCTGCTTTGGGCTCTGAGGCGACATCTGAGTCTTTTTGTCAGATGTCAGCACTGGTACGCTGAGCGGTCGTTCGAGAACTTTCTCGGTTGGGTTCAGATCCAGCTTCTATAGCTGTCCTACTGCGCCCAATTGATAATCAATCATTTGCGGAAGTGGACTTATGGTGCAGATTACTCACGCATTTCTTCAATAAGCCATTCAAATTGCAACAGTTTCTGCAACAATCAGTAGTTTTCCGATGGCTCGTGAGGTCCACAGATCGCTGCTTCTGTCGACATAAACACTGATTACTACTCTTCCTCTATCAAAGCATGTAGCTGGTTTTTGAAGTAGTCGTTAACGGATTCGACAGCTTGGTAAACTGGAAAGCCGAAGTGGTCATCTAGTTCATCACCAGCTATGCACAGATCGTCCGGAACAGACTTTAAGCCATAGTAAAAGATCACCAGTGCAGAAGACGTCTCAACGTCGAAATCGAGCGCGTTTCCATAACTCGTTAGAAGCAGATGCGTACGGAATAATTCCGTCATAATTGAACGGCGTTTTCCGGCGTCATATGAACCATTTCCTCTTTTAATGTTGTAAGAGTTCAGAGTTCGCTTCTCCTTGTCGAATACAACCATGTCCAATGGAATTTCGCGCTCACATTCACCGTAGGGAAGATCGAGCTTAAGGAGCGTTTCCGTGTTCTCCACTTCTCGGCAAACTTGCAAAGACTGCGTTGATAATTTGAAAGACGGTTCACGCCAGACCTGAAGGCGTGGGCACTCGCTGAGCCGCGAGACAATCGCTTCTTCGAGCAAGGTTCCGTGCCTCTTGTAGGCCGAGCTGATGATGCTTGTGGCTCTAGAGTATTTTCGGCCGCCGATCGGATCTTCACGAAACCTCTTCGCAGCCAAACGTTCCAAGGTTGCGTCCACACTTGGCTTCAGTCGAAGCACCAAATCTGCAGCGTCAGATGCACCGGTCGAAGCAGATTCTCGATTGTGGTGATCCATCAAGGGATTTCCCGCTTGCTCGTTCCCTATGTTACCAGCAACATATAGTTATCATTAGTTCTTTTATCACTACCCAAGCCGAGCAAGGAGCGCGCTAAATGTCGCAAAGCGAAACCTCTTCCGAAAGCGTCGCCGAAGAATTTGATCTTTTGCCCGATCCTAGGGTCCTTCCGATGCTCGGGGAAATCAACCTGGAACAATGGCGTTGTATCTCGGAACTAGTGGATAATTCGATCGATGGGTTCATTCACGAGCGCCGAAATGGGAAAGCAGTGCAAAATCCCGAAGTATACGTGAACTTACCAAATGCGGATGTTGAAGGCGCGATGCTTGAAGTCCGCGACAACGGTCCCGGAATGACAGCAGAAACGCTACAAAGAGCTGTTAGTGCCGGTTGGTCCGGAAACAATCCAGTGGATAACCTAGGCCTCTTCGGCATGGGGTTTAACATTGCGACCGCGAGGTTGGGCTCAGTGACCGAGGTTTGGACCACTCGGGAAGGTGACAAGGAGTGGCATGGCCTCGAGATAGACTTCGAACGTTTGCGGCAGCAGAAACATTTTAAAACACCTCACCTGAAACGACCAAAAGCCGACCTTTTGCAACATGGTACAGAAATCAGGGTCAAATTGCTCAAGCCGCAGCAAAGATCGTGGCTTTCAAAAAGCTCGAACCAATCCAAGCTCAGAAAACGACTCTCTCAAACCTATTCTGCAATGCTTCGAGCGAACGGCTTGCCAATAACCTTCAGTCTTTTCGTGAATAACAAAAGGATCAAGCCACGGCTACATTGTGTTTGGTCAGAGGATCGCGTGACCTCTACGCCAGACCTTGGTGACATTCCTGCGGTAATTAACTTCAACTTTAAGCTTCAAACCCGGAAATACTGCAACAACTGTATGAACTGGGTGCACGGTGAACTCGCCGCTGATGATCCTTGCACTGTGTGCGGCTTGAGCGGTTCCGTAGTCAATAGGGACAGAAGCGTAAGGGGGTGGATCGGAATCCAAAGGTATTTGGACAAAACTGAATTTGGATTCGATTTGCTACGGAATGGTCGGAAGATCGAGATAAACTCAAAGGATTTGTTTTTTTGGCGATCCGACGATGCCGACGAGCCAGAATATCCAATAGATGATCAAAGGGGGCGTGGTCGGTTCGTTGGAGAGATCCATTTCGATCACTGCCGCGTCAGCTATGCAAAAGATCGTTTCGACCGCACTGACCCTGCTTGGGAGGAAATGGTTGAACTGATCAGAGGTGCGGGTCCATTGAGGCCAGAGAAGGCAAAAAGCCTTGGTTTTCACAGCAATTCGAGTCCGTTGTTTCGTTTGTTTAGGGCTTTTCGAAGAACAAGTCCGCAATCAAAAGTTGCAGGTGCTTGGAAAAAAATCGTTGTCGTGAAGGACAATGCTCGGGCGACCGAAATGGCGCGATCATTTCATGATGGGCATCCAAACTTCCAAGATGACACGAAATGGTGGGAGTTGGTTGAAGAGGCAGAGCATGAACTCTTGGTAGGAACACAGTCTGCAAATCCGGCGCCACCCACGCCAGCAGAGTTGGGGCTTCTCGAGGAAATGCTAGAACCTGAGCAGACTGGTCAAGATGGAACTAGTGAGCAAGTTGACGAGCCACAAGATGACTTGCCGCTCAGTTTCCCGAGGGAACGGATCGCCAGCCTGTCGAAGCAATATATTGAAAATCACTCTGGGACGTCATGGAGTATCGAGGCATTTTCGATTCTTGATGATGACGACATTTTGGAACCTGAAGAACCTTGGGGGTTAGAGCTTACAGAACCTGCAACCCGCAAACACAGCTTCTTTTTCAGAGCCGAGCATGAGGTTTTTCGCTCCTTGACCATGACACCCAAGGATGCGCTGCTGCTGGAGCTCGCCTGGAAGACCGCAGATTTTCTGAGGGGTACTCGGGCAGAACAGCCGCTATCCTTGCTTGTCGCTCAATTGCGCAAAACATACACTGAAGAGGAATTCCTAGATCCGCTAGTCATTCAGCCAGAGGCAACTGATTTGATTGGCATTCTGACTAGAGCCTTTTTGGCTGCCGTGGCTGATGAAGAACGCACTACGCTGTTCTCTAGTTTAACTGATCTCGATCAGAACAAGACTATGCGGGAGATGGCGCGCCGCAATGTCAGCCCGGGATCAGCCATTCAAGATGGTTCATTTCTCGAGTATGCGCCGGTTCAGGTGTTGGGCAGCCTAATAGATGATTTCCCTGAGTTTTTCTTTGACGGAAAGATCTGGGACGAGGAGTACCTTGGACTTGATTACGGAGACCCAGAACTAACAAATGAAGCTCGTGCCGTCGTAAGAAACAGATACAAGAATCTCGTTTCGGACGTGGGATGGCTCGCAACTAAGGATGTCGCCGACTTGGTTCATTCTTCGAGGGATGCACTTATGCGGGCGGTCGTATCGATGAGGATGCTACGACCAGATCATGAGTTTGATTGATGGGTGACCATTTTTTAGACGATCGGCGATTGTTGAATGGGCCGTGGCAAGCCTTCGAGCGGGACGTGGCGCGAGCGCTTGTTTATTCGGGATACGCTGACGTTCGTATTGTTGGCGGCAGTGGAGACAAAGGTGCAGATATCTTGGCCGTAAAGGGCGGTCAGTCTTGGGTGGTTCAATGTAAGCATACCACCTCTGCGTCACCTCAAAAAGATGCCGTTAGGCAAGTAGTCGATGCAGGAGAATACTACAAAGCCGACCGTCTACTTGTAGCGACCTCTCGACGACCCGGCGCCGGCTTTCAAGGTGAGGTTTCACGATACGCAAAATTAGGAATAAAGGTCGAAGTCCTTGATCCTTCATACCTGCAGGCACTTGGAAGAAAACTGCCTGAGTATTCGTCGGCACGGAGACAGCTTAGAGATTACCAGCAGGAAGCGCATGCCAAACTCAGAGAGGCCCTCGTAGACACGGGCCGAGGCCTTGCCGTTTTGGCCACTGGTATGGGCAAGACTGTTGTTATGGCGGAGCTTGTTGCTGACCTGTTCCGAGACAGTCTTGTCGAACACGACCGAGTACTGGTGCTTGCCGACAAGCGAGAGCTTGTGCGACAGCTACAGATTGGCTTTTGGAACCAGCTACCCAAGTGGGTGCAGACACATAGACTGTCGGGTGATGAAAATCCCTCATACTGGGAAGGGATTACCTTTGCGACGGTGCAAAGTGTTTTGTCACGGCAGGAAAAACTGCCTGCCTTTGGGCTTGTTCTGGTCGACGAAGCACACCACATTGGGTCGCCAACATTCTTACAGGCATTAGATGCACTAAAGCCTAAAATGCTTGGTGGGGTTACGGCTACACCTTGGCGTGGCGATGGTTTCGACATTGAAACGGTTCTTGGCCAGCCGTTAGTCCAGTATGGAATTTCTGAGGGTCTGGCTCGAGGTTTTCTTTGCGATGTCGATTATCGACTATTCGCTGACAACATCGATTGGAATTTTGTTCAAGAACGCTCTGCCTACAACTATTCAATCTCTCAACTGAATCGCAAACTTCTTATCCCTACAAGGGATCAAGAGGCGGCCCAGAGGGTGGCTCAAGTCTTTCACGATGAAAAAAGACGTGCTGGATTGGTCTTTTGCCCAACTGTTGAGCACGCCAAGGTTTTTTCAGGTATCCTGCGTTCGTTTGGCCTCAAGACGGAGACAATCTCTGCCGAACTTCCGGCTCGGGATAGAGATAAGTTGATGTCCTCCTTCAAACGGGGCGACATCGATGTTCTTGCTAGCGTCGACCTCTTTAATGAGGGGGTCGACGTGCCTGACGTAGATCTGATTGTGTTCATGCGGGCAACGCACAGTCGAAGGATTTTCGTTCAACAGATTGGCCGCGGACTGCGCGTAAGTGAAGGAAAGGACAAGGTGGTCGTTCTGGACTTCGTGACCGATCTAAGACGGATCGCTGAAATTGTGGAGCTTGAGCGAGCTGTTGCGAATACAGGCCTCGAGACGCTGCCACTTGGCGATAGGTTAATCCAGTTTGCGGATCACTCTGCAGGAAGCTTCATGCGAGAGTGGATGAAGGACCAAGCAGACCTAATGCTGAGGGAAAACGATCCGACCCTGGAGCTGCCGCGATTTGACTTTCCACCTCCGCGACACCCAGGAAATGTCCAATGAAGCTGCCAGAACATATTCGGACGGAGGTATTCGAAATGATCTGGGCGGAGGCGGATGAAGTCGGGTGGTTGCACCTCGATTCCTCTGAGAAGTCGCGCCTTTACTCATATTGGACAGAGGCCGAGGCAATTGGAGGTCGGCTAGGGGGCTATATGGATCCGCGGCAAGTTCGGGTGTATCTCAAGGATACGGTGTTGAAGTCTTACTCCATCGAGCGCATGTCGGACCCAACGATGGCCAGACGCGTTCTCCGAATAGAGGATGGAGCTATCGCTACTGAAATCTACACGAAACCTCATGGACAGAAACTGGATGACGGTCGAATAATCGCTTGGAGCAATGCTTCTGATTGGAAACTTACGCTCTTCGCTGTGTTTGAAAGAGCTTACCCAAGCCCGAGTTCCGTGCCATTTGGCGTAGTGTTGATTCCAAACACGGGGAAGTTCCGCACGCTGGAAGATAGGCGATTGGTTGAAGAAGCCGGGCGGAGGCTAGGCATTCAGAACATTGTGTGGCTTGATTAGGCGCTCCCCAACGTCTTGAAGTGGTTGGCAATCTTAACCCGCACATCGTCCGCCGTCGTCTCTCCCTCGGCCAGCTTGACTGCCCAAGGGCGACCCGGATGCAGTATATCCCACGATGATCGGTACTGTGTCGCGCGGCGTTTGCCGGGATCGTTGTTTCCGAAGCCATCCACAACGACATTCCAGAGCGGGCGATACCATGAGATTAGCATCCGCTCCGCCATTCGCACCCACACGTCATCAAGTACAAGGTAGCGGCAGCGGAAATCAGTAACGTCGAGGTTTTCAGCCTGCGTCACGGAAGTCGAGTGTTTCCGCAGGCGATCCGAGAGAGCGGGACCGGCGGGTGCGTCCCAATCGCCGCCCCGTCGCCCGCCTTTCGGATCAGCCTTACCCACATAAATCGGTGCCTCCAAAGTCTCACGGTTTATCTCCGCAAGCGGTTGATAGGCGTCAAAATCGCCAAGGTAGTAGATCGCATAAATTCCAGCGCCTTCGAATGGCTCTGGCGGGAGTGGCTCAGGTTCTTGTTTTAACAGCGCGCTTGCCGCGTTTTCGGCTAGGTGCTGTTTGTCCAACGGATTGTAAGGCGTTACTTTTCTCATGTGACAGTTCTATCTGGTCACGAACTGCCTTAGCAACAATCTCGGCGAGTTTTACAGGAACGGCGTTCCCAAGCTGACGCATCGTTTCCGTCCATGACCCGTGGAATCGGAAGTCGTCAGGAAATGTCTGTATGCGGGCGCTCTCTCGCTCTGAGAAATAGCGGATCGAACCATCGGGACGGCGAAGCATGTTCTCGCCACCGGGGACGCCGTGCACGCCAGCCTTGAGCGTTTTGGCGGGTTCATCGAGAGGGCTTCCCGTGTGCCCCGGATACGAGCGTGCGCCGGGAATGAAGCGATGATCCGCGAACTTCGCTGCAGCCTTCGGATGGAACTCTGGATCGGGTATGTCGTGCAAGGCATCGCGCACCGTTTGCCAAGGCATTTCCCGTGGCTTGTCCTTCAATCGAGCGGCGCGTGCCTGCTCGCGCACATTGGGGACCGGTTCTATGCCGTGCCGCGTCCAGTATTCGCCACTGCGCCACTTTGACCAGAGCAAGGCGTCCCGCGAGTGCGTAGCGTCTGGAAAGTGGAAGGCGGTAGTGAGGTCGTCACGGATGCCTACGATGAAGACACGCTCCCGCTTCTGAGGCACGCCATAGTCGGCTGCATTCAGGAGGCGGATTACGACGTTGTAGAGCAAACCGCCGCTCGCTCCGCTCGTTTCGTAGTCCTCAAGCCGCTTGAGGTGCTCAAGCCATTCCTCGCCATCGTTCGGAACGAGATCGGGATGACGAAGGCGCAGACGGATGTATTCGAGGTAGTTTGTGAATGCCTGCCGTTTCAGACCTTTAACGTTCTCGAAGATGAACGCCTCGGGTCGCAACTCGCGAACTGCGCGCGCGGCTTCGGGAAACATGTCGCGCGGATCAAGGAAGGCACGATGCTGACCGCCCATCGAAAATGGCTGGCACGGCGGGCCACCTGTGACGAGGTTCACTTTTCCTTTCAGCGGCGTATAGTCGAACTTCCGAACATCGCCCTTGTCCCAGCCATGCAGAGGCCACTTGGTGTTCTCGGCCAGTGTATCGCAGGCCCAGCGGTCAATCTCAACCACTGCTGCGTGTTTGTACCCGGCTTCACCAACCCCCAAACCGAGGCCTCCCGCGCCAGCGAACAACTCGACCGATTTCATCTCAAAAACTCTCTTATCTTATTGGCTAACAATTCCTCGTCAGCGGTTTCGCATTCCCAAACTTCTAGGACATCCCATCCCATTTCAGCCAGCGCCGCGTTGTTGCGTTCGTCCCTTGCCCGATTTCCTTCGAGTTTTGGCAGCCAAAAGTCCCGCCGCGATTTCGGCAAGCGCGCCAGCTTGCAAGCGGGATTGGGATGGCGGTGCCAAAAGCAGCCGTGGACGAAGATCGCCTTTCGGCGCGGCCCAAAAACAAGATCGGGTTTGCCGGGAAGGTCGCGCCGATGAAGACGATACCGATAGCCGAGTGAGTGGATCAGACGACGGACACGCATTTCTGGCTTGGTATCGCGCCCGCGAACCAATGACATGCGCTTTGAGCGCTCTTTTGGTGTTAACGTGTCCATACTGCATATCGTGCCTCTGCTTCAATATGCGCACAATATGATGGTTTCCTCAATCGGTGATTTTGTTCGTTTGATTGTCAAAACCCTTACGACTATAGCGCATCGGCTTTAGTTGAAATGACCCCTATACCCGGCTTTCATGGCCCTGCTTGCAGATGAGTGGCGTCTGACGTTGTTGTAGTCAACCGCCAGAGTGCCATTCTGTGGCGTGCGCCATTCAAACTGTCGAACCATTCTTCGTTCAGCAGTTCATCTCGGAGGCTGTGATCGACTATCACTGCAGGGCGCAGCTCAAGCCTTCTATGTTTATTATGATTTGCAGTATTGGCACTCATGAAAAACAGGCCACCGTATTAACTAAAGTGGGTTAATTCTGCCAGTTACTCGAAAAGATCACGTCGCCTATTTTGCGAGAGTTTCCGACTAATGTGGGTCGCTCGATCCAAAATATTCCTGAGCTCCTCAAGTTGTTCAGCGTTTACGCGACGGGCCTGTTCCAGTTCGAAATTCCGTTTCTCATTTTGACTGCTCTGATTGGACTTGAACCTCCCGCTAACATTACCAAACAAGTTCACTTTCATGCTTGTAGGTTGAGCCGTCCTGAATGCCGTGTTGCCAGGCCTCTCAGCTCGTATCATCGCAAGTTCATCGACGGAAATGTCACCTTCAACCTCGGAAAACAAGTTTGCGTTTTTATGCATGTCTCTAAGCACTCGCCGACCAAGGCAGTTCCCGACAGTAAGCGCGTCATTGCCACCTTGAAAAGATGAAACAACGCCAAACCAAAGTGCGGATGCAGGCATTTCGGCCAACAATTCTTCTAGAATGGGTAGCTGTTGGAACGAACCATTCCCAATCATTGACAATACCGCGCCTGCCAAGAATTCTTTCAATAGCGGTTCAGATTTCGATCCTTCAATTAGGGACAGTACATCTTTCGCCGTTCTTACACGTTCCTCCCTTGAATGAGTCATGCGCGGCAACTCTTTCGCCAGAAGGGGTATTTCATTAGTCAATGGAAGCAACCAATCTTGCGGTTTGCTCCCTGACTTTTCCGTTTCTTTAAGAGCCTGCGTAATACTCCGTCGGGGTTCTGGGATCTTTCTTGAGGGCTTTGCCAAAACCACATCCGCCACAATTTGCCAAATCTCCGTGATCTTTTTGGGGGACAGATGAAGTCGGTCCGAATTTTCTAACTTGCGAACCATTTCCCATCGATCCGCGATTTCCGGTATGATATTTGATGAATAACCTTGTCGGACCGCCTCTGCGAGCGATGCAGACAGAGTGGCCTCAACGGCCGATACTGAAATTCTGTCAATTGAGGTAATGCGCCCACGCGACTGAGCATAGACTTCCGCAATGGCAACGCCGACCAAAGCGTCCTCTTGAAAACTGACATCTTTGCGATTCTGAGAGATGTTTGACACTTCATCAAGTGACTCAAAAGGAACAACCCTGAAGTAAGCAGAGAAAGGTCTGTACTGCGCGGCGTAAGTTCCCACAAATGCATAGAAGTCCGAAAGTTTTGTTTTTGGAACGGAAATCACCGGAGGCCCCAAATCTTCATCGGCATCGTCGTCAAAGACGAGAGCAATATCTCCGTCAAACTTGCTCTTCATTTTCTGCTGTGTCAGCCGGACCGGCTGCGGTTTGAATTTTCCGCCCAACCAATCCAGCAGCGTTTCCCTGTCGATGATACAAATGCGCATTTCAGGTCCTACTCAAAGAGGTCATCGAGACTGGTCTTGGCAGGGGGTGCGGAGCACGCTTGTATTCCGTTTTCCAAGTATCCAGGCAGCGGTTGTTCGTGGTACACTGACAGAGATGTCTTGCACCTCGTTACGGCCGTGTAGCACATTTTTTTCTGCAGTTTGAAATTCTTCACAAAGTTCATGCCAAGAAGATGAACAGCCCGAAACTCCAATCCTTTGGCTCCATGAATGCTTGCAACGATGATCCTCCGCTCTTGTTCGATAGCGGCGTAGTTGTCGTCTTTCTGAATCTGGACTTTGTCAAAAATATCAGAAGCTTCAAGGAGGGTTGCGATTTCCTTTAGTTCTTCTTTTCTCGGACAAAGCACGCCTATGAGTTCATCGGGATATGCGACAAGCTGGTCCTTAATTGCAATAACAGCCTGACTAACCTGATCAGGCAATTCCAGTTCTTCGAATACCTGAACGGTAGATGGAAAACTGTCCTCGTCATAATTTGAGGTAGCCTCCATACCCTCCGGGTGGTTGACTAAGTTTTGAATGCCGTCAGCTACTCGGCAGACGTATATGCCATTTCGATAATGTGCACTTAGTTTGGACACCGTGACACCTGACTTCTCAAGCTCATCCAACGCCCCATCTTGTTCGGACAGGATTCTCTGTTTGCTGTCGCCAACCGCAAACAGACGAGTGGTAAATCTGGAGACCACTTGAATTTCGTCAGGGGAGTAGTCTTGGGCTTCATCCAAAAGAATGCAGTCGAATTGGTTTTCGGGTTTGTTCAAGTCTGCCAGCGCATGAAGGTCCTTTAGCAAACGCGATCTCAACGATTCAAAATCACTTGCATCAACTTTGACGCCGTTTTCTTGAAGTAAAGCTGTTGCCCATTTTACGTAGGTCTGGATCTTGTCTCCGTCGAATGGGTAGTGTTCAGAACCCGAAGCAAGAAATTCCCGAAGAACGCGGCCAAAAGCAAGGACAACTAAGTTGTTCAGGCCGTTCCGGTGCAAATACGAAGCCCTTAGAAGTAGGAGATTGGTTTTCCCGCTACCGGGTGGCCCCAAGACCAGATGGTGTCCGTCTGGGGCCAGTGATACCACCTTCTTTTGTTCCTCGTCTAAGTCGGAAGAGTTGGTCCACCAGGTTGTACCCATTGCAAATCAGCTTTCTAATTTGTGTAAATCCAAGAATTTTTCATTAGCGCTAGCGTCAGCATTTTGCGCAATTTCTACTGAGACATAGACACATTCTTCTAATACTTCGGCGATACTGTTTGCGGAAAACACGCCTTGAAAGACACTCACAGGATTTGGGAAATCATCCTTTGGTTCATCACCCAAATAGGCACAAACGCTAAGCGATATTCCGCCAATGTTGACATCCAAAATATTCACGTAAAAGCAGATGCTTAACCTTGAAGGCAGGTCGTGTGCTTTCGAGGGGCCAAAGCAAACTCTTATTGATTGCTCATCGCTAGTCACAGTGACTGGAGGTAAGCTAGATGTGTTGCTGTTTCTTATCCCCCGTATTTTGATCTTGATAGTTTCGATGACTGAGTGGAGTAGTTCACGCGGGTCGGCTTCTGGTTCATAACTAACATCCTGAAGGGCCTGCTTCGCGGCTTGGCGGCTTGTAACACGCACCTTCGCAGTATCGTCTGCGTCCAAGTCTGCTTCAGGAGGAAAGAAAGATTTCCAGTTTAAGATTTCTACTCGCACTTCCGGCTTTTTGGAGAGGCAGGCTTTTGCGAGGTCTACTAAATAACTCGGAACTGATTTGTTGTGGATTGTTGGAATGTCGTTTTGTACTGCCATTACCAGCCGAGCATAAGGATTGGATCTGTCTGCGAACAGCTCGGTCCTCATCAGCAGGTCATGTAGAACACCTCCAATTTGATAGAATGTGAGCGCCCTCCAGCCTTCAAGTGTGTCCTTCTCTTCTCTAATCAAGAACTCAGGGGAACTGTATTGTAGTGTCCCAACGAATGACTGCACACCTTGGTCGTCGGTTAACCCGACATCCCCAACGGGTCTAAGAACTCCAAAGTCAAGCAAAACTAAACGTTTGTAATCATCTAGAATTACGATGTTTTCCGGCTTTATGTCCCGATGAGTGAGGCCGAGCTCCTCAAGAAATCGACAGCAATCGGCAAGTTGAGAAATAAGTAGCCCAATATTCGCAGATGGTACGTCTTGCAAACACTGCTTAAGATTTGGTCCATCCAAGAACTCCATCATCAAATAGTGGTTTGCTGTGATCTGGTCGACGCCCCCTCCAAGTAACTGGACCATGTTTGGGTGGTGTTTGCCTACGAGTTGTAACTCTCTTTCTATTCTAGCTAACTGGGTTTCGTCACCGTATTTCTCAATCAGCTCATCGTCGAAAACTTTTAATGCGCATTTTTGGTCTTTTTGGGTTGCTAGAAATACTGCCGCAGATTTCCCGTGATTGATTAAGCTGACAATTTTCCAGCCCTCAATTTTCTGACCTTTGAGAGTTTCCTCTAGTTCCAGAGCTTTTACTTTGTCCAAACAGGTGTCCTCAAAAACTTGGATTACGCATATTTGTGCGCCGAGGGGTGCATATGCCGAGAGTACACGTTAGAAGAGAAGCCCCATGTGTTCAACGTCATACGTCATGACAATCAAGTTTGCTGGATCGTGAAAGATGTACCTATCGATGATGGTGACGACAACATTCCGTACTGACTTCTGAATAAGCAGCAAGCCACTATGTTGCAGAGATGTTGCAGAAAACATAAACCGCCCTTCGAGGCGGCTTTTTATCCACTTGTAATACAAGTGAAAAATTGGCTCCGGCGGTAGGGATCGAACCTACGACCAATTGATTAACAGTCAACTGCTCTACCGCTGAGCTACGCCGGAACGGTTCGCGCCGTATAGCAATCACAATCTCTGCCGTCCAGAGGGGAGAGGGAAGTTTTTTGACGAAAAAAATTCGACCGCAGGACGACGATCGTTTCATGCCAAATCAGTGTGCCTTCGAAGGGGATTTGGCTCCGGCGGTAGGGATCGAACCTACGACCAATTGATTAACAGTCAACTGCTCTACCGCTGAGCTACGCCGGAACTGAGGGCCGTATAACAACCTCGAAAATTGCCGTCCAGAGGGGAACGACCCGAAATAACGAAAAATTTTTCTGATCATGCAATTCGATGGAATTCGGCGTCTATAGCTAGGTTCCCTTTCGGTGAAGCCATTGAATTTACGGTTAAATCGACCAAATGAGCGAACACGTTGCGTTCGGCGGCAGGAAGCAACGCTTTGGGAGTTTCGATGTAGATACGCTCAGCCAATTGTCTCGCCGTGCCGGGTTGATCGGCAAGCGCACCCAGAATCTGTGCCTCGCGTGTCAGGCGATGCTGTATCAGCCAATCCAGCCGGGCAGCTGGATCAGTGATAGGAGCACCGTGTCCTGCGTGAAAGGTTGACCAAGTGCGGTCGCGCAGACGGTGACAGGCTTGCATAAAGTCCGTCAGATCTCCGTCCGGGGGTGAAACCAATGAGCTGGCCCATCCCATGACATGATCGGCGGTGAAACAGGTATCACCCCAGCCCAAAGCGATGTGGTTGCCCAAGTGCCCCGGGGTATGAATGACTTCAAGCTGCCATTCGTCACCTTCGATGGTTTCGCCATCGGCGAGTTCGATATCCGGACGAAAGGCGGTATCGATTCCTTCGCCGCCTCCGGCCAGGCCCTGTTGCGCCAGGTCCGCCATCACTGTACTGCGCCCGGCTTCGGGGCCTCCAAAAGCCAGAATCGGCGCGCCGGTGCGCTGCGCCAATAGAGCGGCGAGCGGAGAGTGATCCAGATGGGTATGCGTGACGATGATATGGCTTATGCGTTGACCCGCTTGAAGGGCGGATAGAATCGCGTCCAGATGTGTCTCGCTCATCGGTCCGGGGTCGATGACCGCGCAATCCTTTGTGCCCAGCAAATAGGTATTCGTCCCGCGATACGTCATCGGCGACGGGTTCGGCGCCAGAATGCGCCTAAGCCCGGTTTGTAACTCGACCGCTTGGCCGGGCGGTGGGTTGAAATCATCGGGGGCCTGCATTCTGCGCTCTTTCTCTTGTCCGATCAGCCCGTTAGGTTTAGCGCATGTCGAGTGCATGGCTCAAACCCTATATGCCGCGAAGTCTTTATGCGCGAGCGGCCCTGATACTGGTTCTGCCAGTGATCGTGCTGTTGCTTGTTGTTGGCATCGCCTTTTTGCAGAAACACCTTGAAGACGTGACAGAGCAGATGACCCGCACGGCTTCCCGAGAGGTGATGCTTGTGCTTGCGACGATGCAGGATGCCGAGACCCAGCAGCAAGCCATGGCCGAGATTCGGCCTGATCTGAGCGCGCTTGAGATGAAGGTGCGTTTCCTTGGCATCAATGAACGCCCCGAAGTTGGTTATCGCCGATGGTACGATTTCATTGCGCCGCAGGTCGATTCCGATTTGCATGCCTTTCTACCCAATCTGGTGGCAATTGCGCTGCCCAGCGGGGATGAAGCGCGCCTATATTTGAATACAGATTTGGGATTGTTGCAGCTTACAATGGATCGGCGACGCTTGTCTCCGGCTGCTCCGCACCAGTTGATCGTGACGATGGTGTTTTTTGCGGTCATCATGACGTCGATATCGTTCTTGTATATGCGCAACCAACTGCGTCCGATTACACGGTTGGCTGATGCAGCGCAGGCGTTTGGCCGTGGCAGGGTAGTACCGTACGCGCCCGGAGGCGCAATTGAGGTCAGAGCTGCGGGAAACGCCTTTCTCGATATGCGCGCCCGAATCGAGCGGCAAATGGAACAGCGCACCATGATGTTGTCAGGTGTCAGCCACGATCTGCGCACTCCCTTGACCCGTCTGAAACTGGGGCTGTCGATGTTGCCCGAAGATGAAGCCACGCCGTTGCAAAAAGACGTGGACGAAATGCAGCTGCTGCTGGACGCGTTTCTCGACTTTTCACGCGGTGCGGCGGAAGGCGCGCCCGAACAGGTGGATCCGTCTGAGTTGTTGAAACAGATCGTCAACGACGCCCAACGGGCCGGGCATACCGCTGAACTTGTCGCAACCGAAGGCTCTGGTACCGCCATGTTGCGTCCAACGTCGATCCGCCGGGCTGTCGAGAATCTGATCGGAAATGCTGTTCGATACGGAAATCGAGCTGAGGTCAGCCTATCGCTTACCCCCAAAACGCTGCGTATCCGGGTCGAAGATGACGGGCCGGGCATTCCGCCAGAACAGCGCACCGAGGCCGTGAAACCGTTCTCGCGCCTGGACCCGGCGCGCAACCAGAATCAAGGCAGCGGTGTTGGCCTGGGGCTTGCAATTGTTGCGGATATTGCCCGCGCACACGGGGGTGTTTTGCGGCTTGGGAAAAGTGCACGCCTGGGCGGGCTCAGCGCGGATATCATCATAGGACGGTAAATTTGGTAGGCCCGGCAGGACTTGAACCCGCAACCAAAGCGTTATGAGCGCTCTGCTCTAACCAATTGAGCTACAGGCCCGTCTGAGCGCTTT
This sequence comes from Ruegeria sp. YTSC325, assembly GCF_059609525.1. Classification (NCBI taxonomy): domain Bacteria; kingdom Pseudomonadati; phylum Pseudomonadota; class Alphaproteobacteria; order Rhodobacterales; family Roseobacteraceae; genus Ruegeria; species Ruegeria sp. YTSC325. The sequence goes on from NZ_JBXWLY010000003.1 coordinate 169,760, forward strand.
GAGTATCACGGTGAACGCCCGCGTCAAGCCTGACCGTTGCAACGACGGCCACAATCGACTAACCCGCGCGGGAACCATTCATAAGGGGTTGGCCATGACAGCGGGCAAGAACGGAATCACCTATGCGGACGCGGGTGTTGATATTGATGCAGGCAACGCGCTGGTCGACCGGATCAAACCTGCGGCCAAGCGGACCAACCGCTCGGGCGTGATGAGCGGGCTGGGCGGGTTCGGCGCTCTGTTCGACCTCAAGGATGCGGGCTACACCGATCCTATTCTGGTGGGCGCGACCGATGGTGTGGGCACCAAGCTGCGTATCGCTATTGATACCGGCGTGGTTGATGGCGTTGGCATTGATCTGGTGGCCATGTGCGTCAACGATCTGATCTGTCAGGGCGCCGAGCCTCTGTTTTTCCTCGACTACTTCGCCACCGGCAAGCTGGACACGGATACTGCCGCGCGGATCATCGAAGGCATCGCCGAGGGCTGTGTGCAGTCCGGCTGTGCCCTGATCGGTGGTGAGACGGCGGAAATGCCCGGCATGTACCCCGATGGCGATTTTGATCTGGCCGGGTTCTCGGTCGGCGCGATGGAGCGTGGCGCGCATCTGCCCGCAGGCGTGCAGCAGGGCGACGTGCTGCTGGGGCTGGCGTCGAACGGGGTGCATTCCAACGGCTATTCGCTGGTTCGCAAACTGGTAGGGATTTCGGGGCTAGGATGGGACGCCGAGTCGCCGTTCAGCGACGGTACGCTGGGTGAGGCACTGCTGACGCCCACGCGTCTTTATGTCAAGCAGGCGCTGCAAGCGATCCGGGCAGGGGGCGTTCACGCGCTGGCCCATATCACCGGCGGCGGTTTGACAGAAAACCTGCCGCGTGTCTTGCCCGAAGGGCTGGGTGCCGGGATCGACCTGAACGCCTGGGATTTGCCGCCCGTCTTCCGTTGGATGGCTGAAACCGGTGGGATTGCCGAGACTGAGATGTTGAAAACCTTCAACTGCGGTATCGGCATGATCGTAGTCTGCGCCGAAGACCGCGCCGATGAACTGGCCGATCTGCTGGTCGAAGCCGGGGAAACCGTATCGCGCATCGGCACAGTCACCGAGGCGGCCGGTGTGGCCTACACTGGCAAACTGCTGTGAGCCACAAGCGCGTTGCCATCCTGATCTCGGGCGGGGGGTCCAACATGGTGTCGCTGGTCGATTCCATGATCGGCGACCACCCCGCGCGACCCTGTCTGGTGCTGTCCAATGATGCGCAGGCCAGGGGGCTGGTCAAGGCGGCTGAGCGGGGCATCCCGACGGCTTCGGTCGATCACCGTCCGTTCAAAGGCGACCGCGCTGCGTTCGAGGCAGAGCTGCTGAAACCGCTTGAGGCCGCGCAGCCTGATATCGTCTGTTTGGCTGGGTTCATGCGCGTTCTGACCGGTGATTTTGTATCGCGCTTTCAGGGGCAGATGCTGAACATCCACCCTTCACTGTTGCCGAAATACAAGGGCCTTAACACGCATGCCCGCGCGATCGAGGCAGGCGATGAGGAACATGGATGTTCGGTTCACGAGGTAACGGCGGCATTGGATGACGGTCCGATCCTTGGCCAAGCCCGTTTGCAGATTGAGCCAAACGACACACCTATGACTTTGGCGGCACGGGTTCTGGTGTGGGAACATAAGCTTTATCCAGCCGTGCTGCGCCGCTTTAGCTCTGGCGACCACACACCCGTGTTGCTGCCCTGATCGCCGCAGAGTGATTTACACGCCAGTGTTATTCGGCCTATGGTTTGGGCTATCGCCCTGAACGGCACAAAAGCGACGGGCTACTACGAAAAACAAGAGCAAGAACACCACCGCGCATGAAGACCCTGACAACGACGCAAGAGCTGGCCGAATACTGTAAGGCCGCTGCAAGCTATGACTATGTGACAATCGATACCGAGTTCCTGCGCGAGCGGACGTATTATTCGAAACTCTGTCTGGTGCAATTGGCGGTGCCATCTTCGGACGAGAACAGCGCAGTGCTTGTTGATCCACTGTCTGAGGGATTGTCGCTTGAGCCTCTTTACGAACTGTTCAGAAACGAGGGTGTGGTAAAGGTTTTTCACGCGGCCCGCCAGGATCTTGAGATCTTTTGGGTTGAAGCAAATGTGTTCCCGACGCCCCTGTTTGATACCCAAGTTGCCGCGATGGTTTGCGGCTTCGGAGAGCAGGTCGGTTATGAAACGTTGGTGCGCAAGATTTGCAAGCAGGGTTTGGACAAGACCTCGCGCTTCACCGACTGGTCTCGCCGTCCGTTGTCGGACGCGCAAAAGACCTATGCCTTGGCTGATGTGACCCACCTGCGACAGATCTACGAACATCTGGCGAAAGAGTTGAATAAAACGGAACGCAGCCATTGGGTTGCTGAAGAACTGCGCATACTGACCCACCCCGAAACCTATGATATCCGCCCGGCAGATGCGTGGAAACGGGTTAAGACACGAACGAACTCGGCCAAGTTTTTGGCTGTGGTACGTGAGTTGGCCCAGTTTCGTGAGGCCTATGCGCAAGAAAACAACGTACCCCGCAGCCGTGTGTTCAAGGACGACGCGCTGATCGAGTTGGCCTCGACCAAGCCGAAATCCCCGTCTGATCTTGGTGGCTCGCGTTTGTTGCTTCGCGAGGCGCGCAAAGGCGCGATTGCCGAAGGTATTTTGGCGGCCGTTAAAAAGGGTGTGAATTGCCCGCCTGACCAGATGCCGCGTGTTGATAACAGCCGCGACAAGCTAAAGGTCAACCCGGCATTGGCCGATCTGCTGCGGGTATTGCTAAAGTCCAAGACCGAAAGTTCGGGCGTGGCAGCAAAACTGATCGCCACCAGTTCGGAATTGGATCAGATCGCGGCGGGAGAGCGTGACCTGCCTGCGATGTCAGGTTGGCGGTTCGAAGTGTTTGGTGAAGACGCCCTTAAACTGTGCGAAGGTAAGATCGCCTTGGCAGCCAAGGGCCAGTCGGTCAAGGTTGTGTCGTTGTAGCCGACTTAGCGCCGCCGCGATTCCAGAGCATTTTCCTGACCGACTACGCGAACCAGACGGATGCCTTGCAGATCGTCTTGTGACACGTTGATTGCATCCAACACCTGACGTGAACGTTCAGAGCCTTGATTGGTTGCTGTGGCCGGATACGAAACGCGGAAGGTATATTCCAGTACGCCGTTCTTCTGGTTTTCTTCACTTTCAACACGAACGAGTCGGGCATCATAGGCGCCCTGACGTGCGGCGACGCCAGTGACCAGAATGATCGCCCCCCCGGGTGTTGGGTCGATCCTCAGCTCATCAACGCGCGCAATAGCAACGCTGTTGTCCACGGGGTCTGGCCGACTGAATAGGCCGGCGCCTTCACGCTGTTGGGGCACCAGTGCGTTTGGGTCATTGGCCAAAGTCTGTGTCGGTGCAGGCGCGGGTGTGCTGGACCCAAACCAGTTGGTCGGATTTACACGCGACTCGCGCCATCCGCTACAAGCCGACAGTGTTAGCGTGGCGACCAAAAGAACAGACAGTGTTTTTTGCATGGATTTAAAGCTCTGACCGGTATTTCCCGAACTGGCCTAACGCAAATTCCCTGCTTTGAAAACCCACGCTGGGGCTGGACAGGCAGGGGGCAGAGGCATAGGTCACGATTGTGACCGCAATGAAAGGACCGCAGGGATATGGCAACGCCTGCCTTTGAAGACATCGTCGAGGATTTCGAGTTTCTGGAAGACTGGGAAGACCGCTATCGCCATGTCATTGAGCAGGGCAAGGCTATGGAACCCCTTGAGGACGCGCTGAAAGTTCCCGCAACCAAGGTTCATGGCTGCGCCAGTCAGGTCTGGCTGCATCCGGTTATCGAAGCTGGAGTATTTAGGTTTGACGGAGACAGCGACGCGCTGATCGTGCGCGGCCTGATCGCGGTTTTGCGGGCTTTGTACAATGGCGTGCCACTTGCCGAGGTTGCCAAGATTGACGCCGGCGCAGAATTGGCGCGATTGGGCTTGAACGACCACCTCTCAGCGCAGCGGTCCAATGGTCTGCGGGCGATGATCGAGCGTATTCGCGAAGTTGCGCAAGAGAACGCGTGACGTAACTCAGCCGCGATTGGCCCAATCTGTTAACGTCGACTCGAGATCGCCATATCCGGTGAAACGCCTTTCGAATGCCAGGCCAAGGCGGTCGGCGCATTCCTGAGCGCGTTTCGTCAGCAACGGGTCGTCAGTCTGAGCCTGATAGACCAGTTTCGTGTAGTTGCCGAAATACATGTCGCGCAATTCGGGATGCCGGTCCAGGCCCAATGGCTTCCAAACAAAGGCGTCAAACTGGCGTGCCAGAAAATCGGTCAGGTAGAAGGCAGTTGTTTCATCCTCGCCGCGTGCGTCGAAAACATCATTGCCTTCAAAAAACGAATAGCAATGCGGGCCTTTTACCATCTCGACGCCCAATTCTGCACACGCGTTTTGCAGCAGGCCCCCGGTGCCGCAATCGGCATAGACCACGTAGATCGTGTCGTACTGCGCGCGATGTTTGGTGATTGCATCCTGCACGGCCTGAGTAATCCGCTCGGGATGGACATGTAAGATGGCGGGCAAGCAGGTCAGGTCCATATGGTCCCAACCATTGAGGTTCTTCAGGTCCAGAATCTCGCGTGCCAGCGCGCCGCAAGCCAGCAACAAAATTTGCCCTTGCGCAGCGGATTCGTATCCGTCTGTCGTCAAGCTTGCATCGTCTGGCAGATTGTCCTGCGGCATGGCTTGGCTCCTGCGCCAAAGATGTAAACGAAAAAGGCCGCCTGTTGCCGGACGGCCCTGAATTCAGATGTCCGTCTGATCAGCCCGCCAGTTGGTTGTGCTTACGCGACACGAAGTCTTTCGCGGTCTCAACGGCGACGGCCGCGTCGCGGCAATATGCGTCGGCACCAATGGCTTTTCCGAACTCTTCGTTCAGCGGAGCGCCACCGACCAGTACGATGTAGTCTTCGCGCAAACCTTGCTCGACCAGAGTATCGATCACGACTTTCATGTACGGCATGGTGGTTGTCAGCAGGGCCGACATGCCCAGAATGTCGGGCTTTTCGGTTTCCAGTGCTTCCAGGTAGTTCTCGACCGGATTGTTGATGCCGATATCGACGACCTCAAAACCAGCGCCTTCCATCATCATCGACACAAGGTTTTTGCCGATGTCGTGGATGTCGCCCTTGACGGTGCCGATCACCATCTTGCCAACGCGCGGAGCGCCGGTTTCGGCCAGCAGCGGTTTCAGGATGAACATGCCGCCCTTCATCGCGTTTGCGGCCAGCAGAACTTCGGGGACAAACAGGATGCCGTCGCGGAAGTCGTGGCCTACGATGGTCATACCGCCAACCAGCGCCTTGGTCAGAATGTCATAGGGGGTCCATCCGCGTTCCAGCAGGATGTTCACACCTTCTTCGATTTCTTCCTTCAAACCGTCGTAAAGATCGTCGAACATCTGTTCGACCAATTCCTCGTCATTCAGTTCGGACAGGACGATGTCTTCTTCATCGGACATTGGGTGTTTCCCTAGAGCTGTTCGGGCTTAGCGCCCATTGGTGGCATTTTTTTCGTTTTGGCCAAAACGTCGCACTTAGACTGTGACGATTGCGACCTTGGCGGTTCCGAGACCGACCTATACGTCAAAATATTGATCAACTCGACGTCATAATCTGCAAGATGATCCTGCATTCGGTTCAATTCCAGCATGTTTGGCCAAGCAATTTGAAATCAACACGTAAGACGAGGGGCGCTTGCCTGAACCGCGTATGGCGAGTATACCTGCAAAGGGAACATAAAGAGAACAAATATGACTGACGCGCAAATCCGGGGCCGAGGTTTCGCTACAAATGTTGCTGGTCGGTTCGAAGCGTTTACCACTGAACGCTGCGCGGATGGATGGCCCGAGGACGATGATCTACCGCCATTGCGCACCGAGTTGCGCGACGAGGTCGCGCGCAGCATCATAACCTACAACCGGTCGCCCGATTTGCCGTTTGACCGCTCGATCAACCCGTATCGAGGATGCGAACACGGGTGTGTTTATTGCTTTGCGCGGCCGTCCCATGCCTATCTCGGTCTGTCGCCGGGGCTGGATTTTGAAACACGCCTGATTGCCCGGCCCAACGCGGCCGAGGTGCTGCGGCGGGAACTGTCCTCGAAATCCTACAAGGTGGCCACAGTGGCGTTGGGCACCAATACTGACCCTTACCAACCAGTCGAAAAAACACGCTCTGTCACAAGGGATTGCCTGCAAGTCTTAAGCGATTTTCAGCACCCGATCGGACTCGTCACCAAAGGTGCTTTGATCGAGCGTGATCTGGACATTTTGTCCCCCATGGCAGCCAAGGGGCTGGTACGGGTGGGGATTTCCCTAACAACTTTGGACGCCGGCCTGTCGCGCCGGATGGAGCCTCGTGCCCCTTCGCCCCAGCGGCGTCTGGCGATCATACGGCGGCTGACCGAGGCCGGGATACCGGTGCGGGTCATGACCTCGCCTCTGATCCCCGGCTTGACGGATCATGAGCTTGAGCAGCTGCTTGAGGCCGGGCGCGACGCAGGCGCCGATGCGGCCAGTTGGATCATGCTGCGCCTACCACGAGAAGTGTCCGAGCTGTGGCAGCGTTGGTTGGCAGATCATGAACCGGCCCGGGCGGAGAAAGTCATGTCGAAACTGCGCGAGATGCATGGGGGCCGCGACTATGACCCGCGCTGGGGGCATCGGATGCGGGGTGAGGGCGAATATGCCGCGCTGATTGCGAAACGATTTACCGTGGCGGTCAAACGGTTGGGGCTGGCCACGCGCACCCCGGCGTTGCGTCTGGACCTGTTCACAAGGCCACCACAGGCGGGCGACCAACTGGCTTTGTTCTAACGAAAAACGCCCCGGAACCGGTCTGGGGCGTTCTGCAATCTGTAACCGCGATCAGCGGTTTTCGATATCCACATAGTCACGAGTGGTCTCGCCCAGATACAGCTGGCGCGGACGGCCGATCTTGTTCTGGGGGTCGGCGATCATCTCTTTCCACTGGCTGACCCAGCCCACGGTGCGCGACAGGGCAAAGATCGGAGTGAACATCGAGGTCGGGAAGCCCATCGCCTCGAGGATGATACCCGAATAGAAGTCCACGTTCGGGAACAGCTTTTTATCGGCGAAATACGGATCTTCCAGAGCCTGCTTTTCCAGCGCCTTGGCAACCTGCAGTTTCGGGTTGTCTTCGATGCCCAACAGATCCAGCACTTCGTCGGCGGACTGTTTCATCACTTTGGCGCGCGGGTCAAAGTTCTTGTAGACGCGGTGGCCAAAGCCCATCAGGCGGAACGGATCGTCCTTGTCCTTGGCGCGGGCGATGAATTCTGGGATGCGATCAACGCTGCCGATTTCTTCCAGCATCTCCAGACATGCTTGGTTTGCGCCACCGTGCGCCGGACCCCACAGGCAGGCGATGCCAGCCGCGATACAGGCAAACGGGTTGGCACCCGAGCTTGACGCCAGACGCACGGTCGAGGTCGAGGCGTTTTGCTCGTGATCTGCGTGCAGGGTAAAGATGCGGTCCATCGCACGGCTGAGGATCGGATTGACTTCATATTCTTCGGCCGGAACGCTGAAGCACATGCGCAGGAAGTTCGATGCATAGTCCAGATCGTTGCGCGGATATACGAAGGGCTGGCCAGTGTGGTACTTATAGGCCCATGCCGCGATGGTTGGCATTTTTGCGATCAGGCGGTGCGATGCGACCTCACGCTGGCGCGGGTCTGCGATATCAGTTGAGTCGTGATAGAAGGCCGACATCGCGCCCACAACACCGACCATGATTGCCATCGGATGCGCGTCGCGGCGGAAGCCACGGTAGAAATACTGCATCTGCTCGTGCAGCATGGTGTGGCGCGTGATGGTGGTTTCGAACTTTTCCAAAACGGGCGCGCTCGGCAACTCTCCGTACAGCAGCAGGTAGCAAACCTCGAGGAAGTGAGATTTTCCGGCCAGCTGGTCGATCGGATAACCCCGATGCAGCAGCTCGCCCTTTTCGCCGTCAATATATGTGATGGTGCTGTCACAGCTGGCGGTCGACGTAAAGCCGGGGTCATACGTGAATACACCTGCCGTTCCGTAAAGCTTACGGATGTCGATCACGTCAGGCCCAGCGGTCGGTGAATGAATCGGCAGCTCATAAGTTTCGCCATTAAGTGACAGAGTGGCTGATTTGTTGCTGTCGGTCATAGTGTCCCTTCCTCAATCATGCGCAGTATGGATCGCTGTCCGATCCTGCGGGCAACGGATGCGCGCAATCGCGCAAACCGGGTGTTAGCGGAGCAGCGTTACCCAAATGTGAACCTTTTACTCAGGTCGCTGCGTCAGAAAGCCGTGCCAGGGTTTCATCCCGCCCAAGCACCAGCATCATGTCAAAAACCGAAGGTGTCACCGCGCGGCCTGCCAGTACGGCGCGCAACGGCCCCGCCAGCTTGCCGAACTTGATGCCTTGTGCTTCCGCAAAGGAATTCAGGGCGTCCTCCAGTTCGCTTCGCGTCCAGCTAACACTTTGCAACTGCGGCGTCAATTCATTCAGTATACCGTCGGATACTGAGGCAAGCGCCTTGGCCGCTTTTTCATCCGGTTGAATAGTGCGGGAAGTCAGGGCAAAATGAGCCTTTTCAAGCAGTTCGGGGAATGTGCGCGCCCGATCCTTGAGGCAATACATCGCACGTTCCAGATCACTGGATTGTGTTTCTGTCAGCGCAGGCAGGTCAGCCGCGGCCAGATACGCCTCGATTTCCTGCCGCAATGCGGCATCATCGGCGACGGCAATATGCTGACCGCACAGGTTTTCCAGTTTCTTCAGATCGAAACGGGCCGGGCTTTTGCCGATTCCGTCCAGATCGAACCATTCTTTCGCCTGCGCGTCGGTAAAGAATTCGTCGTCGCCGTGACTCCAGCCCAGACGCGCCAGATAGTTGCGCATCCCGGCCGCCGGATAACCCATAGCCTGGTATTCCTGAGCGCCCAACGCGCCGTGGCGTTTCGACAGTTTCTTGCCATCGGGCCCGTGAATGAGCGGGATATGAGCCCAGACGGGAACATCCCAGCCCATCGCCTGATAGATCATCATCTGGCGCGCTGCATTGTTCAGGTGGTCGTCGCCCCGGATCACATGGGTGACGCCCATATCGTGATCGTCTACCACGACGGCCAGCATATAGACCGGCGTCCCGTCCGAACGCAGCAGGATCATGTCGTCCAGCTGCTCGTTGCGGATGGTCACGTCCCCCTGAACCTGATCGCGGATCACCGTCTCTCCGTCCTGCGGGGCCTTGATGCGGATCACGAAAGGCGCGTCGGGGTGGGTCGCTGCGTCAGCGTCGCGCCAAGGGCTACGGAACAGGGTTGATTTGCCCTCGGCCTTCGCTTGTTCACGGAAGGCGACGATTTCTTCTTGCGTCGCAAAGCACTTGTACGCTTTGCCCTCGGCCAGCAGCTGGTCGGCCACCTCGGCGTGGCGAGCCGCGCCCTCAAACTGGCTGATCACATCGCCATCATGGTCAAGACCCAGCCACGCCATACCCTGCAGAATGGCTGCCGTCGCCTCGGGGGTCGAGCGCTCGCGGTCCGTATCCTCGATCCGCAGCAGGAACTTGCCACCGCGACCACGGGCATAGAGCCAGTTGAACAGCGCGGTGCGGGCGCCGCCGATATGCAGAAAACCGGTGGGCGAGGGGGCGAAACGGGTGACGACCTGATCGGACATTGTTTGGATTAACCTTTTGGTAACCGTGTCGGGCATAGTTTGACGCCTGTCTAACGAGGCTGAGAGACGGGAGCAACCATGCGTGTTCTGGCCCGGGTCGAGGCCGCTTTGCTGAACCAGACAGGTTACCTGTTTCAATGGTCTCCGGTCTGTCTGGCGATCGGAATCGGCCTGTACTTCGGTTTGCGGTCTGAGCCGGAATGGCAGGTCTATGCCGGCTTGTTCGTGGCGGGTATGGCAGCTTTGGCTGCTGCGCGCTGGATGCGGCCAGGCTGGGCGTCGTTGGCAATCGGGGGGGCGCTTGTTTGTGCGGGGTTTATCTTTGCAGGAGTCCGCGCCCATACGGTGGCAGAGCCGGTCTTGTCATGGCGTTACTACGGCCCGGTCGAGGGGCGGGTCGTTGCCATTGACCGCTCTGCGTCGGATGCGCTGCGGGTAACGCTGGATCGGGTGCGAGTAGGGGACGTGCCACTAGATCGCAGACCGCAGCGCGTCCGGCTATCTTTGCATGGCGGTGATGCTTCGCTTGTGCCAGGACAGCGGATCATGACCACCGGTCACCTGTCTCCGCCACAAGGCCCGGTCGAGCCCGGCGGGTTTGATTTCCGGCGTCATGCTTGGTTTCAGGGTTTGGGTGCGGTCGGTTACACCCGCGTTCCTGTTCTCACGGTTTCGGGTCCGGATCCGGCCGGCGTCCGCATCACCGCGTTAAGGCTGGCATTGTCCGAACATGTGCGTGCCGTGTTGCCCGGAGAGATTGGAGGGTTCGCCGCCGCAGTAACGACAGGGGATAGAAGCGGAATGGGGCAACAAACGCTCGCGTCTTTGCGGGCGTCGAATTTGGCGCATTTATTGGCGATCTCCGGTCTGCATATGGGGCTACTGACCGGTTTTGTTTATCTACTGTGCCGAGTTGCTTTATCGGCGTTTCCTGCCATCGCGCTTCGGGTCTCGGTCCGAAAGATCGCGGCGGTTGGTGCACTTATTGCCGCAACGCTGTATCTGCTGCTGTCTGGCGGAAACGTGGCAACCGAACGCGCCTTTGTCATGGCCACTGTGATGCTGGGTGCGATCTTAGTCGACCGGCGGGCAATCTCATTGCGCGCGGTTGCCGTGGCCGCGTTGATCGTTTTGATCCTGCGGCCGGAATCCCTCTTGAACCCCGGATTTCAGATGTCCTTCGCGGCAACTACGGCGCTTGTGGCGGTGTTTGGGGCGTTGCGAAATGTCGGCCCGGTTCCGGGGCCGAAATGGCTAAAGCCAGTGATTGGATTGTTGATGTCGTCTGCCATCGCTGGGCTTGCGACGGCACCGATCGGAGCTGCACATTTCAATACGATGTCCCATTATGGCTTGCTGGCCAACATGTTGTCAGTCCCTGTGATGGGGACCGTCGTTGTACCTGCAGCCGTCGTTGCAGCCCTGTTGGCACCGTTTGGTCTGGACTGGGTCGCGCTCGCCGTTATGGGCCTGGGGTTAGAGTGGATATTGCTGGTTGCTGAGACCGTATCAAACCTGGATGGAGCGCAAGGCTATATCGTCAGCCCGCCTTACTATGTATTGCCTCTGTTCGCTTTGGGGGCGTTGTGGACGGTTTTGTGGCGTGGGCCCGCGAAATGGGTTGGTTTGGGACCATGTATCGCGGCCGTGTTCATATGGGGTCAGGGTGAACGTCCCGATGTCTTGGTCGCGGATTCAGGTGGATTGGTCGGGGTCTTGACGGACAAAGGGCGCGCCTTGAGCAAAGAGAAAGGCAGCGGGTTCATCGCCACAGTATGGTTGGAAAATGATGGCGATGGTGTGAACCAGAAGACAGCCGCCGACCGATGGCCCCCAGCTGACGACCTTGTCCAAAGATATGTGTGGAAGGGGCAGGAGGTGATCCACCTGACCGGAAAGCGATCTGCAGGTAGCTTTACCGAGTGCCACCAAGGCCAGATTGTTATCTCAGCTGTGCCAGTTGTACTAAGCGGAAATTGCGTGTTGTTCGACCCGGATAAATTGATGGAGACCCGGAGTCTGGCTTTTCAGAACGGTAAAATAAAGACCAGCGCAGAGGTCATCGGTCGCAGATTGTGGTCCCCGAAGGAAGCCGAAGACCACCAGACACAAAAAGGTCAGTAGCTGCGGATCAGGCCGACCAATCGGCCTTGCACCTTGACCTTGTCTTCGGGCAAGACGCGGGTTTCATAAGCCGGGTTCGCGGCCTCAAGCGCAATGGCTTGACCGCGGCGGAAATATCGCTTCAGTGTTGCTTCTTGATCTTCGACAAGTGCCACTACGATATCGCCGTTGTCTGCGACCGATGTCTCGCGGATCACCACAACGTCGCCGTCATTTATGCCTACATCGATCATCGAGTCGCCCCGAACCTCAAGCGCGTAGTGCTCGCCCTTGCCTGAAACCATTGATCCCGGCACAGCGACGCGGTGCGAGACGTGGCTGATCGCTTCAATCGGAACACCCGCCGCGATACGGCCCATGACTGGCAATTCCATGGCATCGACGGTAACGGGTTCGAAATTCGCCGGTCGCGGCCCTTCGGGCTTGTCGCCTTCGATCACACGCGGCTTAAAGGCGGCTGTGGGCTCGCCGCCAAGACTTTCGGGCAGTTTGACGATTTCGATCGCCCGCGCCCGGTGGGCAAGCCGGCGGATAAATCCGCGTTCTTCCAGCGCGGTGATCAGCCGGTGAATTCCGGACTTGGATCTGAGATCCAGCGCGGCCTTCATTTCGTCGAAACTAGGGGGAACACCATCCGCTTGAACACGTTTGTGGATGAATTCCAACAAATCCAACTGCTTCTTGGTCAGCATTGCTCACACCTCGTCGGTCATGCGTTTTCTTTTGTTCTACGCATGTTCACGTTTTGTGTCAATGGATTTGAGCGTTTGCTAAATCGGTAGGTACAGGACCTCATCACCAGCAGGCCGCGCCGGATCATTCGGCTGTCGAACCAACAAAGCATTGGCCTGCGCCAGGACGCTTAAAAGCGAGCTGTCCTGATCGTCGCAAGCCCGTATGCCATCATTGTCAAGAATGGCGCGCATATAGTGTTCGCGCGGACCATTCTGGCCGAGCGGGGCAACCAGTCTAGCCGTTTGGAACGGCGTCAAAGCCTCGGCCAGCCCCACCATGCGGCGTACCATTGGTACCAAAAAGAGATAGCCGCAAACCATTGCGCTGACAGGATTTCCCGGCAATCCAACCATTGCAGCTTTGCCAAGCCGCCCGGCCATCAGCGGCTTTCCGGGGCGCATGCGTATCTTGTAAAATGACCGCTCCATCCCGAGATTGGCGGATACGTCCGACACCAGATCATAATCCCCGACCGAGGCTCCTCCGATCGTGACGACCAGATCCGCGCCTGTTGCCAGATCAAAGGCTGTTTCAAGCGAAGCGACTGTGTCTCGCGCGATAGGCAGAATGCGAACTTCCGCTCCAACATCCTCTAGCAACGCCTTGAGACCAAAGGTGTTTGACGCGATGATCTGATCAGGTCCGGGCGTATCGCCCGGCATGACCAATTCGTCTCCGGTCGAGATCAGTGCAACGATCGGCTTGCGGGCGACGGGAACCTCGGGGATGTTCATTGCGGCCATAAGGGCCACATCCTCGGGGCGGATGCGACGAGGGGCAGAGATCGTTGTGCCGGATTTAAAATCAACACCCTTGGGTCGAATGTTGGTCTTGTCGCCGGGCATGTCCGTGATTGTAATCAGATCATCCCTGCGTTCAGTATCTTCTTGGATCACGACAAAATCCGCGCCGTCTGGCACGGGGGCTCCGGTGAAAATGCGAACTGCCTGACCAGCGCCAACTTGACCAGAATACCTGCGCCCAGCGGCGGCCTCTCCGACGACTTTGAACATTGCGTGCAGTTCGACTTCGGATGACTTGACTGCGTATCCATCCATCGAAGATGCCGCAAACGGAGGTTGATCGCGCTTGGCCGCAACGTCCTGCGCCAAAATCCGACCGGCCGCTTGCGAGAGTGAAACGGTTTCTGCGGGCAGGCGGTCAACCAGGCCAAACAGAAGGGCCCGCGCGTCTTCGACAGTTATCATTTCGCTTCGTAACGGCCTGATTTACCGCCATCTTTTAGCAAAACTTTTATGCCGCCGATCTCCATTGCTTTGTCCACGGCTTTGGTCATGTCGTAAACCGTCAGGGCTGCGGTCGAGGCCGCAGTTAGCGCTTCCATCTCTACACCTGTTTGACCCGAGGTCTTGACGGTCGCTTCAATCTGAACGCCCGGTAGATCGGGGTCCAACGTCAGTTCGACGGCCACCTTGGTCACGGGCAAAGGATGACACAGCGGGATCAGGTCAGGGGTTTTTTTCGCGCCCATGATACCAGCAAGACGTGCAACGCCCAGCACATCACCCTTTTTTGCACGCCCTTCTGATATTAAATCAAAGGTTTCCTGCGCCATCTTGATGTGCCCAGCCGCCACGGCAACCCGGTCCGTTACCGCCTTATCGGACACATCCACCATGTGGGCTTGGCCCTGTGCGTCAAAGTGAGTGAGCGACATTACATTACTCCGGGGATCAAAGGGTTAGCCAGCAAGTTTCGCGTCGCCGCAGTGACATTGTCCTGCCGCATCAGGCTTTCGCCGATCAGGAAGGACCGTGCGCCATAGCGGGCGATGTCGGCCAGGTCGGCAGGCGTGCTCAAACCGCTTTCGCAAACAATAGTCCGATCGCCGGGCACCAGTTTTGACAACCTGCGCGTTGTATCAAGAGTTGTCTCAAACGTCTTGAGATTACGATTATTTATCCCAATCAGACTGCTTTTGAGCTTGGTCGCGCGTTCCAGTTCGGCCTCGTCATGCACTTCGATCAGGACATCCATGCCCCAGTCAAAAGCCGTTTGCTCCAACTCGGCGGCTTGTTCATCTTCGACCGAGGCCATGATGATCAGAATACAGTCGGCGCCCAAAGCGCGAGCTTCGACGACCTGATACGGGTCGTACATGAAATCCTTACGCAGCGCAGGCAATGACGTCGCTGCGCGGGCCGCCGTCAGGTATTCTTTGGCCCCTTGAAAGCTGGGCGTGTCCGTCAAAACCGACAGACAGGTTGCGCCGCCTTCTTCGTAGGCTTTTGCCAGTACCGGAGGGTCAAAATCCGGGCGGATCAAACCTTTTGAGGGGCTCGCTTTCTTCACCTCGGCGATCAGACCGTAGCCGGATCGCGCGGCGGCGGTCAGTGCTGTCGCAAAACCGCGCACCTCAGACGCAGACTTGGCTTCATCCTCCAAATCTTCCAAAGACTTATTGGTCTTGTCTAATGCGACTTCCTCAAGCTTGTATGCTTTGATCTTGTCCAGAACCGTCTCGGTCATGCGGCCTCCTGAGTGATGCGGGCCAGTACCGCGATTTTTTCTTTGGCAGCGCCGCTGTCGATGCTGTGCGCGGCCTTCTCGACCCCGTCCTTGAGGTCGCTTGCAGCTTCGGCCACCACCAGTGCAGCGGCAGAGTTCAAAAGGACTGCGTCCCGGTACGCGGACGGAGTGCCATCCAGCAGGGCGCGGAAGGCAACAGCGTTTTCTTCAGGTGTTCCGCCCAGAATGTCCTCGAACGGGTGCACTGGCAGGCCAGCATCTTCTGGATGCAGTTCAACCTCACGCACACCGCCGTTTTCCCATGAGGCTACCCAGCTGACACCAGTGATGGTTAATTCGTCGGTGCCATCGGACCCGTGAACCAGCCATGCGTGTTCGGTACCAAGCACGCCAAGCGTCTCGGCCATTGGGCGGATCAATTCGCGGCTGAACGCGCCCGTCAATTGCCGTTTCACTCCGGCCGGGTTTGTAAGTGGCCCCAGAATGTTAAAGATCGTACGTGTCCCAAGTTCCTGCCGTGTTGGCATCACGTGGGCAATGGCCGGATGGTGCATGGGGGCCATCATAAAGCCTATACCAGCCTCTTTCAGCGCTTTTTCAACGACTTCTGGCCCGACCATCACGTTGATACCCATCTGACCCAACGCATCGGCTGCACCGGATTTCGAACTTAGGTTCCGGTTCCCGTGTTTTGCAACTGTGACGCCAGCGCCCGCGACGACAAAGGCTGTTGCGGTAGAGATATTCAGCGTTCCCTTGCCATCGCCACCTGTGCCGACGATATCCATCGCGCCGTCCGGCGCATTGACCGCGTTGCATTTGGCCCGCATCACTGCCGCCGCCGCCGCAAATTCGTCGACCGTCTCGCCTCGGGTTCGCATCGCCATCAGCAAACCGCCGATCTGGCTGGGTGTGGCGGCGCCATCGAAGAGGATGCCAAAAGCCTGTTCGGCTTCGGCGCGCGTCAAAGGCCGATCAGCAGCAGTGCCGATCAGCGGTTTCAATTCGTCGCTCATGCGGGGACTTTCATCTCGGACAGGAAGTTCTTGAGCAGGGCATGGCCGTGCTCGGATGCAATCGATTCTGGGTGGAACTGAACGCCGTGTATAGGGAGCTGCTTATGTTGCAGACCCATGATCGTGCCATCTTCCAGCTCAGCTGTGATTTCCAGGCAATCGGGCAGGGTGGTTCGGTCGACCACCAGCGAATGGTACCGGGTTGCCTCGAAGGGGGAAGGCAGCCCAGCGAACAGACCTTTCCCAGTGTGATGCATGGTGCCCATCTTGCCGTGCACAATCTCATGGCACCGAATAACGTCACCGCCGAATGCTTGCCCGATGGTCTGATGCCCAAGGCAAACGCCCATCAAGGGGGTCTGGGTTTCAGCAGCTGCCTGTGTCAGCGCCAGGCAAATCCCAGCCTGATCCGGGTCGCATGGTCCCGGGCTAAGAAGGATTCCGGCCGGGTTCATGGCCATGGCCTCTTGCACATCCAGCGCGTCATTTCGCCGAATGACCATTTCGGCACCAAGTTCGCCTAAATAGTGTACCAGATTGTAGGTAAACGAGTCGTAGTTGTCGATCAGCAGCAGCATTTGGGCACTTGTCTCGGATTGGGCATTTGGGACTGGCGATACAGCCCCGAGCCGCGATATAATGTCGGGACATACATGCTCAGGCTTGCGAGGCAGCGTCAAGAGGACATCCGGTTCCATACGCGCTTGCGGGTGAGTGTCGCAGAAGACGACGCAGGCAATCGAAGCAGGAATTAGTCGAAAGGCAATTAGAATGGGCGGATTTCTAGGAGGGATGATCGCAGGTGCGGTCGTGGTAATGCTGTTGGGAGCGGCGTTGTCTCTAACCACGCCTCTGTCGCGCAAACCCGTTGTTGCGGATGTTGCACCCGAACCTGCACCAAGCGAAGTACCCGAGGTCGAGGCAGACAAGCCCGAAGCCATTGCAGATGCCGATTTGGTCACTTTGCCCGCGACAGAGCCTGAATCAACCGATCAACAAACAGATACGCTGGCAGGGCTTTCGGAAATTGAAGAGGCTCCGGATGATCAGCCGCAGGTCAACGAATCCGCGCCCGTTGTCGAAGAGGCAGCCGTCGTCGAGCCTGATGAGGTGGCAGTGACGAGTGAGGCACCTGTTCAGCCGCAAGCGCCTGCAGTTTTGCCAGATACGCCTATTGCCGAAGGGCAGCCCGAGTTGATCGAGGAGCCCCCAGCCCCTCCAGCCCCTCCAGCCCCGGAAGTCGCTGCACTAGAAGTACCTGTCGAACAGCCCCAGCCTGAGTCTGTCGAGCCGGAACCAGACCAATCCCAGGCTGCCGAGTTGGAACCGGCCCCTGACTTTGAACCAGAAAGTACAGAAGCAGAGCCATTGCCGGAAATTGCCGCGCTCGAGCCGAAGGAAGATTTACCTGAAGAAAATCCCATCGCGGTCGAGGGTGATGAAACGGACCTCAACCGCCGTCTGCCGCGCATTGCAGCCGTTCCACAGATCGGTGGCGACCAAAACGGCGCGGGGGGATCAACGGTTGGTCGGCGCGTTGTCCCGCTGACCGAACGAGACAACGCTCCGGCTGATCAGGACGGATCAGGTCAGACTGCGGTGCCGGGAAAACCGATCGAAGCCTATGCGGCCAAATTCGATAACCCCGACGCCAAACCGCTGATGTCAATTATCCTGATTGACGACGAAGGCGCTTATGGTGCCGAAGCGTTGCAGGATTTCCCGTACCCGATCAGCTTTGCCGTCAGCCCCTCCGACCCCGACGCTGCCGAAAAGATGGCTAGACATCGCTCTGCAGGTTTCGAGGTTCTTGCGATGGCGGATCTTCCTAAAACCGCCAGTGCGCAGGATGCCGAAGTGTCAATGGCCGTATGGTTGCAGACCTTGCCAGAAACGGTCGGTATTCTCGAAGGGGTCGAGACAGGCATTCAGGGCAATCGCAAGCTGGCTGATCAGGTTGCCGCTATTGCTGCCGGGACAGGCCGTGGCTTGATCACCCAGGACAACGGTCTCAACACGGTTCAGAAGCTGGCTGCCCGCAATGGGACGCCGTCCAGCGTGATTTTCCGAGACATAGACGGCGCACGTCAGGACCCAAAGATCATGCGCCGCTTTCTGGATCAGGCCGCTTTCCGGGCCGGGCAGGAGGGGACGGTTGTCATGCTGGGACGGTTGCGCCCTGACACCATCTCGGCCTTGCTTGTCTGGGCCCTGGAAGACCGGGGAGGGCGTGTGGCCATGGCACCGATTTCCGCCGTCATGAAACAAGCCGTCCAATAAGCCCGTGTGGCTGGCCGGTTTGGCCAGCCGTTTGATCAGCTGTTACCCGGTCCCGTAAAGCGCGCAGCATCAGCAGCCGCGCGTCGGATGGCATTGGATTTGTGCACTGTCTCCATGAATTCCGCCTCGGGGTCGCTGTCATAGACAACACCGCCACCGGCCTGAATATACAGCTTGTGATCTTTCACAATCGCTGTGCGCAGGGCGATACACATATCCATGTCTCCACCCGCGCTGAAATATCCGACCCCGCCGCCATAGACACCGCGCTTTTCCGGCTCCAATTCGTCAATGATCTCCATCGCGCGGACCTTGGGCGCGCCTGAAACCGTGCCTGCAGGCATCCCGGCAAAGAACGCATCCAGCGCGTCTTTCTCTTCGGCCAGTTCGCCGACCACGTTCGACACAATGTGCATCACGTGGCTGTAGCGTTCGATGATGAATTCTTCGGTGGGTCGCACGGTGCCAATCTTGGCCACGCGGCCCGTGTCATTGCGGCCCAGATCCAGCAACATGAGATGCTCGGCCAGTTCTTTCTTGTCGGCCAGCAGATCGGCCTCGTTCGCCTTGTCTTCCTCGGGGGTCGCGCCACGGGGACGGGTGCCTGCAATGGGGCGGATCGTGACCTCATTGCCAAAGACACGCACCAGAATCTCGGGGCTGGCGCCCACAACCTGAAAGCCGCCAAAGTTGAAGTAGAACATGAAGGGCGACGGGTTCGTGCGGCGCAATGACCGATACAGTGCAAAAGGCGGCAGCGGAAAATCCTGCGTCCAACGTTGGGCCGGAACCACCTGAAAGATATCGCCTGCGCGGATATAGTCTTTGGCTTTCTCGACCGCTTCCATATAGCCCGACTTGGTGAAGTTCGAGACAGGCGCGGCCACTTCGGACGCGTCGCCCAGATCGCGGGTTTCGGCGGGCATGGCGCGTTCCAGATCGCGAACGGCATCCATCACGCGCTCGGCCGCTTGGGCATAAGCCGCTTTGGCGGACTGACCTTCACTGACCCATGCGGGGGAAACAACTGTCACCTCACCTTTGACGCCGTCCAGAACGGCCACGACCGAGGGACGCAACATCACCGCATCTGGTAGCTCCAGAGGGTCAGGGTTCACGTCTGGCAGATACTCGACCAGGCGCACCATGTCATAACCCAGATAACCAAACAGCCCGGCGGCCGCCTGAGGCAGATCATCGGGCAGAGCGATCCGACTATCAGCAAGCAGTGCCCGCAAATTATCCATCGGGTTGCCATCCTGAGGCTGGAACGCCTCGGGGTCGAAACGCGCCGACCGGTTCAGCTCGGACACGTCGCCCTGGCAGCGCCAGATCAGATCCGGTTTCATACCAATGATCGAATAGCGCCCGCGTACCTCTCCGCCGGTAACCGATTCCAGCATGAACGCGTCTTTTTGCGCGCCCGTCAGCTTGAGCATCAGGGAAACGGGCGTATCCAGATCGGCCGCAAGTCGCGTATAGACTACCTGATTTTCGCCAGCCTCGTAGGCGCGGGCGAAACTGTCAAACTCAGGGGTAAGGGCCATATCGGTCTCTTTTAATAGCTCGCCTGAACGGCATTCAGGGCACGCTGGTCCACGGTTGGTCGGGCACGAACCTGCGCATCGCGGACAAAAGCGTCGAAAATATTCTGTGCCAACGCCTGGTCCAACTGCGCAGCAAGGGCCTCTCGGGCTTGCCGCAGTTCGTCTGTTTCATCTGGCGGCAGCAGCTCTTCCAGACGGACGATCAGAGCAGTACCCTCACCGGAAACAACACGCAGTTCGCCGGGCTCCATTTCAAACACCTGAACCATGAAATCGGCAGGAACATCTTCAAGGAAAGCTGTACGCGTTAGGGCGTTCTCGACCCGGAATGGCAAACCCGTTGCGGTGAAATCGCCATCGCCCTCAAGCTGCTCAAGGACAGTTGCGGCTTGCTCCTCCAGCGCCTTGTTCGTCTCGGCCTGAGTCCATGCGGCGATTACACGGTCGCGCGCGCTGTCCAGCGGTTCGGGGCGGCGAGGTAACACTTCGTTCAAGCGCATCGCAAAGATCGAGCCGTCTTCCAGGAACGCGACCTCGGGGAAATCGCCCTCGTTCACGGCTTGTGCAGCAGTGCGGAACCCGTCATAGGCCGCCACCCCGTCCTCGCTTTGCGTGGTCCAGTCGATCTGACCCAGTTCCATCTCGGTTTCGCCGACCAGCTCTTCAAGCGTGGCACCACCTGCCAGCAGGTCGTTGATGTCTTCGGCTTGCGCCTCAATCTGGCGACGCGCGCGATCTGCGGCCAGCTCTTCGCGCAGGGCTGGGGCCGCGTCTTCGAATGAGGTGTTGTTTTCAGCCAGCGATCCATTGATGCGGAACAGAGCCGGCCCCAGAGAGGACGGAAGCGGGCCGACCACGGCGTCCAGATCGGCAGCAAAGACGCCGTCAGCTGCGTCCCCCAGATCGTCGCGGGTGACGTCGCCCAGATCAACATCGCTTAGTTCAAGCTCGCGCTCACGCACCAATTGCTCGAAAGTTGTTCCTCCAACCTCAAGCTGCGCTTTGGCTGCTTCGGCGGCGGCTTCATTCGCAAAGGGCAGGCGTTCGACAAGACGGCGTTCGGGCTGCAGATATTCGTCAGCACGCTGGTCATACAGACGGCGGACCGAGTCTTCGTCAACGTCTACACTGTCCAGCAACATCTCCGGAGAAAGGATCGCATATGTCAGCTTCTTGGTGCGGGGCAGGGTGAACAGATCCCCGTTTTCATCGTAATATGATTGAATTTGCGCGTCTGTCGGCGCTGCAATCGGCGCTGCCAGTGCGTCCGGACCCAGCGTTGCCACTGTAAAGCTGCGCCGCGCGCCAACAAAGTTCATCATCGCATCCGTCAGGGTTTCGGGCATTTCGATACCCCCCATGACCGCGCCCTGAACGATGGTTCGAGCCGACTCTTTGCGCAGGTCGGATTCGAATTCGGCATCGGACATTCCGACCTGATCCAGTTGGAATTCATAGGCGTCGCGGTCAAAGTTCCCGTCGATCCCCTGAAAGGCCGGGATTGCGACAATTTCCTGTTGCAGGTTTGCGTCCCCGATCGAGATGCCCAGCAGCCCAACTTCATTGTCCAGCGACGCCAGCGCCGTCAGACGCGACAGTGCCAACTGATCCAACCCGAATTCATGTGCCTGCGCGATCTGCAGCGGCTGACCGGTCTGTTGTTCCACGGCGCGGATTTCGCGTTGCAGCTCGCGGACATATTCATCGACCGAGACGCTTTCGTTCCCGACCTGTGCGACTGTGCGCACTGTGCCGGACAAGCTGGTTGCGCCAAACCCTGCGAGCCCCAACATCAAAAGGCCCATGAGGATCCAGACAAAGGTCTTCGATAGCTTTTTTACGCCTGCGGCCATGGTGCCCTCTTGTTTTGTGGCAAAGGTCTGCCCTGTCGGTTGCGGCCCTGAATACGATGCGCGCCGCCGAGGGGCAAGCTCAGAAGGTCAACGCTTCGAGCCGGTCGAACAATTGCGCCAGTCCGGCGCGGTCCAGGTTGGCAAAAGCCACTCGGACTTGCTGCTTTCCAGCCGGGTCTGTGTCGGGCATGAACATCGTTCCAGGCAGCAACAGAATGCCTGCCTCGGAAACCAGTTTTTGCGCCAATACGTCCGAAGGCATGTCGAACGGGTGTTCGAGATAGGCAAAATACGCGCCCAGTCCCAGCAGGCGCCAGCCTTTTGAGGTCAGGCGCGGCAGCATCTCTTGGATGGCGACACGGCGATCAAGGATCTCATCCCGCTCGCCCACAACCCACTGGGACAGGTTTTGCATCCCCCAGAGCGCCGCAAACTGCCCCATCTGGCCAGGGCAGATGGCGACTGTATCCAGAAACTTTTCGATTTCAGCCAAAAGGTCGGGGCTTGTCGCGATGGCACCGACGCGGTGGCCGGTCAGCCGATAGGCTTTGGAAAAGGAATACAGGTGAACCAGCGTTTGATCCCAGTCGGGCTGGCTGAACAGGCGATGCGGCGGACCGCTGCGGCTGTCGAAGTCGCGGTATGTTTCGTCGACCAGCAGCCGGATGCCGGTTTCGCGGGCGAGATCGTAAAAGGCTTGGACCAGATCGGATGGGTATTCCACACCGCCTGGGTTGTTCGGAGTAACCAATGATATTGCGCGGGTTCGATCCGTGATCAGCGCCCGGGCGGCGTCGGGGTCAGGCAGAAGGTCGTCATTGGTTTGCAAGTCGACCGCCGTCACCCCGGCCATATCAAGCCACATTTTATGATTGAAATACCATGGGGTTGGCAGGATAACCTCATCCCCTTCATCAGTGAGCGCCGAGATCGCCGCGGCGAAAGCCTGATTGCACCCCGAGGTGATCGCCACCTGGGATGGTTGTACTTCGGCGTCATAGTGCTGGCTGATTTGTGTAGTCAGCGCCTCGCGCAGGTCAGGATTACCCAGAACGGGGCCATACAAATGCGCTGCATCTGTATTGACCGCGAAATCCGCCATTGCCTGACGCAAGGCCAGTGGCGGCGGGTCAACAGGGGCCGCTTGGCTGACATTGATCAGGGGGCGGTTTTCGGGGAAGTCCACGCCTTCAAGCCAGCGACGCGCCTCCATCACCGGAGGAGGAAAAGTGGCGCTGGTGCGGGTCTGTGTCATGGCGTGGCTGCTGTTTGCGAGGCGTTGCCTCGCATTCCCAAGTATTTTCGGCGGAAAAGGCTACGGATCAGTCCGTGCCTCGATATGGCTCGACATATTGTAGGGCCATATCCCAAGGGAAGAAGATCCAGGTATCTTGGCTGACCTCGGTGATGAATGTATCCACCATCGGGCGGCCCTTGGGCTTAGCGTAAACGGTGGCAAAATGTGCGTTGGGGTACATCGCACGCACCAATTCCAGCGTTTTTCCACTGTCGACCAGATCGTCAACGATCAGCACGCCGGTACCATCGCCCATCAACTGAGCATCGGGGGCTTTCAAAACCTCCGCCTCGCCTTGTTCCTGGTGGTGGTAGGAGCGAACACTGATTGTATCGACGGTGCGTATATCAAGCTCGCGGCTGACGATCATAGCAGGCGCCATGCCGCCGCGGGTGATTGCGACCACAGCGCGCCACGCGCCGTCATCGGGGCCTTGCCCGTCCAGACGCCAGGCTAAAGCACGGGAATCACGGTGAATCTGATCCCAACTGATATGAAAGCCTTTTTCGTGGGGTAGGCGGTCTTTGGCGCTCATCGGTGTTAACCCTTCTCAACGTCTGGTGCATCGACGGCCTTCATACCGACAATATGATAGCCCGAATCCACGTGCAGGTTTTCACCGGTCACGCCACTGCTGAGGTCGGACAACAGGTACAAGGCCGAATTGCCAACATCGTCGATGGAGACATTGCGACGCAGGGGCGAGTTATACTCGTTCCACTTCATGATATAGCGGAAATCGCCGATGCCGCTGGCGGCCAGCGTCTTGATCGGGCCGGCCGAGATTGCGTTGACGCGGATACCGTCTTTGCCCAGATCTTCGGCAAGGTACTTGACCGACGCTTCCAGTGCCGCCTTGGCCACACCCATGACGTTATAATGCGGCATGACCTGCTCGGCCCCGTAATACGTCAGCGTGATCGCGCTGCCGCCGTCGGTCATCATCTTCTCGGCGCGTTGCATCACCGCTGTGAAAGAATAGACCGAAACGTCCATGGTGAGTTTGAAGTTGGCACGAGACGTATCCACGTACCGACCACGAAGCTCGTTCTTGTCCGAAAAGCCAATGGCGTGGACGACAAAGTCTAATTTGCCCCACTTTTCTTCAAGCGCCGCAAACAGCGCGTCAATCGACTCTTCGTCACTGACGTCGCAAGGCAGCACAATCTCACTTCCAAGCTGAGCGGCCAGAGGGTCAACTCGTTTCTTCAGCGCGTCGCCCTGATATGAGAATGCAAGATCGGCCCCCGCGTCGGACAATGCGCGGGCAATCCCCCATGCGATTGATTTGTCATTGGCCAGTCCCATGATGAGGCCGCGCTTGCCGGCCATCAACTGATTTGACATGTTCGGTTCTCCGCCTGTCCTTCGCATTATGTCTGGATGGTTTATGCCATCGGATGGCCTGCATCAAGGCCGTGTGCTCTTGCTCGTGGCGGGTTCTGGCCGTAGTGTGGTTAACAAGAGTTTCCAGGGGATGGAAATGAGTGAAAGAGACGGCATTTTTGCTGGCACCGATCCGTTTGAAATCGCGACTCGGTGGCTGGAGGACGCCAAGGGCAGTGAACCAAATGATCCTAATGCGATTGCCTTGGCGACCGTAGACTCTGAAGGGTTGCCCAATGTGCGGATGGTCCTTCTCAAAGAGATCGAGCGGGATGCGTTTGTGTTTTATACAAACTATGAAAGTGCAAAGGCAGCAGAGCTGGACAGCGCTGGCAAGGCAGCTTTCGTGATGCATTGGAAATCTTTGCGGCGTCAAATCCGAGTTCGTGGTACAATTACGCGTGAAACCGGGCCGCAGGCTGACGAGTACTATGCGTCCCGCTCACTCAAAAGTCGTCTTGGGGCCTGGGCTTCGAAACAGTCACGCCCCCTGAGCAGCCGATCGGCCTTGATGGCTGAAGTTGCAAAAGTTACGGCAAAACTGGGTCCGAACCCTCCGCGTCCGCCGTTTTGGGGCGGATACAGGCTGGAACCAAACGAAATAGAA
Organism: Ruegeria sp. YTSC325; assembly: GCF_059609525.1. Classification (NCBI taxonomy): domain Bacteria; kingdom Pseudomonadati; phylum Pseudomonadota; class Alphaproteobacteria; order Rhodobacterales; family Roseobacteraceae; genus Ruegeria; species Ruegeria sp. YTSC325. The sequence goes on from NZ_JBXWLY010000003.1 coordinate 194,854, forward strand.
TTCTGGGCCGACGGTGCGTTTCGGCTGCATGACAGGTTCCAATGGCGGCGCGATCAAGCGGGCTCTGGGTGGCAAGTGCAAAGGTTGAATCCATGACTTTCGCGTATCGTGAAATGCAACACTCAGAGATCAAAGGGTTTTTTCGGCTTGAATTTGTGTGCCAATCCCATACACATCGGACCCTTAACAAATTGAAAAAACTCGCGATGGAAACACCGTGCCAGAAGATCTGAACAACATGTACCGCGTTCGCGGGCACGTAAAATGGTTCGACCCCGCCAAAGGTTACGGGTTCGTCGTGTCTGACGAAGGCGGTCCTGATATTCTGTTGCATGTGAACGTGTTGCGCAATTTCGGTCAAAGTTCGGTGGCTGATGGCGCCGGGATCGAGATCATGACGCATCGCACGGATCGGGGTGTCCAGGCAGTTGAAGTGATTAGCGTTGATCCGCCTGCGCGAGCCGACTCGATGTTGTTGGCGGACTTCGCGGAACTTGACCCGGTTGAGATCGCCCAAGCCCCACTTGAGGCGGCACGGGTAAAATGGTTCGACAAAGGCAAGGGATTCGGTTTTGCCAACGTCTTTGGTCGCGGTGAGGATGTGTTTCTGCATATCGAGGTATTGCGTCGGTCAGGTTTGGCCGACCTTCAACCCGGAGAAGCGCTTGCGATGCGTGTCATTGATGGAAAACGCGGACGTATGGCGGCTCAGGTCATGGCCTGGGAAGCGGCGCTGGACGACTGAATCACCATGAAAGGGCGGCTGGCGGTTCTGACGACTATTGCAGTTCTTTGGACGAGTTCAGCGTTTGCCGCATGCAGCCCGGACCGGGTCACACTAAAAAATGACAAATCCCAGGTCAGTTTCGATATCGAGCTGGCTGTAAGCCCTCAGGAAAGAGCGCAGGGTCTTATGTTCCGCGAGTCTTTGCCCCAACGGGCAGGGATGATGTTTATTTTCGATCCGCCTCAGCCCGTCGCGTTCTGGATGAAAAACACGCTGATTCCATTGGATATGATTTTTTTGGATCGCAGTGGGTCGGTCGTACATGTCCACAGCAACGCCATTCCTGGCGACCTGACTCCGATTGAGGGGGGAGATTCGGTCTATGCGGTCTTGGAAATCAATGCAGGGCTGGCCGAACGTTACCTGATCACGCCCGGAACTCAGATGCGGCACGAAGTTTTTTCACAAGGTCCTGCAATTTGGCCCTGTTAGGGCTTTTCAAATCAGAACAGCGCGTTTAGGAAGGCGCACGGTCCGGGGCGTGGCGCAGTCTGGTAGCGCACCTGTTTTGGGTACAGGGGGTCGTAGGTTCGAATCCTGCCGCCCCGACCACTTCTTCTTACAATGTTGGTGATCCACCCATTGCCTGGTAGAGCGCACTTAGCGCTTTATCCAGAGTCTTGCTTTCGACTGGCACCTGCACAGGCGGGCCTGTCCTTTGGGGGACATTAAAAAACACCTCGGCATCGATCCGATAACCAGCAGTGTTTTTGGTCGATGTCAGGCGCATGACACTTTGAGGCAAGTCCTGCGGATATCCCTCGTAGTTGAGAATCAGATAAGCAGTCGTGTCCGGAGGCAAAAGCTCGGTGCATTCAAACACTTGATTCCCGACCCGTTCGAACTGCTCTCCTGGACCGCTACAGCTGACTTCAAACGTATCGAACAGACGCTTTGGATAGTCTTGAAACTGCGCGCTGCGGGTTGGAGTGGGCACATCTTGTGCTGTGCACGCCACGATCAGGCCCATTAGGGATAGGATTCCAAGCCTCGGTATCAATTCCTGTATCCTCGATCTGTCGTTTGTCGCGGTATGCCCGGATGTGCTTGTCCGATATGGGCCGTGCTGATTCTGTTTCAGTTTAAATACCTTAACGTAGGTTTATCAAATGCCGATAACTGTGCCGGAAATCACAGTTAATTGCGCGTTAGATTTAGTCGGCGGCTGACCAATACCGGTGGATGAACTTGTGGAGGAATCGGGAAACACCTCGTTTCACGAAGGCGTTACAATCCGGTCAACAAAAAAGATTTCAAAAATGACGGAAAAATGACGTTGACGATCTATGGCTGAATACGTCAGATTGTATGGGCCGAATGTGGTGCCACTAAATCTGGTAGAAAAACCGGTGTTGGGCACAGGGCGAGGGTCGGAAAGCACATAATAGTAACGTGCAGCCGTTTGGACGGGTTTGCGCTGCCGCGGGTAGCGCAGGGTTCGTTGCGCCCGAATTTTTTGGCAGGTGGGCGATCCTTGATTTGGGGGTCAATCACTAAGGGACAAGTTGATTGAATCTAGGGCGGCGGACATGCAGATTGACAGGAAATTCACTAAATCGGGACAAGATGCCTACGCGGATTTGGACTTTGTGTCCGCAACGTCTGAGATTCGGAATCCTGATGGCACGATAGTCTTCCGGCTGGAAGATATCGAAGTGCCGTCAAGCTGGAGTCAGGTGGCCAGTGACGTCATCGCTCAGAAATACTTCCGCAAAGCCGGTGTGCCCACCAAGCTGAAGAAAGTTAAGGAAAAAGACGTGCCCGAATTCCTGTGGCGCTCGGTCCCGGCCGAGGGTGCAGAATTCGACGGAGAAACGTCTTCGAAACAGGTGTTCGATCGACTGGCTGGTGCCTGGGCTTATTGGGGCTGGAAGGGTGGCTATTTCTCGACCGAGGAAGACGCACGCGCCTACTTTGACGAGATGCGCTATATGCTGGCTACCCAACGCGCCGCGCCGAACTCGCCACAGTGGTTCAATACGGGCCTTCACTGGGCTTACGGTATCGACGGTCCTGCGCAGGGTCACCACTATGTCGACTATAAAACCGGCAAACTGACCAAGTCGAAATCCGCTTACGAACATCCGCAGCCGCACGCGTGCTTCATCCAGTCTGTCGATGATGATCTGGTCAACGAAGGCGGCATTATGGATCTGTGGGTGCGCGAGGCGCGCCTGTTTAAATATGGCTCGGGCACCGGGACCAACTTCAGCCATCTGCGGGCTGAGGGCGAAGCGCTGTCGGGTGGCGGCAAGTCTTCGGGCCTGATGGGCTTTCTCAAGATCGGCGACCGCGCCGCTGGCGCGATCAAATCAGGCGGAACAACCCGTCGAGCAGCAAAGATGGTAATCGTCGATGCAGATCATCCCGATATCGAGCAATTCATCGAATGGAAGGTGATCGAAGAGCAAAAGGTGGCCTCGATCGTTGCCGGATCGAAGATGCACGAGAAGATGCTGAACGGCATTTTCGAGGCCATCCGCTCTTGGGACGGCGCCGCCGATGACGCCTATGATCCGAACAAGAATGACAGCCTGAAAATGGCTGTGCGCGAGGCCAAAAAGGTCGCAATCCCCGAGACTTACATCAAGCGCGTGCTGGATTACGCGCGGCAAGGCCACGACAGCATCGAATTCCCGACCTATGACACGGACTGGGATTCGGAAGCTTACAGCTCCGTCTCGGGCCAAAACTCCAACAACTCGATCCGCGTGACCAACGCGTTCCTGACCGCCGTCGAAAAAGACGCCGATTGGGAGCTGATCAACCGCACCGATGGTAAGGTCGCCAAGACCGTCAAGGCCCGCGATCTGTGGGAAAAGGTCGGTCACGCTGCATGGGCCTGTGCCGATCCGGGCATCCAGTTCCATGACACCGTTAACGAGTGGCACACATGCCCGGAAGACGGCGAGATTCGCGGATCGAACCCGTGCTCGGAATACATGTTCCTCGATGACACGGCCTGTAACTTAGCGTCGATGAACCTGCTGACCTTCCTCAAGGATGGTGAGTTCCAGGCGGCGGACTATATGCACGCTTCGCGCCTGTGGACCCTGACGCTGGAAATCTCGGTGACGATGGCGCAGTTCCCGTCGAAGGAAATCGCGCAACTGTCTTACGATTTCCGTACCTTGGGCCTGGGCTACGCGAATATCGGCGGTCTGTTGATGAACATGGGCTACAGCTATGACTCGGATGAGGGTCGGGCGATCTGCGGCGCGCTGACCGCGATCATGACTGGTGTGGCCTATGCGACTTCGGCGGAAATTGCCGGTGAGCTGGGTGCTTTCAAAGGCTATGAGCGCAATGCCGACCACATGCTGCGCGTCATCCGCAACCACCGCCGTGCGTCGCAGGGTGTCACGACCGGCTATGAGAAACTGGCCGTGAAGCCGGTGCCTCTGGACCATGGCAACTGCCCGGACAAGCGTTTGATCGACTTGGCCATGTCGGCTTGGGATGAGGCGCTAAGCCTCGGCGAAAAGAACGGGTATCGCAACGCGCAGGCTACTGTGATCGCACCGACCGGCACCATTGGTCTGGTTATGGATTGCGACACCACAGGGATTGAGCCGGACTTTGCGCTGGTTAAGTTTAAAAAGCTTGCGGGCGGCGGTTACTTCAAGATCATCAACCGTTCGGTGCCTTCGGCGCTGGAGAAGCTGGGTTATTCCTCGTCTCAGATCGAAGAGATCGTGGGCTACGCGGTAGGTCATGGCACCATCGGCAACGCGCCGGGGATCAACCATACCTCACTGACTGGCCACGGCTTTGGCCCGAATGAGCTGGCGAAAGTGGACGCTGCGCTGGAAAGCGCGTTCGACATCCGGTTCGTCTTCAACCAGTGGACACTGGGCGAGGATTTCTGCACCGGCGTTCTGGGCATCCCGGCCACCAAGCTGAATGACCCGACTTTCGACCTTCTGCGTCATTTGGGTTTCACCCGCGCGGATATCGAAGCGGCGAATGATCACGTCTGCGGAACCATGACGCTGGAAGGCGCGCCGCACCTGAAAGAGGAACACTATTCCATCTTCGATTGCGCCAACCCGTGCGGCAAGAAAGGTAAGCGTTTCCTTGGGGTTGATAGCCACATCACCATGATGGCGGCGGCGCAGAGCTTCATCTCGGGTGCGATTTCCAAGACGATCAACATGCCGAACGACGCGACCATCGAAGACTGTCAGAAGGCATATGAGTTGTCGTGGTCGCTGGGTGTGAAGGCGAACGCGCTGTACCGCGACGGCTCGAAACTGTCTCAGCCTCTGGCCGCTGCATTGGTTGAGGATGATGATGAGGCCGCCGAGGTTCTGGAAAGCGGCACACCGGCCGAAAAAGCTGCCGTGCTGGCCGAGAAGGTCATCGAGAAGGTCGTCGTCAAGGAAATCGTCCGCTCGCACCGCGAAAAGATGCCCGAGCGTCGGAAGGGTTATACTCAGAAAGCCATCGTGGGCGGCCACAAGGTCTATCTGCGGACGGGTGAATATTCGGACGGCTCGCTGGGCGAAATTTTCATCGACATGCACAAGGAAGGCGCTGGCTTCCGGGCCATGATGAACAACTTTGCCATCGCGGTCTCGGTCGGCCTGCAATACGGCGTTCCGCTGGAAGAGTTCGTGGACGCCTTTACCTTCACCAAGTTCGAACCGGCGGGGATGGTGCAGGGTAACGACTCGATCAAGAACGCGACGTCGATCCTAGACTACATCTTCCGCGAGCTGGCCGTCAGCTATCTGGACCGCACTGATTTGGCCCATGTGAAGCCCGAAGGCGCGACCTTTGACGATATCGGCCGGGGCGAGGAAGAGGGTGTCTCGAACGTATCGGAAATCAGTGAAACAGCGGCCTCCAAGTCATTGGAAGTATTGAAGCAAATCAGCTCGACCGGGTATCTGCGCAAGCGGTTGCCGCAGGATCTGGCCGTGTTCACACCGCAAGCAGATGCGACCGGGATGGCGGAACCTGCCGCCGTGTTCGAAGCGCCTGCTGAAACTGCAGTGGCGACCGGCATGGACGCCCGCACCAAAGCCAAGATGCAAGGGTACGAGGGCGATCCCTGCGGTGAATGCGGAAACTACACATTGGTGCGCAACGGCACCTGCATGAAATGCAACACCTGCGGTGCGACCAGCGGGTGTAGCTAAGGCAAACGCCCCGTCAGGCGGGGTGTAGGGACCTGGGCTTTCCCCCGAATGCCCGGTCCCGACGAATACGGAAGAAGGCGCCGAGACTTACCGACGATGCCTTTTTCCACTCGGCCGACATGCCCGTGTCGGCCGGGAACAGGGTGGGGCGGAATATTGCTCTTTCCCACTCTCTCACGGGACGGGTGCGCTCGTCCCATGCGCAGTCCAGGCCGCAGGCAAAAAAACACCGGGCGGTCAACGATATGAGCCTGGATGGCGAAACTTAAAGGGGGCCTCGGCCCCCTTTTTTTCCTACACTTACGTTGGCAAGTGAATGTTGAATTTCTCGCGAAGGGCCGCGTCCAGCATGGGATCGAACCGTGCGGGTGACGGCGTGGACAAGATTTCCTCTTTCCGGGCCGTGGCCTTGGCGATCAGATCAGGCTTGTCCAATTCGGCCCATTCTTTGGGAGACGTGCGGTCGCCATAAGTCGGATACACGTAATCCGCTTGCATTCGGCTTAGCGTTGCATCGGTGCCGAGGTAATGGCCCGGGCCGCCCATGCAGACTTCGGCGATCTGGTCGAGCGCCAGCGTTTCATCCGTGACTTCGATCCCACGAACACAGCGCTGCGCCTGTCCTATAATGTCATCCCCTAGGATCAGGCTTTCAAAACAGAAACCCAGCAATGAGGCGTGCATTCCAGCGGCCTCGTACACCATATTCACGCCAGACAATCCCGCCATGACATTCGAGCACATCTGCTCCCAGCCGGCCTGCATATCTGGCATTTTCGAGTCCGATGCGCCGGCCGCCGCGCCGCCGGGAAGATCATAGAACTGGTGCATTTGTCCGCACCCGGCAGTCAGCAGGGCTTGCTCGCCCGAGCCTATGGACATAGCGCCGGTTCGCAGGTCCAACCCAAAGGGCCAGGTGCCAAAAACTGCAGGTGCGCCTGGGCTTACGGCATTTACATAAACCAGTCCGGCCAGGCATTCGGCGGTGGCCTGTGTGATTGCGCCCGCGATGGTCGAGGGGGCCGTCGCACCGGCCATACCTGCGGACAACATTAGTACAGGCATTCCAGCCTTGATACACTCCTCCATCACTTCGCAACTTTCGGTGGCGAATTTCATCGGAGGAACAACGAAACAGTTCGAGTTCGATACAAATGGTCGCTCGCGCCACTTATCCTCTCCGCCCGCGATCATGTGCAACATCTCAACCGCTGGGGCGACATGGCTGGGCTCTGTGAACGACGTGCCGATGTGTTTGAACGTGCCAGAACAGGCGGCATACACGGTGTTCAGGTCCATCTCCATGTTATCCGTGATGTCACGACACACCATAGGGCGTTGAACGAAATGGATATTATCCAGTTGCTGACAAATCCGCGCTGCATCGTGCAGGTCTTGAACGGTCGAGTCCCGATACTCCCGACCATGGACGTCGACCATGCTGACAGCAGCGCCCGCGGTGCCATAGTGGACGCGCGTGCCCGACAGATCGAGATCCATCTGCCCATCACGGCTGTGCAGGGTCACGGAACGATTGGCATTGGCAATCGTGTCTTCGACCAGCGCCCGCGGAAAGCGAATGCGCCCGTCGTCGCCCAAGGTGCATCCAGCGCCGACCAGATAGTCAATCCCGCTTTGCGGCGCGTCCGCAAGCCCGATCGTTTCAAGCGCGGTCAGCGCGGCCTCGTGTATCTGTTCAACCTGCCGAGGGGTGAGCGGTTTCAGTGTTCCGCCTTCAAGGCCAGGGCGAACGGGGCGCAAGTGGTCGGGAAGGGCCGAGGCACGGGCCGCGCGACGTGCGGCACGGCCGCCGCTGCGAGAGGAGGTACGGGATTGGTCGTTCATATCAAAGTCCGATTGGTGAGTTGCGAGTGGTCTAAGGGCGGTTCAATCCCGGACTGGTCGCCCTCGGGCCGCGCGACCACGATCCGCACCGATGGTGCGGCTGATCAGCCGGATCTTCCAAACGTCACTGTGCATGAGGCTCCTCACCTTGTGGCATGCAGTGTTCCAAGTTGGGTCGCCTCATTCTGTTCTGTTTGCGACTTCGATGACCAAAAGCGAAACAAACCTGAGTTTTTCGGCACATAGATTACCTTAGGTAAAGAAATTACCCGTTTGATCCGGAAATCTGTTATACTTCGGTCACTTATTTAGCAGCAATTCGTGATCTCAATTGATTTTTAACGATTGGCTTCCAGTTGTATGGCACTCTGAAAAGAATACTCGAATGTTTTGATGAAAGGCTTTTGTAGTCTAATGAACCATCTGCTGCCCATCATTGTCGCGATGACACTGACCGGCACCATCTCGGCTTTCGCCGAGGATTGGAGCGGGGCTTATGCAGGATTCAGCTTTGGTTATGCGGATGCAGATGGCCGGAACGGCGCAAGCGGTAGTGATTCTAGCTTCGGTCCTCATGTCGGGTATGACCACGATTTTGGGAATTTCGTTCTGGGAGGCGAGCTTGAGTATAATCGGCTGTCTTTGAATCTGGGCCAGAACGAAGGTAGCCTAGACGGCATGACCCGCGTGAAACTGCGTGGCGGGTACGATTTCGGATCTGCGCTTGGGTATGTAGTTGTGGGAGCCGCACGAGTAGATTCGTCGGTCGAAAATGACACGGCTGCGGTCTACGGAATCGGTGTTGCCTATCCGGTCACCGATAGATTTGTCATCAGTGGTGAGGCTTTGCGTCAGAACTTTGACGACGTGACCCGTTCCGAAGGCGGCCTCGATTCCAACGTGTTCAATTTGAGAACGACCTTTCGGTTCTGACCACGGCTACTCTGCTGCATTCTGGTCAGCCAACTCTTTCGCGAAATCACATATGGTTTTTAAAGCAGACGCAAAGCGCACGTCTTCGATTGTCATGGCCACGCGAATATGTCCTTTAGCAGCAGTGCCAAAACTTTCACCAGGCATCACTGCGATTCGACGTTTATCCAACAATGCATTTGCGAACTCTAAACCACTGAGGCCGGTCGCTCGCACGTCCAGCATCAGGTACATCGCGCCTTGCGCGGGCACTAAACCGACTGTGGTCTGCGCGCTCAGAATTTCGACTGCCAGCGTCCGTCTGCGGCGAAACGGAGCCGCGATGCTGTTTTCAAGTTCATCTCCGGCGGTCAGCGCAAAATGAGCCGCGTCCTGAACGAAGCCGGGTACGCCGTAGGTCGTGTGTGTGGCCAATGTGATCAGATAAGAGATCACTTTTTCAGGTCCGACGACCCACCCGCATCGAGAGCCCGTCATGGCATGCGATTTGGACATTGAGCCAACGACCAAAGTGCGGTCCGCCATATCAGGCAGGCTGCGGGGCGAGATGTGCGCTCCATCCCAAACCTGCGTGTCGTAAACTTCGTCGGAAATCAGCCACAGGTCGCGTTTACGGCAGACATCGGCCAGGCCCTCGAGGGTCTGGCGGGAATACACGACCCCGGTAGGGTTGTTTGGCGTATTGATGAGCAACGAAACCGCACCGTCAGAGGCGGCTTCGATCTGCTGGGGGTCTGGCTGAAAGGCTGCCTTGGCTGTGGTTTGAACCGCCCGGTCGATGGCGCCGGCGCCGCGGATCGTTCCAGGGTAGGTGGCATAGTACGGGTCCAGGTACAGGCCAACATCACCCGGATCGCAAACCGCCATATGGGCCGCGAACAGAGCCGATTGACCGCCGGGTGTAATCAATACGTTGTTACGTGTGGTGGGAACACCGGTTCGCGTTTGAACGCGCGCAGCTACTGTATCGCGCAGCAGATCCGTACCGGGCACCAATGCGTATCCCGTGTGGCCTTGTCGGGCGGACAGATTCATCGCACGCAGAATTGACGGGTCTGTGCGGATATCATGTTCCCCAATGGTCAGTTCGGTGATCGCAAGGCCTTCGGTTATCATTCGTCGGGCGCGGTAGAATACGTCCCACCCGTCGCCGTCGCCTCTGGTCAATTGCTTAATACGCCGTGACAGTTTCATGATGCGCCTCTGCCTGTTTTGTAGCCGAAAGGGCCAGAGCGTTTTGTGAATGTCAATTTGAGGCAGCGTGAAAACAGGGGCTTGGCGGAACAATGCCCGCATGATAACCAAACTCTATGAAACTGACGTTCTGCATCATTACCTGCTGCATTTCCTGCTGATTTATCAAGCGGGCCAGTTTCTTTCGTTTTCATCCCTGAGACAAGTTGCTAAGCCCGCGCCAACGCGAGACGCCACGCCGTTCTTAGGAGCCGACCGATGACCACGATCAAACTGCACAACACAAGGACCCGGACGAAAGAGGATTTCGTGCCGATCAGTGCTGACAACGTGCGGATGTATGTCTGTGGTCCGACGGTTTATGACCGCGCCCATCTGGGCAATGCGCGGCCCGTAGTGGTGTTTGACGTGCTCTATCGGTTGCTGCGCCACACCTATGGCGCGGATCACGTAACCTATGTGCGCAATTTCACCGACGTGGATGACAAGATCAACGCGACTGCTCTGGCTCGGCAGAAAGCGGGTGCAGCGGGCACGTTGGAGCAGCTTGTGCAGGAACGCTCGGACGAGACGATCGGCTGGTACCTGCATGACATGGGCGCTTTGGGCGCGCTGGAGCCCAACGAGATGCCGCGCGCGACGCAGTATATTGGCCAGATGATAGCCATGATCGAGGACTTGATCGCCAAAGGCCACGCCTATGCAGCCGAGGGGCATGTTCTGTTTGCTGTGGACAGCTGGAAGGCTAAATACGGCGCGCTGTCTGGTCGTTCGGTCGATGACATGATCGCCGGGGCGCGGGTCGAGGTTGCGCCTTACAAGAAAAACCCGATGGATTTCGTGCTTTGGAAACCGTCGAGTGACGAGTTGCCGGGCTGGGACAGCCCGTGGGGACGGGGACGTCCGGGATGGCATATCGAATGCTCGGCCATGAGCTATGAACTGTTGGGCGAAAGCTTCGATATTCACGGCGGCGGAAATGACCTGATGTTCCCGCATCATGAGAATGAGATCGCCCAAAGCTGCTGCGCCCATCCCGAGGGCGAGTTCGCGCGGGTTTGGCTGCACAATGAGATGCTGCAGGTCGAGGGTAAGAAGATGTCCAAATCGCTGGGCAATTTCTTCACCGTCCACGACCTGCTGGATCGGGGTGTGCCGGGTGAAGTGATCCGGTTTGTGTTCCTGCAAACGCATTACCGCAAGCCGATGGACTGGACCGAGAAAAAGGCGCGCGAAGCCGAGGCGACGTTGCGCAAGTGGCGGGCGCTGACAGCGGGCTTCGAGCCCGCCGCCAGCGCGGCCCCCTCGGTGATCGCCGCGCTGGGTGATGACCTCAACACGGCGGGGGCTGTCGCGGAACTCCACCGTCTGGCGGCAGAGGGTGACGCAGCGGGCCTGTTGGCCAGTGCGCAAGTTCTGGGGTTGTTGGAGCCTGAAATGGGCGCTTGGGCCGATACGGGCTCGGCAGATCTTTCTGGTCATGCGGCGCGTCTGGCCGAGGCGCGGGCGCAGGCGATGCAAAGCAAGGACTTCTCGGAAGTGGACCGGTTGAAGGCGGCCTATGTCGCAGCAGGGCTGGAAGTGAGGATGAGCAAGGACGGTGTGGAGCTGGTGCCCGGGGCCGGGTTTGACGCTGCCAAGCTGGAGGGTGTGTGATGTCGAAGGAACGGCTTTATCTATACGACACCACCCTGCGCGACGGGCAGCAGACCCAGGGTGTGCAGTTCTCGACTGCTGAAAAGGTGCAGATTGCCAAGGCTCTGGACGAGTTGGGCGTGGACTATATCGAGGGCGGTTGGCCCGGTGCAAACCCCACCGACAGCGCGTTTTTCGAGGTTGCGCCAAAGACCTCGGCCCGGTTGACGGCCTTTGGTATGACCAAACGGTCGGGCCGGTCGGCCGAGAATGATGATGTGCTGGCCGCCGTGATGAATGCTGGCACGCAGGCCGTCTGTCTGGTGGGCAAGTCCCATGACTACCACGTGACCCACGCGTTGGGGACCACGCTGGAAGAGAATGTCGAGAATGTCCGCGCCTCAGTCGCGCATATCGTGGCGCAGGGGCGCGAGGCACTGTTTGACGCCGAGCATTTCTTTGACGGCTACAAGGACAATCCCGCCTATGCGGTTCAGGTCTGTCGGGCCGCGCTGGACGCAGGCGCGCGTTGGGTTGTTCTGTGCGACACGAATGGCGGCGCGCTGCCAGCCGAGGTGTCGCGCATTGTGACCGAAGTGATCGCCGCAGGTCTGCCGGGCGATCGTTTGGGTATTCATACGCACAATGACACCGAAAACGCAGTCGCCTGTTCCCTTGCAGCTGTGGATGCAGGCGCGCGACAGATACAGGGCACGCTGAACGGGCTGGGCGAGCGGTGTGGCAATGCGAACCTGACCGCTTTGATCCCGACCTTGTTGCTGAAAGAACCCTATGCATCGAACTTTGATATAGGCGTCACCACACAGGCGCTGGCCGGTCTGACGCGGATCAGCCGGATGCTGGATGACATCCTGAACCGGGTGCCCAGCAAACAATCGGCCTATGTGGGGGCCTCGGCCTTTGCGCATAAGGCGGGGCTGCACGCCAGCGCGATCCTCAAGGATCCCTCGACCTATGAGCATGTAGATCCGGGGGCAGTCGGCAATGCGCGGATCATCCCGATGTCAAATCAGGCTGGGCAATCGAACCTGCGCAAGCGCCTGACCGAGGCGGGGCTGTCGGTGGAAAAAGCCGACCCTGCGTTGGGGCGCATCCTTGACCGGATCAAACAGCGCGAGGCCGAGGGCTATTCTTATGACACCGCACAGGCCAGTTTTGAACTGCTGGCGCGGGATGAGTTGGGGCAACTGCCCGAGTTCTTTGAGGTCAAGCGGTACAAAGTGACCGTTGAACGGCGCAAGAACAAGTACAACAAGATGGTCAGCCTGTCCGAAGCCGTGGTCGTGGTGAAAGTCGACGGCGAAAAGAAGCTATCGGTCAGTGAGTCTCTGGATGAGGATGGCAGCGATCGCGGACCGGTGAACGCGCTTGCCAAGGCGCTGGCGAAAGATCTGGGGCAATATTCGCAGGTTCTGGCGGATATGCGGCTGGTGGATTTCAAGGTGCGCATCACCCAAGGCGGGACCGAGGCTGTGACCCGCGTCATCATCGACAGCGAAGACGGGCAGGGGCGGCGCTGGTCGACCGTGGGCGTCAGTGCGAACATAGTCGATGCCTCGTTCGAGGCTCTGCTGGATGCGATCCAGTGGAAACTGGTGCGTGATTGCGGGCCGCAGGCGGTGGTGGCCGAGTGAGCGTTGCCTTCGACGATGACGTAAAGGCCTGCGCCGCACTTGTGCATCGCGCTGATCCGGATCGGTTCATGGCGGTGATGGCGGCTCCGGTTGCGGTGCGACCCAAGCTCTTTCCGATTTACGCACTAAATGCCGAGGTGGCGCGCGCGCCGTGGGTCACGCAAGAGACGATGATCGCCGAAATGCGTCTGCAATGGTGGCGCGATGCGTTGCAGGAAATTGCCGAAAGTGGAACTGTGCGCCGCCACGAGGTTGTAACGCCCTTGTCCCGTGTGCTGTCGCCTCATCTGGCCGCGCAACTGGATGAGTATGTGGCTGTAAGGCGTTGGGATATATATCGTGATCCGTTCGAAGATCAGGCCCATTTCGACACCTATCTGGACCAGAGCGCAGGTAGCCTAATGGTTGCTTCTGCGCAGGTTCTGGGGCTAGCGGATGAGGGAGTTTTGCGCGACTTCGGCTATGCGGTTGGCGTGGCGAATTGGTTGCGCGCGATCCCCGAGCTCGAGGCACGCGGGCGCATTCCATTGTTGGACGGCACACCTGACGGGGTGCGGGCGCTGGCGCAAGCAGGGTTGGACCGGTTGCGGCGGGCGCGGGCGAATGCGGCGATGGTGTCGGCACAGGCACGTCCGGCGCTGTATTCCGGGTGGCAAGCCGAATGGGTGCTGCGTCGCGCCATTGCCAAACCGGATCGTGTGGCTGCCGGGGATATGGCGCAGGGGGAAATGCGGCGCAGGTTGTCCCTGATGTGGACGGCCGCGCGGGGGCACTGGTAGGCGATCAGGCGGCCTCGGGTTCCGTGGGCTTCAACACCAGCCACAACAGCGCGCCACCGGCCAAGGTCAACAGAGGGATCATGGCAAGGCTCACCGCCGTCCACCCCTCGACCGCCGAACCGCCCGAGCAGTTCATCAACCCGCCCGAAGCAAGCGAGGCAAAGGTTACGCCGCCGAACACCAGCAGGTCATTCAGGCCCTGCATCCGCCCGCGTTCATTCACGTCATGGGCAGAGGCCAGCATCGTAGTGGCCCCGATAAAGCCAAAGTTCCAACCGATACCCAGCAGGATCAGCGCGATGAAGAAATTGCCAAGCTCGACCCCTTGCAGGGCGACCACTCCGGCTGCGCCCAGAATGGCAAGGCCAAGGGCTACGATTCTCTCGACTCCGAAGCGGGCGATCAACTGACCGGTGAAAAAGCTGGGGATATACATGGCCAGAACATGCCCAGTCACCACATCGGCCGCGTCATTGGCCGAATAGCCGCAGCCGACAACCGCCAGCGGGGTTGAGGTCATGACAAGGTTCATCAGCGCATATGACACCATCGCGCAGATGATCGCGACCGCGATGCGCGGGGTTTTCAACATCTCAAGCCGGGTGCGACCTTTGGGTGCGCCCTCTGCCATTTTTGCCGGGGTCGGGATGTCGAGAAAGAAGAACAGGACAGAGCCGATCACATTCACCGCAATCACCGCCATATAGGTGCCGAGGAACGGGATCACATAGGCGGTTGAGGTCAGCTTGACGATCTGTGGCCCGATGATCGCCGCCGCAAGCCCTCCAGCCATGACATAGGAAATCGCTTTGGGGCGGAAAGCGTCCGAGGCCGTATCGGCGGCGGCAAAGCGGTAAAAGCCGTGTGCGCTCATATAGATACCGGTCAACAGGCTGCCTAGCAGAAAGATGGGGAATGACCCCAGATACAGGCCGTAAGCCCCGACCAGACCGCCAAGCGCACCTGCGGTTGCACCCACCAAAAAGCCAACGCGCCGTCCCCAGCGCTGCATGATGGCCGAGATCGGCGTGGCCGCCAGCATCGAGCCCAGCACGATCAGTGAGATCGGAAGGGTCGCCAGACAGGCATTGGTCGCCAGCGACTCGCCCGCCAAGCCGCCGACGATAAAGATCATCGGCATCTGTGCGCCCAGCACCGCTTGCGCGGCCACCAGAACGGCGACGTTGCGTTTGGCCTGGCTGTCATCGGGGGTAGTGGCGGTCATCGTCATGCGCTCATGGGTATCCGCGAAAAGCATGTCGCACAAGCGGGTTGCATATGCGTCAAAGCAGCCTAACGTGTGCGCAATCAAACAGCCTGAGGCCCGCATGTCCGTCGGACGTATCATCGAAACCAACGACTGTGTGCGTGAGGGGGCCGAGTGGCTGGGCAATGCCTGCCCGCGCATGGCCTATGCGCTGGATCAGGTGGGACCGTTGCCCCTGCGTCGCAAGCCTGACGGGTTCGCGCAACTGCTCAGCGCGATTGTCAGCCAGCAGGTCAGCGTGGCCTCGGCCAATGCGATCTGGAAACGGTTGCAGGACGCGAAACTGACCGGCCCGCGCAAGATCATGTGGGCCACGGATGATGACCTGCGCGCCGTTGGGCTGAGCCGTCAGAAAATTCGCTATGCCCGCGCGCTGGCCGAGGCGCGTATTGATTACAAGGTGTTACGCGATCTTCCTGACGCGGAGGTGGTCGCCGTTCTGACCGAAGTTCCCGGCATCGGGGTCTGGACCGCCGAGATCTACGCCATGTTCTCGCTGGGCCGCGCCGATGTGATCGCACCGGGCGATCTGGCGCTGCAAGAGGCCGCGCGTATCCTCTACGATCTGCCCAAGCGCCCGACCGACAAAGAATTACGGCAGATGGCCGACGCTTGGTCGCCCTGGCGGTCGGTTGCGGCGCGGGTGTTGTGGGCCTATTACCGGGTGGCAAAGGAACGAGAAGGGATCAGATGACTCGAGTATTGAATGCGCTCCGAAAAGAGCCTGTTTCGGGCGACACGCGCTCGGTCGTGGTGTTTGTGCATGGCTATGGCGCCAACGGGGCCGATCTGCTGGGGCTGGCCGAACCACTGGGTGAGCATCTACCCGACACGCTGTTCGTGGCGCCCGACGCGCCCGAGCAAATCCCTGGTATGCCCAACGGATTTCAATGGTTCCCGATCCCGTGGATCGACGGCTCGTCCGAAGAAGAGGCGCGCCGCGGGATGGAGATGGCGGTCGAGGATTTCAACGCCTTCCTTGACGCGCTGATGGTGGATGAGGACGTGCTGCCCGAACAGGTGGTGCTGTTCGGCTTCAGTCAGGGCACGATGATGAGCCTGCACGTGGCCCCGCGCCGCGAAGACCCGGTAGCTGGGATCGTCGCCTTCTCGGGCCGGTTGCTAGAGCCTGATCTGCTGCCCGATGAGACGGTCAGTCGGATGCCGATCCTTCTGGTGCATGGAGACGCTGATGATGTGGTGCCGCCGCAATCGCTGCCTGAGGCGGCCGAGGCGCTGCAGGCTGCCGATTTCAAAGAGGTTTACGCCCATATCATGAAGGGCACCGGCCACGGTATCGCGCCTGATGGCCTGAGCGTGGCGTTGGCCTTCATGCGTGACAAGCTGAGCCTTTGATCCAATGATCGCAGTCCGGCCAATGATGCCCGAGGATGTGGCAGCCGCGTGCCGGATCCTCAACCAGATTATCGAGATCGGGGGGACGACTGCGTTCGAGATCCCGTTCTCTGAGGCACTTTTTGCGCAAAGTTACCTGGAAGGGCCGGACAAGATTTGTTGTCATGTTACGCTGGACCGTGATGGCGAGGTGGCCGGTTTTCAGTGGCTGGGATCGCATGCAGAATTGCCTGACGACTGCGCCGATATCGCCACTTTTGCGCGCCGCGATCCGGTTCTGAAAGGTGTTGGGCGCGCGCTGTTTGCCGAAACCTCGAAACATGCGGCGGCTTTGGGGTTCAGCGCGATCAATGCCACGATCCGGGCAGATAACCGGCAAGGGCTGAGTTACTACGACAAGATGGGTTTTCTGGACTACTCGGTCGCTTATGGCGTTCCCCTTCGTGACGGCACACCGGTTGATCGGATTTCCAAACGGTTTGAACTGAGAAAGGGTTAGGAATGCTAGTCGTTACTGGAACGGTTGAGGTCGCGCCGGAAGGCATTGAACAGGCGGCAAAAGCCGCGCAGGAAATGGTGGCGGAAACGGTGAAAGAACAAGGCTGTAACATCTACGAATTCAGCCAGGTTCTTGGGCATTCCAACCGCTTCCGAGTGTACGAAGAGTGGGAAAGCCAAGCTGCGCTTGAGGCGCATATGGCCACGCCGCATATGGCCGTGTTTCAGGATGCTTTGGGTGAGGTTGGGGTCACATCCGCAGATATTTACCGCATCGTAGGCGGCGAAAAACAGCCGCTTCGGTGATCAATTCCAAAGGTGGGGTTCTGTGAACTCCACCGAGTTGCCCGCCGGATCGCGCACGTAAAGCGAGTGCGCACCGTTCGGCCAATCGAACTCGGCATCCAGGGGTACGTTCCAGTCCAGCAGGTGTTTGCGCATCACCGCGATCTGGTCGCGGGGCATGGACAGGCAGACATGGCCCGGTCCGCGCGCTCCATGAGGGGGCACGGGCAGGTCGGGGTTCAGTGGCGGTTTCTCGGTCTCGTCAGCGTTGAAGATCAGCAGAACCGTCGCACCCACGCGATAGAACACATGCCGGTCGGTGACCCGCTGGATTTTTTCAAGTGCCAGAACCTCACCATAGAATTGTTCGGCCACGTCAAGGTCATCGACGTACAAAGCGGCCTCAAGAATGCCCTGCGGGGTGGGGATATCCGACGTGATTTTCATGGCCTAAGCCTATCACAAACGGAGTTTTTTGTCACCGACGGGGTCGGCGGTCACGTTTACGCTGTGGTGCCGCGTTGATCGCGGGTTCGGGCAGGCTGTCCCATTGGCCGGGATCCAACCCGTCCAGCGTCCAGTCGCCAATCCGGGAGCGGATCAGGCGCAGGGTCGGGTGGCCTACAGCCGCCGTCATGCGCCGAACCTGCCGGTTCTTGCCTTCGCGCAGGGTCAGTACGATCCAGCAATCGGGCACTGTCTGACGTTCGCGGATCGGAGGGGTGCGCGGCCAAAGACCATCGGGTTCATCCATCATCCGGGCCTTGGCGGGGCGGGTCACGCCATCTTTCAACTCAACCCCGTCGCGCAGCGCCTTTAGCGCGGCGGCATCGGGCAGCCCTTCGACCTGTACCCAGTAGGTTTTGGCCATCTTGTGCTTAGGGTCGGCGATATGCGCCTGCAGCCGCCCATTGTCGGTCAGCAGCATCAGCCCTTCGCTGTCACGGTCCAACCGCCCGGCAGGATAGACGCCCGGTAGGTCGATGAAATCCGACAGGGTGCTGCGCGGTGTGTCCGCGTTCGCCCGGTCGGTAAATTGCGGCAGCACGTCGAAGGGTTTGTTGAATCGAATAAACCAGCTCATGGCCTTCGCCATAGCGCGGCGGATACTGTCGTGCAACCTGTGGATAACTGTCATGTGCCTGTTACGCAGGCAGCTTACCCATTCCCCGAGATATTGTGGATACTCAGGGCTTGTCAGAGTTTTAACACGATATATAGTTAACTTAAGGCCGGGGCGGGTGTTCCCCGCTCTGATGTCAAACGGGCAGAGCAGAGCGAGGAGCGATTCTGATATGGACGCAGACTTCAGGACCGAATTTGTCAGGGAACCCGGTGCGCTAAAGCATCATCCGGCACTGGTTTTGAACGCCGATTATCGCCCTTTGTCTTACTATCCACTGTCCCTTTGGCCATGGCAGGAGGCTGTGAAGGCCGCCTGGCTGGATCGGGTGGACATTGTGGCCGAGTATGACGAGGTTGTCCGAAGCCCCAGCACTGAAATCCGAATACCGTCGGTTGTTGTGCTGAAAGACTATGTAAAACCCAGAAAGCGCGTGGCCTTCACGCGCTTTAATTTATTTCTAAGGGATGAATTCCGCTGCCAGTATTGCGGCAGCCGGGGGGATCTGACGTTTGACCACGTGGTGCCGCGTGCCGCAGGCGGAGTGACCAGCTGGCAGAACGTGGTGGCGGCGTGCAGCCCTTGCAACCTGCGCAAAGGGTCGAAATCGCTGCGGCAGGCAGGAATGACCCTGCGCAAGCCGCCGCGCCAGCCCGATGCTGAAGCCTTGCGCAATGTCGGGCGGAAGTTCCCGCCCAATCACCTGCATGACAGCTGGATCGACTTTCTTTACTGGGATGCCGAGCTGGACGAGTTCTGACGCCAGGCCAGCATCCAGAATACAATCAGCACAGTCGAGATTACGCCGTTCCAGGCGGCCATGGACAATCCAAACATCTCCCACGGGATGTCATCGCAGCGTACAAGGGGCGCGGTCATGATCTGGTCGAACAGGTCCTGAGTCGATAGTCCTCCGATATCACCGGAAGTGCAGCTTGAGGGGCCTTCCCACCACCCTTGCTCGACCCCGGCGTGGAAAAAGCCGATAGCCGCAGTGGACAGCGCAGCTAGTGCTCCGACGAGGGGCAAAAAGTTCAAACACGGCAGCGCCAGAGCCAACGCGCCTACAACAAAAGCTACGGCATGAGGATAGCGCTGCCAAATGCACATTTTGCAAGGTGCCATACCGCCAAGGTATTGAAATGCCCACGCCCCCAGCAGCAACGCGCCAGAGCCGCCGGCAGCGACCAAAATCAGTTGAGCTCTTCGTGTCATATGTATTTCACCACAAGAAAGCCGCCGAACAGCAGGATTATGAACAACGTGAACATCAGGCCCAGTCGCTTTTCGATGAAGGCGCGGATCGGCTCTCCAAAGCCCCACAAAAGACCGGCTACAATGAAAAAGCGCAATGCACGAGCCAGAATCGACGTCGCAATGAATGTGCCCAGAGGCATGCCGGTCCAGCCCGACATGATGGTGATGACCTTGTAGGGAAACGGGGTCACGCCCGCCGCCAGCACAGCCCAGAACCCGAAATCGTTGAAACGGGTGTTGAATTCCTCCATCGCGTGAGCCTTGCCCATGGATTCGAGGATGGGCTGACCGAGGCTTTCATAGAAAAACGCCCCAATCGCGTATCCAAGCAACCCACCGAGCACCGAAGCGACCAACGCAACTGTCGCGATCAACCACGCGCGTGACGGTCGCGCCAGGATCATCGGAATCATCAGCACATCGGGCGGAATCGGAAAGAACGAGCTTTCAATAAAGGCCACTACGGCCAATGCCCACAAAGCGTGCGGGTGTTCGGCCAGACGAATAGTCCAGTCATAGAGTGATCGTATCATTCGGCGCCAAAATCCCGGTCAACAGATGGGTTAGCCAAATCACGCGGTCATCCTAGGGTCAACTGCCGCCGGAAAAACAAATGACGATGGGTTGTTTTTTGCCTCTGGACCTTCCTGAACTTGGGCGCTAATCCAGTGTTCGTGGCCCAAGTGGCGGAATGGTAGACGCAGGGGATTCAAAATCCCCCGCCTTCACGGGCGTGAGAGTTCGAGTCTCTCCTTGGGCACCACATCTTCCGTTAAGCAAAGTGTGTTGGCGACCCTTAAGGGTCCGGTCGGAGGCTGAGCCAGACCAGAAAGCCGATGAACAGGAACACATTGATGTTTAGAAGCGTGTCAATCAGGGAAGTGCTCATGAGTGGTCCTCGCGGGCCAGTGATTTGATCAGGCAGATAACCAGTACCGGAACGATGAAAACAAAGGCTATGGCCGACAAGGCTATGATCGACCGGACAAGCCCAATGTCACCGACAAATATCATAGCCAGCCCTAAAGCTCCGAGAATCGCCCCCCAGATTGTGCGTATGCGGGGCGAGGGGTTCTCGTCCCCACCGGTTCCGATCATCGCCAAGGTGAATCCGGCGCTGACCACACTGGTAATGACGAACAGAAATGCCGCCAAAACCGTTGCGGCCCTCGTCAAGCCGTCCAATGGAAACCGTTCCAGCAGAGCAAAGGTCGTGGCGTCCAGATTTTGCGCGTTTATCGCAGACAGTTCTGCGTCTTGGCGCAGGGCGTCGTAAAAGCCTAAGCCTCCGAAGATTCCGAACCACAAGATCGAAAACAGGGTGGGTGCGATGATAACGCCTACCAGAAACTCACGAATGGTTCGCCCGCGCGAAATACGAGCGATAAAGATACCCACAAAGGGCGACCAAGCTAACCACCAGATCATGTAGTTCAGCGTCCAGCCCTGAAACCAGTCGACGATGATGTCATCGAAAAACTCGGCGGTCGAAAACCCGGCGGGTAGAACTTCGAACAGGTACCGGCCAAACCCGGCGACGATGTCGTTCATAAGGAACGATGTTGGGCCAAGCAGCAGCAGATAGATCATCATACTGACAGCAATCAGCATCGCGGCGTTTGACAGCAGCGCCATCCCGTCGCCAAGGTCCTTGCGCAGCGGAATAATGAACGCAACACAAAGCGCGACAAAGACCGGTATCGTCAGGGTGTCGGGGTTTTCAACTCCGATCAGCCCTGCCAACCCTGTTTGTATCTGGAAAACCCCCATTGCCATTGACCCGGCCAACCCCACAGCGATCGCAACGATTGACAAAAGATCGAACAGCCAGCCCAGGGACCGGGTCCAGGGCATATCGCCAAAAGTGTCCAGCACTGGTGCGCTCAAAAGCAAGGCCCTGCCTTTGCGATAGGCGAAATAGGCGATGACCAACGCCACGATTCCGTAAATGGCCCATGCATGAAACCCCCAGTTAAGGTAGGTGACGAACATGGCGTAGCTGGCCGCATCCGGCTCGTCGCGGTATTGCCGCAGTACTTCGAAGTGGGTCAACGGCTCGGCGGCTCCGTAAAATAACAGGCCGACGCCCATCCCGGCGGCAAAAAGCATAGCGATCCAAGCCGGGGTGGAAAATTCGGGCGTATCCGTGTCTTTGCCCAACCGAGTGTTCCCGAACCGGGAAAAGGCTAGAAAGAGCGCGACGAACAGCAACCCGCTGACCTCGAGCATGATAAACCAGCCGCGGCTGTTGAATTGAGTCGCCACTGCGGCAGCGGCCAATTTGCCCAGCCCTTGCGGGTCGGCAAGCCCCCAAACTGCGATGGCGGCACTTAGGGCAAGCGCAATGGCCAGCAGCGGGCTGAACGATGTTTTGTTCACGGCTTTTCGCCCTTTCTACTCCGGGTTTGAACGAACCAACCAAACCATTCCGTTAGGACCGGCCAATGGCTGAGTTTGAAGCGGTATACACTCAAATTCGACCAATGGGGAAACTTTGGCAGATTCCGTCATATATGCTGATTGAGGACGTTACGTCATGTGCAGGGGTTGACAAGATGAGTGTCTGAATGAAACGTCGTCTAAGTTGGGAGATTTTGGAATTTCAGATGCTTGACCCTGTTGCATGATAGGGTGGCTTGCCGTACCGGCATGGTCCCAGATGGGGGGCCGCTGACATGTCTCTCATCCACAATAAGAGTTTGGGAGTTCTCAAAAATGAAAAACAGCAGCAAGCTAAGCCTTGGCGCGTTTGTCACGGCAGCCATGATGGCTCCGGCAGCTTATGCGGAAGAGTTCATCACCATCGGTACCGGCGGTGTGACTGGCGTGTACTACCCGACCGGTGGCGCGATCTGCCGTCTGGTGAACAAAGGACGCAAAGAGCATGGCGTTCGGTGCTCGGTCGAGTCAACGGGCGGATCGGTTTACAACATTAACACCATCCGCGAAGGCGAGCTGGAGTTCGGTGTGGCCCAGTCCGACTGGCAGTACCATGCCTATAACGGCACCTCGAAATTCGAAGATGCTGGTGCGTTTGAAAATCTGCGCGCTGTGTTCTCGGTCCACCCCGAGCCGTTCACTGTTGTCGCCCGTGCCGATTCCGGCATCAGCAGCTTTGAAGACCTTAAGGGCAAGCGCGTGAACATCGGCAACCCCGGTTCCGGTCAGCGCGGCACCATGGATGTTGTTCTGGACGCCATGGGCTGGACGATCGATGATTTCGCCCTGGCATCCGAACTGAAAGCAGCCGAACAGTCGGCAGCCCTGTGCGACAACCAGATCGACGCGATGATCTACACCGTGGGCCACCCGTCGGGCTCGATCCAGGAAGCCACCACCGCCTGTGACTCTGTTCTGGTCAACGTAACCGGCGACGCGATTGACGGCCTGATCGACGGCAACTCGTATTACCGCACCGCGACCATTCCGGGCGGCATGTATCGCGGGTCTGACGGTGACACCACGACCTTTGGTGTTGGCGCGACTTTCGTGACCTCGGCGGATGTGTCGGAAGACGCGGTCTATGCGGTTGTCAGCTCGGTTTTTGAAAACTTCGACGATTTCAAAAAGCTGCACCCGGCTTTCGCCAACCTCAAGCCCGAAGAAATGATTTCCGACGGTCTGTCGGCTCCGCTGCATCCGGGCGCCGAGAAGTACTACAAAGAAAAAGGCTGGATTCAATAATCCAGACCTGATGCGGAGTGCCTTCGGGCGCTCCGCCACCCAAGCCCGGCGTAACCGGGTAGCGAATAAGGCCAAAAAGGTCGCATGACGGGGAGACATCCTGATGAGTTCCGACACCCAATCCAATCGCCCTCTATCCGAAGAAGAGCTACAGGAGCTTGTAGCCTCGTCCGATGCAGGGGGGCGTAATCCGGTTGGCAGTGTCGGGATTTTTCTGGCTGTCGTTGCAGCGCTTTGGTCGGTGTTTCAGGTCGTTCTTGCCTCGCCGATTTCCAACGTGGCTCTGCCGGGCAGCGTGGTGAACAACTCGCGCCAGATCCATCTGGCTTTTGCGATGTTCCTGGCCTTTGCGGCCTATCCGGCACTGAAATCTAGTCCGCGAAACTACATTCCCATTCAAGACTGGATCATGGGCGCTCTTGGGGCGTTTGTGGCGCTTTACGGGTATTTCTTCTACGACAAGATCGTAAACGCCGGTGGTCTGGCGGATGATACCGACAAGTGGATCGCGCTGGGTGGCCTTTTGCTGCTGTTCGAGGCCGCACGCCGCGCGCTTGGCCCGGCTATGGCAATCATCGCGACGATCTTCCTGCTCTATGTGTTCTTCGGTTCCTCGGAATGGGTGCCCGAGGTGATCCGCTGGAAGGGCGCAAGCTTGAAAAAAGCCATGAGCCACATGTGGATCACGTCCGAGGGTGTGTTTGGCATCGCGCTTGGTGTGTCTACGAAATTCGTTTTCCTCTTCGTGCTGTTCGGCGCATTGCTGGATAAGGCCGGGGCAGGGAATTACTTTATTAAGATGGCCTTTGGCGCGCTTGGCCACCTGCGGGGTGGTCCGGCCAAAGCGGCTGTTGTTGGGTCGGCCGCAACCGGCCTGATTTCGGGCTCGTCGATTGCGAACGTGGTGACCACCGGCACCTTCACCATACCGCTGATGAAGCGGGTGGGCTTTTCCAGTGAACAGGCGGGTTCGGTCGAGGTGGCGAGTTCGGTGAACGGACAGATCATGCCGCCGGTGATGGGGGCTGCGGCCTTCCTGATGGTGGAATATGTGGGCATCTCCTATGTCGAGGTGATCACCCACGCCTTCCTGCCCGCCGCGATTTCCTACATCGCGCTGGTCTATATCGTTCACCTCGAAGCCGTGAAGCGCAACATGCCGACGCTGGGCAATCGCGAGGTGCATCTGGCGCGGACCGTTGTCGGGATGCTGTCCTTTTTCCTAGTGTTTGCAGGGCTGTGCTATAGCTCGCAATTCCCGGTCGAGGCGGTCACGGCGTGGGCTCCGTCTGCGGCGGGTCTGATCCTTAGCCTGATTGTGTGTGCGGTTTATGTGGTCCTTCTTTATCTGGCTTCTCAGGTCCCGGATCTGGAGCCGGACGATCCAAATGCCAAAGAGGTAGAGCTGCCCGTTATCGCCGAAATTTACAAAGCGGGTCTGCACTATCTGCTGCCGATTATCGTGTTGGTCTATTTCCTGATGATCGAACAGAAATCGCCCGGCTTATCGGCGTTTTGGGCCACCGCGCTGCTGTTTGTAATTCTTGTGACGCAGAAGCCGCTCAAGGCAATCTTCCGGGGTCAGAGCAACCTTTACGATACGTTCATCGACGGCGTGGCCGATCTATGGCAGGGCCTGATTGACGGCGCGCGGAACATGATCGGCATCGCGCTGGCCACCGCCACGGCGGGCGTGATCGTGGGCACCGTGACGCTGACCGGCGTGGGGCAGGTGATGGCTGATCTGGTCGAGTTCCTGTCGGGCGGCAACCTGATTCTGATGCTGGTGATGGTCGGACTGCTTAGCCTGATTCTGGGCATGGGCCTGCCGACCACTGCGAACTATATCGTCGTCAGTTCTTTGATGGCCGGAGTGGTGGTTGAGCTGGGCGCGCAAAGCGGGCTGATCGTGCCGCTAATCGCCGTGCATCTGTTCGTGTTCTATTTCGGTATCATGGCTGATGTGACACCGCCCGTGGGTTTGGCAAGCTTCGCTGCAGCCGCCGTTTCTGGGGGTGACGCGATCAAGACAGGCTTCACCGCGTTTTTCTACAGCCTGCGCACCGTAGCGCTGCCATTTGTGTTCATCTTCAACACGGATCTGCTGTTGATCGACGTCACTTGGGTCGAGGGCATAATCGTCGCTATATTCGCGACCATTGCCATCCTCGTCTTCACTGCGGGGACAATGGGCTATTTCCTGACCCACAGCCGTATCTATGAAAGCATCGCGCTGATCGCTGTGGCTTTTGCACTGTTCCGACCGGACTACTTCATGGATCGGATCGCGCCTCCGTACACATCGGTCGAACCGGCTGCTTTGGTCGAAACGATCGGCCAAACCCCACCGGGAACCGAGATGCGACTGGTCGTTGCTGGCCCCGATTTTGACACGCTTGAGATGACTGATACCACGGTAGTCGTGACCGTCGGCGACGAAGAGGGCGGCGAAGCGCGGGTTGAAGCTTTGGGGCTGTTGCTGATCCCAGAGGATGGGTTGGTCAAATTGGAAGAACCCTTGTTCGGTGCGCCGGTTGCCGATGATCTGGACATCTTTGACTATTACGGGGATGAGGCGGTCCGTCTGACCTCGGTCAGTGTGCCTTCCAGCCAGCCTCCGAAACAACTGATCTATATCCCGGCGATGATATTCCTGGGTCTGATCGCCTTCCTGCAACGTGGCCGTGCCACCAGACAAGAGGTGCCCGCATGACAAACTCTGTCCTCTGTGCCGTTGACATCAGCAATGGTGATCTGGATGTCCATGTCCTCAAAAAAGCGGCTGCCTTAGCCCAGATGGAAGACGCGCAGCTTGATGTTGTAACTGTTCTGCCGGATTTCGGCGAAAGCTGGGTGTCCGGTTTCTTTCAAGCCGATTTCCATGAAAAAGCGTTGGAAGAAGCGCAGACGAAACTGACCGATATGTGTGTCGCGGCGCTGGGTGCGGAACGGAACGAGACTGTCCGCCATGTGGTTGCAACCGGTACAGCCTATCAGGAAATCCTGAAAACGGCCGATAGTGCCGGGTCAGATCTGATCGTGATCGGAGCGCACAAACCGGATTTCAAGGACTACCTTCTGGGTCCGAATGCGGCACGGGTAGTGCGACACTCTAACGTCTCGGTTTTTGTCGTTCGCTAGTCAGTATCCGGTCATTTCAAGGTAGCCACGACCACTGTGGCTGCCAGTGACGGTAACCGGACCCTCCCAATATTCAAACATCGTCGCCATCCATGAATCCGGTGTCATAGCCGATACCTCTACATCAAGATCGCGATCCGGCAGCGTGACCTGCCACCGAATGGGCACATCACGATCAGCCACCTGTGCCGTGTCCAACGGAAGGACCCGTACAGCACCATCGGGCAAAGAGATGGTTGTACCGTCAGGGGCAATCCACGTGGCGGCGGTAAAGTCCCCACGGCCCCCCCTTAGGCGGAAGGCCATCAGCTTGTCACCGTCATCGAAGCTGAGGGAAAACCAATCCCACCCGGTCTGGTCGGCAGCCAGCGGCTGCGATGACCATTCGCGGTCCAGCCAGGCTTGCCCCGTGACAGCGATATCGCCGTCAGGCAGCCGCAGCGTCCCTTCAACGGTGTAGAAAGGTTGCGAGTAGTAGTAACTGGCTTGCCCGTCTGCGGATTTGACGGAATACCCGCCGTTTCCATGGAAAACCAACGGACCCTGCGCGTCGAGGGACACATCATACCCAAAGTCAGCCCCCTGAGCGCGAAGGTTCAGACGATCCAGATCGTCCCCCTGCATGTACCATTCATCGATCCACGCCGCGAACGGGTCGGCTGTGACGCCCGCCTGACCAATACCGCCACGCGACAGGCGCTCTGCAAAGTGATGCGCTTCGGGTGTGGTGACAGCTGCGTGGCCCATCCAGATTTGAGGGCTTTGCCACCCTTCGACTTCGTTTGGTCTGAGGGCCGATCTGAACAGGGTCCATTGCAAACCATAGCTGCGCCCATCCTCTCCGCTCAGGTTTGCCGTTAGATACCACCATTCGATCCGGTATGACGGGTGCGGACCGTGATCTTGCGGAAAGCTGAAATCATAACCTGCTTGAGGTACGTCGAACCCTTCGGCCGAGCCGCCCAAACCGGCATAGCCTTGGCTCTGTGCCGTGCTTGGCAACAGCAAAGTCAGTATCAAGAGGACATATTTAACGCTCATTGGCGAACACCCTTAAAAGGTCGGCTGGCGGCAGGCGTAACAGGCGAAGTGCAGGCAGGGCAGCCGCGATGAGAGCGGCCACAAGGGTGAGCACCAGAAGATAGACCCAATCCGATGGAAACAGATACATCGGCAATCGCCAGCCGAAGGCCTCGACATTTATGACCGCAAGTAGGGTCCATGCCAACACCAACCCAAGCGGCAGCGCGAAAACCGCCGTCAGCGCCGCAAGCAACACGCTGCGCAACAGCTCTAGCCGGGCCAGACGCGCTCGTGTTAACCCCAGCGCCCAGATCGGCGCAATTTGCGGCAAGCGCTGCGTCCACAGTGTTAGCAGGCTTGTCAGAATCGCAAATCCTGCGACACCAAGTGTCAGGATGTTCAGCGCCGCAGTGACGACGAATGTTTTTTCAAAAACCGCCACGGATTGCGCCTTCATCGCCGCCTGTTGAACGACCGACCGCGATGGCAGATCAAAGCGGTCACGCACGGTCTGGGCCAGTTCCGTTGCCCGATCTTCAGGGACTCGGATGCCAAAGCCACGGATTTTCGCGCCGGGGGCGATTTTATCAAGGCGATCCATCGAAACAATGGCTTGTCCGGTGGGGTTGCCATAATCAGAATACACCCCTGCTATGGGCAAACTGAGGTTCGCGCCAAGGCTTAGAACGTCACCCGGCCAAAGGTCTTCGCGCCGGGCCAATTGTTCGTTGATCAAGATTGCAGTTCCGTCCATCACACGGTCCCACGTTTCTGATGAAGATGCGATCAGGGGCCATTTTTCGCGATAGGTCTGATCGTCGACAACGCCGTACAAAAACAAAGGTCCCGAGCTATGCGACAGCTCCACGTTGCGAATAGGTAGTAATGCGTGCACTTGTGGGGCAAGCCATTCGGCAATCTCTTGCGCCTGTTGTTGATCGGAAGGTGTCAGGTACAGTTCGGACGTCAGGCGTTGATCCAGCCATCCGGTAAAGGTCAGTCGAAAGCTGGACACCATCGTGCCCACACCGACATTGGCAGCCAGGGCCAACAACAGGGCCATCAAGGCCAAGGACAGACCGGGAAGCTGAGCGCGCATGTCGGACCATACCCATTGGGCGATCGGGCCTGTTGCACGGCGTTGCAGCACTTGCAGCGCGAGGGATAACAACGTTGGCAAAATGAGCGCGGCACCGACCAGAAAGCCGGCGACCATGGCAAAACCGCTTACCAGGCCTCCGACCAAAAGGTGCGCCGCGACACCACCTAGGATCGCCACAGAGCCCGCAATAGGGGAAAGCCACCTGTCTGACGACGCTACACGCCACGTCTGAAGCTCAGCGCCCGACAGCAATGGCATTCGGGACAAGCGGAACAGGGCTTGCCCGCTGGCAAGCAAGGTGCCACCGACGGCCATCGCAAGGCCCGCCAGAACCCATTCAGGTTGCAAGGCGATCTGGCCACTCACAGGTGCCCCGTACAAACCGCGCAAAGTGGCTGCAACATCAGGCAGCAAAGCGCCCGCAATGAAGAACCCAAGCATCAGGCCAAGGATGCCTCCGACGATGGCAAAAAGGGTCAGTTCCGCCATGATCATCCAGACCAGTCGCCGCATCGAGACTCCAAGTGCCCGTATGGTGCGGATCATTGCGCGCCGCTGAGCAAAGGCAAGCCCGACCGTACCGTGGACGATGAACAGCCCAACTGCAAAGGACAGCAATCCAAAAGCTGTCAGGTTCAGATGGAAACTGTCGGTCAGTTGGGCCGTGTCCAGTTGCGAGGCTGCGTCTATCCGTTCCAGAGACGGAGCGACGGCGGCAAGATCTGGCAGGTTGCGTGGTTGGTTCGGTAAGATGATGACACGGGACAAAAGACCGGGGCGGTTCAGCAAAACCTCGGCCACACCAATATCTGTAAGGATCAGGTCTGATGGAAGGTTATCTGTCACCACCATTGGTGGCAGGTCCTGGGTTCCAGTTAGCAACGTTGCCAGCTCAGGGTGTACCAGCAATCGGCCTGGAGCGGTCAGTATCTGGGCCGGATCAGGAGGGGTTTCGCCTTCCTCCATCTGGGTAACTGCGGGCAGGGCAGGGTAGCTAAGCATATCTACACCCAGCACTCGAACCGTGCGGCCGTTTATGCGCATAGAGCCCTCTAGCGCGGCGGCCACTTGCCATCCTGCACGCCTCAGCTCGGTGTAGCGTGCTAAGGGAAACAGGCCCGAGGGGTCTTGAAGGGTATCGAATTGCCCCAGAGCCAACTGGTTGTTCGCCCTTTGATAACTGGCCCTGGCTTCGGCATTGATGGCTTGTACAGCCGACCACAGCGCTGTCGCCAGCGCGATCCCGATCAGAAGGGTGGCGAGTTGTATTCGATGTGCGCGCCAATGGGACAGCAGGGCCTGAATAACGGCTTGCGTCATGCTATGCGACCACCGCTGAGATGCGCGCGCTTGTCCAGCCGGTCTGCAATCTCGCTTGAGTGTGTCACCAAAAGCAGAGCGGTCCCTGTCTCGGAGACCAGCGACAACATCAGGTCCAAAACATTCGCGCTGGCGGTTTCGTCGAGATTGCCTGTCGGTTCGTCGGCAAGCAGCAGCTTGGGTCGAGACGCCAGCGCGCGCCCGATAGCGACGCGTTGTTGTTGGCCGCCCGAAAGCGTCTCGGGGTAGCGATCCAAAAGATCAGACAGGCCCAACCGGTCGGCCAGATGGGCGTTCCAGTCTTTATCCTCTTGCCCCGCAAGCCGGGCGTGGAAGGATAGGTTGTGCCTGACCGTCAAAGATGGGATCAGATTGAACTGCTGGAAAACAATCGACAGGCTATGCCGGCGTAGATCGGCCCGGCCGGGGTCGTCGAGCGACGACAAACCTGTGCCATCCAACGTGATCTCTCCGTCTTCGAAACTGTCCATCGCCGCCGCGAGGTTCAGAAGGGTGCTTTTGCCGCTGCCGCTTTCACCGGTCAGCGCCAAAGTTTGGGCCGTGTCCAAGTCAAGCGAAACACCCTGAAGCACCGGTCGTCCTCCAGGATAGGATTTTCGAACATTCTCGATTTTCAGCAGCATTCTGATCGCTCTCTTACCGTGCGCCACAATGTGGACCCAACGCAGTCGGAGTCCAGCACTGACACGGATTCGTTTCCATTCGTCGCAGCGGATCACGCAGGGTTGTCCCGATGGGCCTAACCAGTCATTGTTGCAGAGCTTTTTCAGAAGGCAAAACGAGATACGGACACATGACCTTACTTGAACAGATCGTATGGGGCAGCATCTATCTTGGGATTTGCTTCGTTTTGGAAATCATTCTGCTGACGTGGTGCACGCAGGTAATCCGCATCTTTGCGTTGCGACTGGAGAACAGCAAAAGGTTTTTCACCATTGCAGCTCCGTTATGTGTGGCATTGGTGTTTATCGTCGCGATCCATACGTTTCAGGTCTGGCTATGGGCGGTGGTCTGGATCCTGGGGGATATTCTACCCGACTGGAACACAGCGCTGTATTTCTCGTTGGTGACGTTCACGACGCTTGGGTATGGCGACATCGTCTTGGGCGAACCCCTGCGTATCTTCGGTGCTTTCGCGTCGGTGACAGGTTTGTTGGCCTTTGGTCTGTCCACAGCCTTCATGGTGGCCGTGATGACGCAGGTCTTCAAAGAAGAGCTTATGGGTTAAAGGATCGGCGCAAACAGGCGCGCCAGGGGCGATCCGAACCGGATATAAGCGCGCTGGTCGGGCAGGTTCCGTTCAAGCTCATAACTGTTGTCAAAATCGTTCTTAAGCATTTCGGCGACGGCCTCGGCGGCCCGGCTGTCAAAAAACAGGGCCATCGCTTCGAAATTCAGCCGGAATGAACGGTTGTCCAGATTTGTCGTGCCCACGGCAGCAAGAGTGTCGTCCACCACGAATACCTTTTGATGCATAAACCCGTCCGTGTAGCGAAAAACACGAGCACCGCAGTCCCGGATTTCGTCGAAATAAGCAAAGGCAGCCAGCCATGGAAGGCGGTGGTCAATGACTTCGGGGACCAGAATGCGCACATCGACGCCGCGAAGGGCGGCGTGTTGAAGGGCCGTCATCACATCGATATCGGGAACGAAGTATGGCGATGCGATCCACAGGCGTGTTTTGGCCTCGGCGATGGCGGCAAAAAACATCATGGCTCCGGTCTCGGTCTCGTCGCCCGGGCCGGTTGCTACAAGAAGGGCGTTCATGTCTTGATCGGACTCCGGCCCTGCCCAGACCAGTTCGTCAATCAAGTCTTCTTCATGCGCCCAGTGCCAGTCTTCCGTGAAAATCAGTTGCAGCTGGCGGACAATGTGACCGGTCATCCGGATATGCGTGTCCCGCCAATGGCCAAAATGATTGTCCTGGCCCAAATACTCGACACCGACGTTGTGGCCGCCGATGAACCCGATCTCACCATCAATAATCACTGTCTTTCGGTGATTGCGATAGTTCAGCTGAAACCGATGCTGGGGGCCGCGGCGATCACGCGGGTTGGCGATTTCGACACCTGCCTCGCGCAACTTGTCCAAATAGGCTGTCGGCAAACTGTAGCTGCCAACCGAGTCCGTCATAAAGCGAACACTGACGCCTCTTTCCGCTGCAGCGATCAACTTGGCTTGCAAACGCTGCCCCAAAGCGTCGTCGCGAACGATATAGAACTGTATAAGAACGTAGCTGCGCGCTGCGTCAATGGCCTCGAAGATCGCATCGAATGTGGCCTGTCCGTCGACCAGCAACTGTGCACCGTTGCCGCGCGACACAGGCAGATGGGCCAAAGCCTCGAACGGCTTTGGGTTTATGTTCATTGTTTTGGGGTCGGGTTTAGAAAAATCAGCGAAGGTCTTGATCCCCTCGACCACGCTTTCGCTTTGCTTGCGCGCGATGCGGTAGCCCCGAAACCGGTGATGGCCCAGAAACAAATACAGCGGGACACCAAAAACAGGGGCCGAGATCAGGAAAACCACCCAACCGACGGCCCCTTGTGGTGTTCTTGCAGTTTGGGCCGCGCGTAAAGCAAAGATGGCCGCCGTCACGTAAAGGCAAAAGACGGCGACAGAAACAAGCAGTGTCCACATCGTGTTAGCGGCCCTTCTTCAATCTAGTCGGAGCCAGTGTAGACGCGTTTCCAATCCTCGGCCATATCTACGATCACCCAACCCATATCCGGCCCCTTGTCCAACCCGTCCACCAGTTTCCCGATTGGACTTTCACGGTCATAGGCCCATTCACGCGCCGCGTCTGTATGATGGATCAACACTCCTAACCTTGGTCCGTCTCCGGCAGTTGTCCATTCAAGCATTGCGAAATCTCCGTCGGAGTTGCCCGCGGCAAAGATCGGCCGCCGCCCGATAGTGCGTTCGATGTTGATGGGCTTGCCTTCCTTGTCGTCGATGAAGGCGATGCCCGGCGATTTGACGATAGCCGGTTTGCCATCCAACGTTTCGTAGGTCGAAGCAGAATAGGTACCCAACACCTGTTCCGGCGGAATGCCATAAGCTTCTTCGGCGAAGACACGCATGAAATGCAACCCACCTCCGGACACGATATAAGTTCGAAATCCTTCATCTCTGAGGTAGCGAAGAAGCTCCACCATCGGTTGATAGGTCATCGCATCATAGTTTAGGCCGGTTTCAGGATGTTGTGCGGTGTTTAGCCATTCCTCGACCGCCACCTGGAATGCGTCGACGCTTGTGCCAGAATGCGACGCGTTGATCACTTCGATCAGCGCGTCATGCCCACCTTCCGCGATGGCTTGCACATCGTGTTTGGCGGCGGCTTCCAGAACAGGGCTGCTCAGAATGGTCGGATCTGCTTCAGCCATTTCTGACAGACGGTCCATTGCAAAAATGAGCTGAAAATAGACAGGCTGTTCCGCCCAAAGGGTGCCGTCATTGTCAAAAACGGCAATTCGGTCGGCCGGTGTTACATAGTCCATCCCCTGGGGGTCAGTGACAGAGCGTACAAAATCGATAATGCGGGCCTTGGAGTCGGCATCCTGCCAACTGGGCAGCGGATCAGCATAAGCAAAAACCGCTGAAACCGAGAGAAGCCCAGAGAGAAGAACGGCTTTCATGATCAATTCCTTATGTCTGAAAATCGCAAGGGGCCGTTGTTGTTGAAACGGCCCCCTGAAGTATTGCTGTCGACATTAGTTGTTTGTCGGAGTGGCCAATTTCTCCATCACCTGATCCAGATTGAAGCTGGCAGCTTTCTGGCGTGGAGGGAACTCTTGGAATGTTGCCAAGAAGTTACCAACATATTGCTGGGCAGGTACCAAGAAGTACGCTCGATCCAGCAGCCAGTCGTAATAGGTGTTGGACGTCCGATAGGCGCGTTCATATGGGTCGCGACGCAGGTTGATGATCAGAGGGATACGAAGCTCTGTCCACGGTTCGATCCATGCGCGCAGGGTTGCCCATGCTTTCTGCTCAAGGAAGATCAGCTTCCAATCATCAAAACGCAGTGCCGTAAGGTCGCCATCATCCGAGAAATAGAAGATTTCACGACGTGGGCTTTCAGCCGCCTCACCAGTCAACAACGGTAAGATGTTGTATCCATCCAGATGCACTTTGTAGTCACGGCCCATAGCAGCCGAGCTATATCCGGCTTTCAGCTTTTCTTTGATATCTGCGTCACCGGCGACCGCCAGATAGGTTGGCAACCAATCCATATGATGCACGATTTCGTTTGTGACGGAACCGGCTTCGATTTTGCCAGGCCACCGCACCATCGACGGCACGCGCCAGCCACCTTCCCAGTTCGTGTTCTTTTCACCCCAGAATGGCGTTGCGGCCGCGTCTGGCCACGTGTTCATATGTGGGCCGTTGTCGGTCGAGTAATGCACGATCGTGTTGTCGGCGATGCCAAGCTCATCCAGTAAATCCAGCAATTGGCCGACATGCATGTCATGCTCGATCATACCAGCAGTGTACTCGTCTGCCACACCGCCAAAGATCTCGTTCGCCTGGGCGCGCATTTCGTCTTTGACATGGGTTCGAAAGTGCATGCGAGTACCATTCCACCAAACATAGAAGGGTTGACCCTGTTCGTTCGCGCGCTTGATGAAATCAATCGCCGCAGCGACCGTTTCTTCGTCAACCGTCTCCATACGCTTTTTAGTTAGCGGGCCGGTGTCTTCGATTGTTCCATCGGCTTTGGACTTAATGACGCCTCGGGGACCGTAGGCTTCGCGGAACGTGCGACCGTCAGCAAGAACAGCATCACCGGGGTAGTCTTCATTTTCCGGTTCTTCTTCGGCGTTCAAATGATACAAGTTTCCGAAAAACTCATCAAAACCGTGGTTTGTGGGAAGATGTTCGTCCTTATCACCAAGGTGGTTTTTTCCGAACTGCCCGGTTACATAGCCGTGGTCCTTCAAAAGTCCGGCTATGGTGGGGTCTTCGACCTGCATACCCAGATCAGCACCCGGCAAGCCAACTTTTGACAATCCAGTCCGGAATACCGACTGACCCATAATGTAGGACGAGCGGCCGGCCGTACAGGATTGTTCGCCGTAATAGTCGGTGAAGATCATGCCTTCCTTGGCTACACGGTCAATATTCGGAGTTTGATACCCCATCAGTCCCATGGTGTAGGCTGAGATGTTGGACTGGCCAATGTCATCGCCCCAGATCACCAGAATATTGGGCTTTTGGTCCTGCGCCCAAGCTGGCAGCGCCAAGGCCACGGCGAAAGTCGCCACAGCAATCCGGCGAAGCCCAATTCGCCAATTCTTGGTCGTCAAACGTGGTGGTGACATGGTTTTCTCCCGATCTATATGGGTCAGAAAGACCCAAAGAGTCTTGTTGAAAAAAAAGGTTCAACATAAGGAAATTGAACCGTTTTAGAAAATTTGCTCGACCTTTTGGCAGAGTAGCTCGTGAAGGAATCGAACTCTTTTACTGTATGGTAAAAGGTGGACTTTAAATTTATCATATGATCACATTGGAAATTACTAATGTTTGATAAAGTTAATAATATGAACCTCTTGCGGGAAGCCACTTGGTTTGCCGAGCGCTCGCAATGTTTCCAGGAAGATTTATTGAGCTGCGGGATGGTGCGGGCGTTTGAAACTGGTGAAACGCTTTACCATCACGGTGATCCGGTCAATGGGCTGTACGCAGTGTTGGATGGTGGGGTTTTGTTGGCCGTTCCTGCGGATGATGGACAGGACTTAGTCTTTCACCGCCAAGGCGTTGGTTTCTGGTTTGGTGATCTGGCAATGTTCGCGAACTCATTCAGATTGATGAGTGTCGTGACAACTTGCGAGACCACAGTACTGTTTTTTCCAAGTGCGCGGATCAATAGCCTTGTACAGAAACATCCGGACTACATCCGAGATTTCTACGCATTGACCCACTACAATATGCGGACTGCTTTGAGGGTTATTGCCAACCTTCTTGTAACCGGGGCCGAGAAAAGGGTGGCTCTTCGTTTGCTTCATCTGGACGAGGGAACGTCCAAATCCGATGGCTGGATCATAGTATCTCAGGAAGAATTGGCAGAGATGGTGGCTGTTTCCCGTCCTACGCTACACAGAAGCCTTCACCGATTAGAGGATTTGGATTTAATTGAAATCGGTTACGGCCGCATCCTGATAAAAGACAGGGCGGCCCTGTTTGCAAATTGCCAAACCTGAACTCAAGGATTTAGCGGCGGAAGTGCCGTCGGTTTACGCTGTGTGCTCTTTGACAACGAGCCGATAGCCGCGATGGCACCTGACCAATCCGGCTCAGCACCCGATTTCGTCGCAGCGTATCTTGTTGCGGATATCGCAGCCAAGTGGCGTTCCATGACACTGGTATCGACCGTTTCCACCGTGCGCGACTTCCATAAATCCAATGCTGAATAGGCTTTTGACAGGTCCTGTTCATTTAGCGCAGTTCTTAGTTGCGCTAACGCGAACTCCGGCGACGCATTGTAGATTTGTGCTTGCACCTTGCGCCTGCGTCGATACCAAGGAACCATCAAACGAAATACGGCAGCCAAGACTAACGTAAAAAATATAACGTAGGGAGTGACCTGCAGAAGGTTCCGTATGTCAAATTGCTGCTTGGCTGGCCCCGTCAATTGCAGGTCTATTGCTGGTACCTCGGCTGTTTCAACGCTGTCGGATTCAAGGTTATACCAACGCAAGGTTACAGGCGGCAGCGTCGTTTTTCCTGCTGCTTGGGCAAGATAAACCACCTCGTCAACGCGCTGGCCCGAAAGGATCCCACGGTCCTCGGATTCCGAAAACCGCGGGTCTTTCGGGTAAGCCTTCAGCAGCGGATCGTCCGTATCCACCAAAAGCGGGGGTATTAGTATTGAGCTGGTTCCATAAATATTTGCCGTTAACTTGCGCGTAATGGCGTCTCCCGCATGTAGTTCGGAAGGCCCTTCAATGTCTTGGTTTAGTTCAAAGCCGTTGGCGATGATCAGCGGGTCCAACCCTTGTGCGCCTTCAGGCACTTCGACTGACAAAGAGATTTTCGGAAGCGTTACGGTGCTCTGCACGGGCTTATTCGTGTCAGGATCCGCAAAAGTGACTTCGACATCTTGCTCGCCAAAATCCAATTGGCCGGGTGTCAAAGGGTAAAGTCGATAACTGCGCTGGACCCCGGACCAAGTTTTACCATCAACTGTGTCACTTACTGGGCCCGAGGCGCGCTCGGGCAAACGAACCAGTAGATTTTCTTGTTCAAGGGACGGAAACACCGGTGGGGACGGCATGAAGGTTGGAACAAGAACTTTCACACGAACCAGGGCGGGTTGGCCGACGATAACACTTTCTTCTGGAACTTCGACAGACACGCGTGGTTCACTGGAGCTTTCCGATTGTGGTAGCGCGACTGATGGAGCGACCAAACATATGAGAAGAACCAAGTATCTCATTGTTCTTGAGCCTGATTGTCCAGAAGGAAGCGGTTGCGCAAGAAATCCTGCATGTCAGTGTCAATCGCACTGATCCATTGATCCGCTGGCAACGGAGCGGACCCGTCTATAGGCGCCTGGGCGGTCGTATCTTGGCCGCGTCCATCCTCATTATCGAAAACGGTGTCGTCCGCTCCGATACCTGATTCTTCTCCGGTGTCGGACTGCTCTCTGGTGGTTTCAACATAAGCAAGAATAGCCTGTGAAACTTCAAGGTTGTGTTGTGCCTCAGGCCAGCCTGGTCGCCTCTCCAGAGCAGTTTCGAACGCGGAAATTGCAGGCCGGTATTCTCGGTTTCGAATTCTTGCCAAGCCTTCTGCAAATGCGGCCTCTGGGGTGTTTAACTGGGTCAAAACGGTGATCGCCTCGGGGTATTTTCCCGCTTTCAACAGTGCATAACCTTGGTGGTACGGGTCTTCGAATAGGTCAGCAGCCTTTGCAAACTCTTTGTTATTCAACGCGATTTGCCCCTGTTGATCCGGTGTCCGGAACCAATCTCGCCAACCTTCGGCCTGGGCTGGACCTGACGGAGAAGCTAAAAAGCAAACCAGCAATACCCATTGTATTACCCAACCGCGCCTGAACCACAGCAAACACATCAAGGCCGCGGGCCAAGCAAAAATCCACCCCTGATCGCGCCATTTCACAAGGTCGTTGTCGTCCAGCGCGCTGGTATAGGAAGATTTGATAAGCTTTTGTAATTGCCTGATGTCTTGATCATCGTTTGAGAATTGAACAACTTGTGCACTTTCAAAATTGTCCAATTGAACGATTGTGTCACCCTCAGGAAGCATGGTCAGAAACAAAAGCTGAGTTTCGGTTGTTTTCATGTTTTGCAGCTGGGATGGTGCGATATCATCCAAGACAAAAAGGATGGCTCCTGCCGTCGTGTTGCCTTGCAGTATGTCTTCGCCAATTGCCAAAGCGTCAGTGGCTGAATCCCCGTCTTTGGGCATGACTGCCGGTTCCAAACCTTCAAGCAAGGGGCGTAGGATATTGGCGTCCTCAGTCAAAGGGGCTACGCGGTGCGGTGACCCGGCATAAGCCACGAGCGCGGTCTGAGCACCGGCGCGAGCGTTGATAAGATCGGTGATTTTGAACTTTGCGCGCTCTAATCTGGAGGGCGTTAAGTCAGAATTCTCCATACTTTCCGATACCTTCAGCGTAATTACTAAAAGAGCGGTATCAGCAATCAATGGGTTTTCCATTCGAGACCAGGTCGGGCCTGCCGCAGCCAATACAATAAACGCGCTCGCTATCATCGCGATGTCAGCTGGGTAAACTCCGCGGGTTTCTGCAGCGCCAACCCGCAACGCTTCTGCAAGGTGCGGGGCGATACTTTCCGAGAAATCCTGTTTCTGTGATTTCTTGGGGCGGGTTATCCCCCAAAGAAAGAGGACTGGGATAAGAAAAAACAGCCAATACGCTCGAATAAAATGAAATTCCGCCAGTGCCTCAATCATTGGGGCCACCTGCGGTGCTGAAAAACGCTGAGATAGGTTGAGATCGCAAGTATCACAATCACCGCGGCCAACAGCGGGTATTGACCGAGG
Source organism: Ruegeria sp. YTSC325 (assembly GCF_059609525.1). NCBI lineage: Bacteria > Pseudomonadati > Pseudomonadota > Alphaproteobacteria > Rhodobacterales > Roseobacteraceae > Ruegeria > Ruegeria sp. YTSC325. The sequence continues at coordinate 233,930 of NZ_JBXWLY010000003.1, forward strand.
TTTTCCCTTGGGCGGAAACTTTGCGTTTCTACGATCCTTGGGTTTTGCGCATCGATCTGCCGGTAGACATCGGTCAGGGCTTCTTCATCATCTGCAAAAAAGTACTGGCCACCCGTGCGTTCCGCGATATCCTGCAATGCCTGAAGATCGACACGGTCTTCTCCGGTCGCGCTCGGATCGCCGACGCCAATCGTGTACACGGCAACCCCTTTCTCGGCCGCAATGGCGGCTGCATTGATCGGGGTCATCCTGCTGGATGTGTCGGCTCCGTCGCTTAGGACGATCATCATACGCTGATCAACGTCGCTGGATTCGAACGTACGAATGCCCAAGCCAATAGCGTCACCAAGTGCGGTGTTGGGGCCTGCCATTCCAACCGCGGTCTGATCAAGAAAGCCGTTTAAACTTTTGGTATCCTGCGTAAATGGGGCTTGTATGAATGCTCTGGTGCCGAAGACTATCAAAGCCATTCGATCACTTTCACGTTCGGATATGAAAGTGCGCATGACATCTTTCACAGCCTCTAACCGTTGTTTCGGCGCACCGTCGGTTGACGTGAAGTCTCGCTGATCCATTGATCCTGAAATATCGAGCGCCAGAACAACGTCGCGCGCGGATTTTTCGAGTGTTATCGGGTCAGCCAGTCTTTCAGGTCGCGCAAGCGCTAGTACCAGAAGAAACCAGATTAGTATGATTGTAAGCTTGGGTAGTCTGGCGCGATTGCGTATCGACGAACCGGACCGCGGCTCTATGCCACTCGCTTTAGCCACGCGGCGGAAAAAGGGTATTCGGATCGAAGCCGCTTTTTCGCGATATGGCGGAGCGAACCAATAAACGACCGCAGGTACCGGTAAAAGAAGGAAGGCCCAAGGCGCAGCGAAGGAGATCATCAGGACACTCCTTCAACACGATGTGTTTTTATCCATTTTTTCGCAATTTCAGCGACTTCTGGATCATTCCTCGTCGCTTTGTAGGGCGCTTCGGTAAGAACATGTCCTAGGGCATCAGGAAAGACCGCAGCCGAAGATCGGTTCAGGAAATCAATCCACTCTCGACCATAGAGACCTGCAACCAGCGAGCGCGGATATACCGCCAGTGCCGTTCGGCGCAAAACGTCGGCAATTTGGGCTACATCGCCTTGAGCGTCGTCAATATTTGCTAGAGCCAATCGGCGGTATGCATTCAACTTGCGGCGTCGACGTATCAGTAGCGCCGCGCAAAGAACTGCAAAGATTAGTAAAACCGCCAAAATTAGCCACCCCACGGTTTGCGGTGTCATCGCGATCACCTGTGGCTCTGGCGCGGGTTTCAGCATGTCCAGCAGTTCGACAAGGGACTTGCCTTCGACGTCGGCACTCATCTCGGACCTCCGCCATGACCGAACAGTTTCAGAAGTTGTCCCAGCGCTGGTTCAGCAGTTGTCAACGGAACGATGGGGAACCCATATCTTAGGGACCATTTGGACAACTGGGCCAGCCGATCTTCCATAGCCTCTCGGATTCGCTTTGCCAGATCGGGGGTCGAGCCATCGATTTCGATCTGCTGTTCTCCATCCGAGACGGTCAGCCTTGCCTCGGTCGGAACTGTATGTGCGCTGGGATCAGAAATGTTAAACAGGATCAGGTCGTTTGCGTGTGACAGTCTGCGAAACAGGCTCTCCGAGTTCTGGTCCACACCGTCGAAATCAGAAAATACGCAGACTAGCGCATTGGTATGAGCGATACGCGCTGCCTGCTTCAAAACTTCGTTCAACGTAACGGACGTTTCGAACCGCAAATCTGCATTCAGATTGCAGTTCATGGCTCCGACAGAAGTTAGAAATCGCATAAGCGCCGCCGCACGTCTTTGAGGGCGGTGTTCTGCTAGACCAGTGTCACCGAAAACAATACCTCCTACGCGGTCGCCCTGCGCCAATACTCGATGCGCTGCGATTGCTGCTGCCTCTGCGGCCACAACAGATTTCATGAATTCCTTGGTTCCGAAGAACATCGAAACCCTTTGATCAACCAACAACAGGACAGGGCGGTCACGCTCTTCGGTGTAAACGCGGACGTGGGGGGCACTTGTTCTGGCTGTGACTTTCCAATCAATGGTTCGAATATCGTCGCCGGGCAGGTAGTTGCGCAGTTCTTCGAAATTAAGACCACGTCCGCGCAATCGCGAGGAATGCCGCCCGTTAAGGATCGAACGGGCTGGTTGTTTTGGCAGCAAGCTAAGCCCGGTAGACCTGCCACCAAGTTGCAGCAAGTGCTGCGCAGTCACATGGATGCGGGGATCAGAGGGATATGTGGCATTTCGGGCCACGGCGCCAGCTTAGGGCAGGGCCACAAGGCGAAGAATTTCTGCGACAACATCGTCAGCCGTTTTCGCCTCGCCTTCGGCTTCGAAACTAAGTGTAATGCGGTGTCTGAAAACGTCATGCGCGATGGCCCGGATATCAGCTGGGTCCACATAGTCGCGCCCGTTCATCCAGGCTTGCGCACGCCCGCATTTGTCAAGTGCCAGCGAAGCGCGCGGGCTTGCACCTATCTCGATCAAGTTGGCCAAGTCCTCGCTGAACTTGTCGGGTGTTCGTGTCGCTTGCACCAGATCGGCCATATACCTGTCCATTGCGTCTGACACATGTATTTGTGCAATTTCCGCCCTTGCGGTGAACACAGCGTCTTGAGGGATCGGCGCAGGAGCTTCGGTTCGGGATGAAGAAGCGGTGGCGTTGTCTTCACCGCGCACAAGCCGAATGACCTCGACCTCGTCTTCGACGGGTGGATAAGTGATCTGTACGTGCATCAGGAAGCGGTCCATCTGCGCTTCGGGCAGGGGGTAGGTCCCTTCTTGCTCGATGGGGTTCTGGGTTGCCATCACTATGAATAACGGGTCCATCGTGTGGGTCGTACCCGATACCGTGACCTGACGCTCTTCCATGGCTTCAAGCAACGCGGCCTGAACCTTTGCCGGCGCTCGGTTAATTTCGTCCGCCAGAACAATATTGGCAAAGATGGGGCCCGGCTCGAAGCGGAATGTTCCGCCGTCCGGTGTTTGTTGAAACACTTCAGTTCCGGTGACGTCAGACGGCAATAGGTCTGGAGTAAACTGAATTCGGTTGAAGTGGGCATCCAAATTACGGGCCATTGCTTTGACGGCCCGGGTTTTCGCCAAGCCTGGCAAACCTTCGATTAGCAAGTTTCCGTTCGCCAAAAGTCCAATCAACAGGCGGTCGATCACGTCGGACTGGCCGATAATCGACTGCCCCATCCGAGATTTCAGATCATTTATTTGATTGTGTGCATTCATTGCTTGTTCCAGTTGAAGCTTCATGCTGCAGGGATGCAATTGGGATAGTAACGGTTGCTCGGAATTGCGCTGTGCTAGCATCAGGTTAGCAACCCGCTACGTTTCGTTCCACTATGGAATTCTTGCCCTGATGCGAGCCAGACTAGCGGACAATTCAGAACGAACTGGTCCAAGGTGTGGCTTGTCCCGAAGCGTTTTTACCCAGTGTTTGGGCGGCTGTTTTCCCCCTCCGCGGCTCCATGTCAGGGATTTGAGGATGATCTGCGCATTTGCATCCAGAGCGTCCGGTATTTCATACCCATTTAGCGTTGCCCAAACGCCGCTCCATAGGCGGGCAACTGACCACGGGTTGTAGCCGCCGCCACCTAAAACGAGGAACCGCGGCGCCAATTTCTGCAAACTCGACACTGCCCTCCAATGCGCATTATTGGACAAGGTCAAACGCGAGAGGGGATCTTCGACCACAGCATCGGCACCGCATTGAAGAAGGATGGCTTGAGGGCGAAACGCAGCGGCGGCAGGTAGTATCAGCTCTTCCAGGATGGCAAAGAATTCGTCGTCATTCAGGCCCCGAGGGACGGGCAGGTTGAAAGCCGCTCCTCCCGCAGTGTCATCCAGTGTTCCACTGAATGGCCAGCGGCGCTCTTCGTGAATTGATATCATTCTGACCTTAGTGGAGCCGTGGAACGCAGCCTCGACTCCGTCGCAATGATGGGCGTCGATATCGACGTAGACTATCCGGCTCAATCCGTAACGGATGAGGGACTGAATCGCCAAGACAGGATCGTTGAGGTAGCAAAACCCGTTGGCTCGGTCGGATAGACCGTGATGAGTGCCGCCGGCAGGGTTAAAGACAACACCGCCATCGCGGATTAGTTCCGCGCCCAGCATCGAACCACCGGCAGCGGTGGCTGGTCGACGATACATCTCGGGGAAAACCGGGTTGGACAGGGTGCCCAGCCCGTGTTTTTGTCGGGTTTCGTCTGATACGAATTGCGACGCCTCTGCCTTTTGCAGCGCATCGATGTATGCAGGCGTATGAAACGCGTGCAGCGCCTTTGGTTTGGCGCAGGGGCTCACGCGATAATTTTCAGCCTTCAGCCAGCCCAACGCGCGACACAGATCAATAACTGTTGAAACGCGGGGAATCGCTAGCGGATGTTTCGCACCGTAGGTGGACTTCCGATAGATTTCGGCACCAATGAAAAGAGGGTGCTGCATCGCTTCAGGTTTCTGTGTTGCCCTGATCATCCCAAATCCGACCGTCCAGCGACATCAGAACCGCGATTGGGCGCAAGGCGGAAATGTGGCTGAATACGATCAGGATGCAGACCGTTAAAGGCACACTCAGGAACGCTCCTATCATGCCCCAGACTGTTGTCCAGAAAGTCAGAGCTAGGATCACGAGGAAGGTCGACATATTGAGTGACCGGCCCAGCATCGCAGGGTCCAGGAAGTTGCCGATAGCGAACTGAATCGTCCCGCAACCGAATACGATGATCAGGAAAGGGCCGATGGTTTCGAATTGAACCAATGCAATCATTGCCGGAAACACCACCGCAATAATCGACCCGATTGAAGGGATGAAGTTCAGTGCAAATGTCAACACGGCCCATGTTTCGGAATATTCTAGGCCAAGAACTCGGAACACCGAGTAACTGATCCCCGCCGTAATTAGACTGATGAAGGTTTTCACGCCCACATAGCGTTGAAGGCTGAACGAGATCGCATCCAACACCGCAGCGAACTCGGCACCGGTTTCTGGGTTCCCGGCGGCTAGCCGGATTTTCTTGCGAAAGGCCAGTCTTTCGGCCATCAAAAATGCGACGTAAAGGCTGATCAGGAAGAATTGGTTCAGCAGTGATGTGGCGCTGCCTAGCAGTACGCGCGCGACATAGGTCATGTCGATATTGATCAGATTGTCGCGTATGAAGGTTGTTACATTGTTGCCCACAAGTCCGGTGATCCGATTGACGGCTCCGTCGAACTGGCTTTCGTAGTCGCTGATCGAGCGTGCGAACTGCGTCGCCTGACTGCCCAGAATATACATGATCATGAACAACCCTGCCAAAACCACGGTAACGCCTGCAATATTGGCCAACCAGACAGGCGCGCGGGTCAGGGCGATCACACGGTCGCTAAGCGCCATGATCAGAACGTTGATCAAGAGGGCCATGGTCAACGGGATTAAAAACGCCGCCCCCGCATAAAGCGCAAGCACTGTCAGCGTCGCCACAATGGCCGCATCGCGCACGACAGCCAATTTTATACGCGGCGAGGACGCGGAGTTTTCTGGATCCAGGGTCATTTAGCTGCCTGTGACGTTGCAGGTTGGATTACCTTGATCCTGCACAGACCAGAAAATTATGCAATGCATCCAGATGTTTGGGGAAGTTAATTTGCCCATTTTGAGGTTTTGACGGTTCTGTGATCGCGTTGGGCGGGTTAGGCTTTGATCATGATTTCTCAAGTGATTCCTTCGCTGAGTCGCCCAATCCAGGCTTTGTGGCTGGCCATTGGACGGTTCGGTGGCAAAAACGGCCTTGTCATGAGTAGCCATGTCGCCATGTCGTTGATGTTGGCACTGTTCCCATTTGTTCTGTTCACAGTGGCATTGGCCGGGTCCTTGTCACAAGGTTATGTCACCGAAGAACTGATCGAATTGATCTTTGGCGCATGGCCCAAGGATGTAGCCGATCCCATCGTATCCGAACTTCGCGCAGTGCTAGAGCAGTCGGGGTCGGGCGTGATTACTTTGGGCGGCCTTTTGGCGATCTTCTTTGCCTCGAACGGGGTGGTTGCTGTCAGGGCGGCTATGAATCAGGCTTATCATGATCAAGACAGTTGGCCATTTTGGAAAACGCGGCTGCTGTGCCTTGGTCTGGTGATCATCGGTGGGGCGACAATTCTGGCCATCGCTGCAGTCGAGGTCATCTTGCCGGTTTACACCAAACTGGTTTCGGAAAAGACAGATGTAAACGTATCGCATTGGTTGTCCGTGGACCGCCTGCGCTGGACGTTTACCGTAGCCGTTCCAGCCGGAACTGTCTTTTTGGCGCATTTGATCCTGCCCACTCGGCGCCATTCCATGTCACAAATTCTGCCGGGGGTCTTGTTGACTTTGGCGCTTTGGGCCGCGGGCGGGTGGGGCTTTTCGATCTACATCAGCCAATTCGCATCCTACAGTGCCACCTATGCAGGCTTGGCCGGAGCGATGGCTGCCCTGATCTTTTTGTATCTGTGCGCGGCGATCCTGATATTGGGCGCGGAATACAATGGCGCGCTCATGGATTTGCAAGTTGGCGATGATGGGGACCAACCGTGAAAGCTCTTTGGATTATCCTTGGTCTGATGCTGCCGACCTTTGCCGCAGCCCAGGTGCCCGTCTATGTCGGTTCCGATCAATGCAAAGATTGTCACGAGGCTGAGGCCGCGGCGTGGTCGCAATCTCATCACGCCTTGGCCTGGACAGATGTGGAGGACGGTCATGTTGTTGCAGATTTCAATGGTACGCAGTTCGACCATGATGGGATGTCTGTCCATTTCTCCGATGACGGAGATCTGCGCGCCAGGGTCACGGAGAAAGACGGGGTATCAAACGATTACACGGTACACTCGGTAGTCGGTATCGAACCCCTGCAACAATATCTGTTGGAACCCCGACCGGGGCAATTGCAAAGCTTTGATGTCGTTTGGGACACTGAAGAAAACCGTTGGTTCCACTTATACCCGGATCAGGACCTGCCGCCCGATGATGGGTTGCACTGGACCGGCCCCTATAAAAACTGGAATGCGCGTTGTGCCGAGTGTCACGCCACTGGCTTTGACAAGAACTATGACGCGGGCACGCGCTCATATGCGTCTACCCAGGCGGAAATCGGGGTTGGATGTGAAGCATGCCATGGGCCAGGCTCGGCGCATATTGACTGGACGAACGGGCAGGGGGGCAGCCCCGACCTGACGGAATATGGCTTCACGATGGAATGGGGCGCGGGGCGGACTGATGCCGAGATACAGCAATGTGCCGGTTGCCATTCCCGCCGCGAGGCGCATGGGGATGGCAACCCGTTGCCGGGCACGGCGTATCACGATGCCTACAACCTGGCGGTTTTACGGCCGGGGCTCTACCACCCGGATGGCCAAATTCTGGACGAGGTCTACGTCTATGGCTCATTCCTGCAGTCGCGAATGTACGCGCAAGGGGTCGGCTGCATGGATTGCCACGAGCCACATAGCGCGATGCTTAAGGCCGAAGGAAACGGGCTGTGTACGCAATGCCATTCGGGTGCGGGGAATGACCGCTTTCCGACCCTCGCCCGCGGAGAATACGACACGTCTGCGCATCATAACCATCCCGATGGCAGCGCAGGGGCACAGTGCAAATCGTGCCACATGATTGAACGGGTTTACATGGGTGTGGATGGCCGTCGCGATCACAGTTTTCGCGTCCCGCGTCCCGATCTGGCACTGGGTCAGGATGCCTGCACCGATTGCCATACGGATCAAAACCAATCCTGGGCTGCCGCACAAATAGCCGATTGGTTTCCGGAATCGTCTCACCGTGGTCCCCATTATGGAACTGTATTCAACGCTGCAGTGACGGGGCAGGCCGAAGGACCATCGGCGCTGCTGGGTATTGCGGGTGATCAGACGCAACCGGGTATTGTCAGGGCGACAGCTGCATATCTATTGCAGAACTACGGCTCGGCGGAAGTTGCTGCACAGACTGCAGGGTTGCTGTCTGACCAAGATCCTTTGGTCCGTGCGAACGCTGTGGTGCTGCAACGTTCCGCCGAGCTCCGCGATCAGATTGAGCGGCTGGAACCTTTGTTGTCCGATCCGCTGTTGAACGTGCGTATTGCTGTCGCCAAAGAGCTTCTGACCATTCCGCAACAAGCCCTGACCGCCGGGCAACAGTCAAAGGCGGGTCAGGTGATGGCAGAATGGCAGGATGCCATTGCCAATCGGCTGGACTTTCCAGAAACCCATATGGTGCTGGGCGGGATGGCTTTGACCTTTCGGAACGCGCCAGCGGCCGAACGCGCCTTTCGCGAGGTGATACAACTGGATCCGCAGCGAGCTGAGGCATGGCCCATTCTGGTGCAACTGGTCCAACTCAACAGCGGAACTGAAGCGGCTCTGGACGTCCTAAGCCAAGGGTTGGACCGGGTACCCGATCACCCGGATCTGCTGCAACTGCAAAGGCAGTTGACCCGCTAAAACGGCACCGCTTCGCCCGGTTTCGGCCATTTTAGCGGCAAATTTCACCTGTAACAGGACGGGGCGGGTAGAAAACCCGTCGTGTTAAAAGGTGCTCCATGTCCGACAAACCGGTCCATACGTCGCAACTGCAACGGCCACTTTCCCTATCCCAACGGATCGAGGATCTGCGAACGCGCAAGCCGGAATACTTGAACCATGGTGAGGCGCTGTTGATGCAGGGGATTGCTACAGCGTCACTGCGTCAACAGGTACTGGCGGGTGATTTTATTTCGCTCGAAGATTAAGGTCAGCCACGAAAGCCTGTTGCTACAACAAATTTTTCGGAACTGTCCGACCGTGAAGCGGGCGGTTTTACGTTGGCGACCTTGTTGAACTTCTGTTTTAGCAATTTTTGCAAGTCGCCTTCTGCGCCCCCGGCAAGCACCTTGGCCACAAAGGTTCCACCTTCCTCAAGGACATCAAAGGCGAAATAGGCGGCGGCCTCGCACAACGCCATGATACGCAAATGGTCTGTCTGCTTGTGCCCAGATGAGGCTGCGGCCATGTCCGACATGACCACATCGGCCTTGCCGTCCAACCACTCTTTGACCTTGTCGTCCGCGTCGTCTTCCATGAAGTCCAAAACGTGGGCGATCGCACCTGCGACCGGTTCGACCTCTTGCAGGTCCACACCCAGAACTGTTCCGATGCGCTTACCGCTTTTCTCACCCAGCGCATTCACTCGTTTGACGGCGACCTGCAGCCAGCCGCCGGGAGCACAGCCCAAGTCAACGACACGAGCGCCGGGGACCAAAAAACGGAATTTGTCGTCCAGTTCCAATATTTTGAACGCCGCGCGCCCCCGATACCCCTCGGCCTGCGCACGCTTGACATACGGATCGTTCAACTGCCGCTCGAGCCAGCGGGTCGAGCTGAGTTTGCGTCCTCGGGCGGTTTTTACCTTAACCTTCAGATCGCGTTGTCCGCGTCCCGAGTTGCTTTTTCCAGTCGGTGTTTTGGCCATGTGTGGTCTCCTGAAGACTGGGGGCGTTTACCGGCTTGGTCTAGGGTTATCAAGTTGATCCTGTCGGTGCGTCCATCAATAGCAGATCTGGCCAAGGAGAAGAAACACCAAAGCCCAGCCAGCCCAGACAGTTTGCCCCCGTGGACAAAACGGAGGACTTCGGTACATCAGGGTGCGAAACCTCGTTCAAAAACGCCAGCGCATCCAGACCTTGGTTGTAGGGCACTGACAGCGCAATTCCCCCTATGGCCAGTGCATAATGCGGTAGGGCGTTTGCAATCTGAAAGCCGGGGCAGAACACGTCAAATCCGGCTGCTTCCAGACAACAAATCGTGGTTGCTGCGGTCGATGTGCGATAGGCTAGGGCAACGACGGTCAGCGGCATCGAAGATATGGTCCTAAAAAGGTCCGTCTTCCAACACACCGTCCGCGCTCATTTGCGCGTACAGCAGACCTTCGCGAAGTCCGCGATCGGCTACCGAAAGACGGTCGGTGGGCCAGCAGCGCAGCAACGCCTGCAAAATGGCCGAGCCCGACATGATCAAAGCCTGTCGGTCATCGCCGATCCTTGGGTCACGGCGCCGTCCCTGAGGACCAAGCTCCAGATACCCGCGTATTACCTTGTCAATCTGATCGCTGGTCATACGCAGACCGTCCACTTTGGTTCGGTCATAGCGCTTTAATCCCAGATGTGACGCGGCAACAGTTGTAACCGTTCCGCTGGTGCCAACGATCTGGAAGCCTTCTCGTGTCTGTTCGTCCTTGTAAGGGGCAAAATCTGCAAGGTTTTCCTCGAAAAACCAGCTCATAAGAGCAAAGCGGGCCGAGTCGTCTTCGACATCGTTGAACTGATCGCGCAGGGTTGCGACACCCAAGGGAACACTGATCCAGTCCACAACTTTGGCAGACGGAAAGGGGTTGTCGGCGGTTTGAAACCCGTGATGCAGTCGCATGATCGCTGCGGGCCTATCGCGGCGCAACACCGAAGAAAGGTCGATCCACACAAGCTCTGTCGAACCGCCGCCGATATCAACGACCAGCAACTGCTCGGTCTTGGTCGACACAAGTGGCGCGCATGAGATAACGGCTAGACGGGCCTCTTCTTCGGGCTTGATGATCTCAAGGGTCAGGCCGGTTTCCCGTTTGACCTGTCGGATGAAATCGCGCGAATTCTTTGCGCGGCGGCACGCTTCGGTGGCAACCAGTCGCATCCGTTTGACTTTGTTACGTTTCAGCTTCTGCTGGCAGATGCGCAATGCCTGAATGGTGCGAGCCATCGAAGACCGAGACAGCCGTCCGGTCCGTTCGAGCCCCGCGCCAAGCTGCACGGATTTCGAGAAACTGTCGACCACATGAAAGCCGCTGCCCTTGGGCTGGGCGATCAACATGCGGCAACTATTTGTACCCAGATCCAGCGCTGCGTATAGCGCATCGGGATCGGGCCTTGCCGGCGCGGGGCTTTCGACCGCTTTCGGGAACGCGCCCGCACCTTTGGGACGCTTGGGCGCCATTCGTAACGCCCTCCGATTTTCGAGTTACCCCGACCATAGGTCGCGTGTTCTGATCGCGCAAGACACTCATTATAGTGATGAGAATTTTGATATGCGTGAACGTTGAACTATTCGTTACAAACCCGCTATCCCATCGTGAGCCAAAAGGTCGTTTGAAATACGCCTTGTGTCGAAAACCGACCGACTTGTGCCCATATAGAAGTCTAGAACCGGTCCATCTGGTTAGGAGGAATCAACAGCGATGCCTGACGTCACCATCGTATACTGGCGCGATATTCCCGCCCAAGTCATCGTCGGCAAAGGCCGGCGGGGCGCAAAGCGGCAATTGGAGGAACGGTTCGAGCAAGCCATCGACCGGGCGGCCATGAAGGTGAACGCCAAGGATAGCGATGCCTACCTGGCCGAATGGCGCAAAGCCGAGCCTTTTGCGGTTGAGGGCGATCCGTCCGACATTGCCGAGGCCGAGGCAGCGCGCTTGGAAGCTGAATATGATCAGGATCGCATCAAAGCTCTGATCGCGAATGATGGTTGGGCATGAGCCCGAGATCTTTATGGGAGGCCACGATGGCTCTGTTGAACTTCAAGAAACGTGCTGCCGTCGAAAACGGCCCTGTGAACCCGACCGTCGAAGCCTTTTTGCAGGGCTACTCGATTGAAGTGATGCCCCGCACCGCCGAAAAGGTCGAAGACTTCAAAGCGCTGCTGCCCGAAGGCACCCGCGTCTACATCGCTCATATCGAGGGCACGCCCATCGAGGACATGGTCAAAACGGCCAAACGTCTGGCCGATGACGGCTATCCGGTCATGCCGCATTTTCCTGCGCGGATCATCAAGGACGCAGCCATGCTGGAAAACTGGATTTCGATGTATCAGGGCGAAGCAGGTGTTGAGCAGGCTTTGCTGCTGGCTGGCGGTGTCGAAAAACCACATGGCGATTTCGAAAGCTCAATGCAGTTGCTGGAATCTGGCCTGTTCGACAAAGCTGGTTTCAAACGCCTGCACGTGGCTGGCCACCCCGAAGGCAACAAGGACATCGACCCTGACGGCTCGACCAAAAATGTCGATGACGCGCTGCGCTGGAAACAGAAATTCAGCGAAACGACGGATGCCGAAATGGCGCTGGCCACACAGTTCGCCTTTGATGCCAAGCCGATCATTGCATGGGCGGATGGCTTAAAAGAGGCGGGCATCGACCTGCCGATCCATATCGGTATCGCGGGCCCGGCCAAGCTGCAGACTCTGATCAAATTCGCTATCGCGTGCGGCGTTGGCCCCTCGCTGAAGGTGCTGCAGAAGCGTGCCATGGACGTGTCCAAGCTGCTGTTGCCCTATGAGCCTACCGATGTTCTGACCGAGTTGGCCAACCACAAGGCGGCCAACCCCGATTTCAACATTACCAACGTACACTTCTTCCCGCTGGGTGGCATCAAGACCAACGCCACCTGGGCGATCAATAACGGTGGCGCTTCGGCAAAGCCTGCAAACTCCTAAGGAACGGATATGACCCGTACAGTCGTAGAATCAAAAACAAAAACCGCCGTTCTGGGCTTTGATGAACCGTTCTGCGTGATCGGTGAACGGATCAATCCCACCGGCCGCAAGAAACTGGCTGCGGAACTGGAAGCGGGCGATTTCTCCACTGTCGAGAAAGACGCCATCGCGCAGGTTGCAGCAGGGGCAACCGTTCTGGATATCAATGCGGGCGTCGTCTACAACTCGAACCCCAACCCGAACGAGACCGAGCCACCGCTGATGACCAAGATCGTCGAGCTGGTGCAGGGTCTGGTCGATGTGCCGCTGTGTATCGACAGCTCGGTTCCTGGTGCGCTTGAGGCGGGACTTGAGGCGGCTGAAGGCCGTCCGCTGCTGAACTCGGTCACGGGAGAGGAAGAGCGTCTGGAGCTAGTGCTGCCGCTGGTCAAGAAATACAACGTACCGGTTGTGGCGATCTCGAACGACGACACTGGGATTTCCGAAGACCCGGATGTGCGGTTTGCCGTGGCAAAAACCATTGTTGAACGGGCTGCCGATTACGGGATCCCCGCCCATGACATCGTGGTTGACCCGTTGGTCATGCCGATCGGTGCGATGGCGACCGCTGGCCAGCAGGTGTTTGCTCTGGTCCGTCGTCTGCGCGAAGAACTGGGCGTGAACACCACCTGCGGTGCGTCCAACATCTCGTTCGGTCTACCCAACCGTCATGGCATCAACAACGCGTTCCTGCCGATGGCGATGGGCGCTGGCATGACTTCGGCGATCATGAACCCGGTGGCCTTGCCGGTTGGCCCCAAGAAACTGGCTGAAAAGAAGGCCGAGGTTGAAGCCAAGGGCATAGTTCTGCCAGCGGATATGGACGATGAGACCTTCTGCCAGTTGTTCGGACTGGGCTCGACCCAACCGCGTGCGGGTAAGGAAATGGAGGCCATCCGCGCCGCCAATCTGTTGACCAACAATGACCCGCATGGCGGGGCTTGGATCAAATTCAACAAGTCGCCTGAAGAAGCCGCTGCAGCCGGTGGGGCAGGTGGCCGTCGCGGCGGTGGCCGCCGGCGCCGCGCCTGATCTGTCGGGAACGACCTTCAAGGCCGGGCCAAGTGCCCGGCCTTTTTCGTTTTGACACCGATCAAGGCTGCTTTCGGTCGTTATTGCGACACTGCCCATGATTATTACCAGATCAGGGCATTGAAATGACCATACACTTTCCTCCGAAACTGGCCGAGGCCGATCTGTCGCTGCGGTTGGGCAAGAAAGAATATTTCGAAGAGCTGGTCGATCTGCAGGCGCAGCTGGCACTGATTCAGCAGGCATTTCTGTTTCACGGGCTCAAGGGCGTGTTGGTGTTCGAAGGCTGGGACGCGGCGGGCAAGGGCGGCACGATCCGCCGTATCAGTCAGGCTTTGGACCCGCGCAGTTTCAAGGTCTGGCCCATCGGGGCACCCCGCAATTATTATCTGAACCGTCACTACCTGTTGAGGTTTTGGGAGAGGTTGCCGCCCGAGGGCGCGATCTCGGCCTTTGACCGCAGTTGGTACGGGCGGGTCTTGGTCGAGCGGTTGGAAAAGTTCACGCCGGAACACCGCTGGCGTGCCGCCTATGCCGAGATTAACGATTTCGAACGGATGCTGGTGGATGACGGAACGCGGATCGTAAAGCTGTTCTTTCACATCTCACCCGAGGAACAGATGGCGCGGTTCACTGAACGACTGCGCAATCCGATGAAACGCTGGAAACTGACCTATGAGGATTTCCGCAACCGCGAACGCTGGGCCGAGGCCGAGGTGGCGGTGGATGAGATGTTGGCGCGCACCTCAACGGAAATCGCGCCGTGGCATGTGATCCCGGCCAACAACAAGAAATACGCGCGGATCAAAGCGATGCGCGCGATTGTTGATGCGTTCTCGGACGGGATCGACCTGAACCCGCAGCATCTGGATCGGCGCACGCTGGACGCGGCCAGCGAGGCCTTGGACGTGGAACAATCGTTGATAGACAGCCTGCGTGCCCGTACGGAATAATCGCGTGTTAGTCTGCGGAATGGCGCTTGCGGTCTGGTCGCGCGGGATGTTATCCCGATCCAAGCGGCGGGTATGGTGAAAAGGTATCACACGAGCTTCCCAAGCTCTTGTTACGGGTTCGATTCCCGTTACCCGCTCCAGATCAGCCCGGCCTGCGTGCCTGAAACAGATTTATCAGGGCCGGTATTGCAACAACATCTCCAGCGACATAGGGCCTGAACTCCTCGGCCACAGCCTGCCGAATTGCAGAGACATCTTCCGGCGTTCCGTCGAAATGGGCGATCACCCGTGCGGCGGGTCCGATCCGCGTACATAGCGCTGCGCTGTCTTCAAGCGTGCCTCGAACGAGCAGGGTGAGGGGTACGGCATCGACAGTGATGTCGGTCAGGCCAGCCTCGGCCAGCAACCCGCTGACTCGATCCTGATCGTGAAATGCCAAAGGGCCGGGGGCATTGCGGTCGACCTTGGGCGGGGTGCCAAGCCGTTCGGTCGCTGCGATATGGGGCAGGCGGAACCACGGGTTGCCAGATAGCGGCCCCCAAGCGGCGAAACACATCCGACCGCCGGGTTTCAGCGCGCGCGCCATGTTGGCAAAGGCGGCTACGGTGTCCTCAAAGAACATCACCCCAAAGCGCGAGATCATGATATCGCGGTCGCCCTCCTCAAACGGATGGGTCTGCGCATCGGCGAATTGAAAGCCAATATTCGCGTGCCCGTCTGCCAGCGCGCGCTCGGCGGCGCGATCCAGAAAAGGCTGCGAGACATCGGCGGCGAGAACATGCCCATCCGGACCAACAGCCTGCGCCGCCAGAACCGTGCTGGCCCCTGTGCCGCAGCCGATATCCAGCACGCGCTGCCCCGGTTGCAGGGCGGCGCGCTCTAGCACCAGATCAAGGACCGGGGCCAGAAGCGCATCCATCTGGTCCTCATAGGTCAGCCATTTCGCACCCGAGGGGGAGTTGCCCCAGAATTCGGCCTGTTCTTCGTTTGCTATGGTCATGGTGCCTCCTTCCGGGGACTATGACCTGCGGCGACGGCGACGGCCAGATTTTTCCTCATCCCCGCCGCCAGTGTTGAACGAGGGTGAGGGCAGCGTGACCACCTGCGCCAGTTCCGGGAACGGGTCGGTCTTGTGCGGGATAGCGTTGGCGGCGACGAAATGGTCCTGAAACTTGGGCTCGATGGCGGTTTCGACCTTGGTGATCTCGCGCACAACGCGTTCGATTTCCTTGCGCGATCCGATGTTGCACAGCGCGATCCGCGCGCCGGTGCCAGCGGCGTTGCCCGCGCTTGAGACCTTGTCCAGTGGTGCGTCGGGGATCATGCCCAGCACCATCGCGTGTTTGGTCGAGATATGCGCGCCAAACGCCCCGGCCAGAACCACGCGATCCACGGCGTCGACCTTCATCTCGTCCATAAGCAGGCGCGCACCGGCATAAAGCGCCGATTTCGCCAGTTGGATGGCACGGATATCGCCTTGGGTTACGGTGATACGCGGGCCGCCTTCGGCGCTCGCATCGTGGATCAGATAGGAATGCGTGCGGCCTTCGGGGATGCAGCGCGCGGTGCCGGTTTGTTCAGCCGAGCCAATCAGGCCGCTTTCATCCAGCAGCCCGGCGATACGCATTTCGGCAACAGCCTCGATAATGCCCGAGCCACAGATGCCGGTGATCCCGGTGGTGGCGATATCAAGATCGAACCCGTCCTCATCGGACCACTTGTCCGACCCGATGATGCGGAAGCGGGGTTCCTTGGTGACGGGATTAATTTCGATGCGCTCAATCGCACCGGGGGCGGCGCGTTGGCCGGAACTGATCTGCGCGCCTTCAAACGCGGGGCCCGTGGGCGAGGAACAGGCGAGCACGCGTGTGGTGTTGCCCAGCAGAATTTCGGCATTGGTGCCCACATCGACGATCAACACGAGGTCTTCGGACTTGCCGGGTTCCTCGGAGAGCGCAACGGCGGCACAGTCGGCGCCCACATGTCCCGCAATACAGGGTAGGATATAAACCTGCGCGCGCGGGTTCATCTTAGTCAGATCCATCTCACGTGCGGGCAAGGACATGCTCTCGGATGTGGCCAACGCGAAGGGGGCCTGCCCCAGCTCGACCGGGTCCAGACCCAGCAGCAGGTGGTGCATGACCGGGTTGCAGACGAAAACCGTCTCCACGATCAGCGCGGTGTCGATCCCGGCCTCCTCGGCGATGGAGATGGTCAGATCGTTGATCGCCTCGCGCACCGCGCGGGTCATTTCCTGATCACCACCGGGGTTCATCATGGCGTAGGACACGCGGCTCATCAGGTCTTCACCAAAGCGGATTTGTGGGTTCATCAGGCCAGACGAGGCCTTGACCTCACCGGTCTCCAGATCGGTCAGGTGTGCGGCGACCGTGGTTGATCCAAGATCGATGGCCAGTCCGTACAGCCCTTGTTCATGCAGGCCGGGCCAGATTTCCACGATCCGTGCGACCTCATCCTTGTGGCCTTTGTGGACGGCTACCGTGACCTCCCATTTGCCTTTGCGCAGCACCGGTTGCAGCTTGGCCATCAGCGACAGATCGGCGGTGACGGCCTCAATGTTCCACTGCTGGCGCAGGGCGCGTTCCAGCCGCTCCAGATCTCCGGTGGGCGAGTGCATGTCGGGTTCCTCGACCACCACGAAATACAGCCGCGTCGCCGGGTCCATGGTGATGGCGCGTGCGGCAGCCGCTTTGCGGACGACCTGACGATGGACCTGAGACTCAGGCGGCACGTCGATCACGATATCGCCCTGAACCGTCGCCTGACAGCCCAGACGGCGGCCAGGCTTAAGCCCGCGTTTGTCGTCATAGCGTTGTTCGACCGCGTTCCATTCGCTCAGCGCGTCCTCAGATACGGTGACACCGTGCTTGGGAAACTCACCATAGCTGGGCGTGATCTGGCACTTCGAACAAATCCCGCGTCCGCCGCAGACCGAATCCAGATCGACACCCAACTGCCGGGCGGCGGTCAGAACCGGGGTGCCAACGGGGAAATGCCCGCGTTTGCCCGAGGGGGTAAAGACAACAAGGGGGTCGGTGGTCATGTCGGGCCTGCCTTTTGTATTCGCGCGTATGCCGGGGAAGATATGGGTTTGTGCGCAAAGGGAAAGGCCAATCAGCGGCAGGTTTTGCGCAACTTGCGTCGTTTTTCAGCGTGGCATCGGCTCGCATTGGACAACTAGTTTAGGTCAGGGGCTTTTCCTTAGCTGCAATCCATGTCATAGGGTCGCCGTCAAACGGGGTTTTGCATGGGGTTAGCAGATGCAGATTCGTGAGGCACTCACCTTTGACGACGTACTTCTGGTTCCGGGCGCATCTTCTGTGCTGCCCGCAACGGCGGATACGACCACGCGTGTGACGCGCGAGATTACCATGAACATTCCGCTGCTCAGCTCGGCGATGGACACAGTGACCGAGGCGCGAATGGCGATTGCTATGGCGCAGACCGGAGGGATCGGTGTGATCCACAAGAACCTGACGACCGAGGAACAGGCCCGCGAAGTGCGCCGGGTCAAGCGGTTCGAATCCGGTATCGTTTATAACCCCGTGACATTGCGCGCCGATCAGACGCTGGCCGACGCGCAGGCGCTAGTCGAGCGGTACAACTTCACCGGCTTCCCTGTGGTCGATCCTGATGGTCGCGTCGTGGGTATTGTGACCAACCGTGACATGCGCTTTGCGACCTCGGACGACACGCCGATCCACGCGATGATGACCACCGACAATCTGGCAATGCTTCAGGAGCCGGCTGATCTGGAAGAAGCCAAAAGTCTGATGAAGGCGCGCCGGATCGAAAAGTTGCTGGTCGTAGATGGCGCAGGCAAGCTGACCGGCCTGCTAACCCTGAAAGACACCGAACAAGCGGTGCTGAACCCCACCGCCTGCAAGGACCGTCTGGGTCGCTTGCGCGTTGCGGCGGCAACCTCGGTAGGCGATGCGGGGTTTGAGCGGTCGGAACAGCTGGTGGATTCGGGCGTCGACATCATCGTTGTGGACACCGCGCATGGCCACTCGCAAGGCGTGCTGGACGCGGTGCGGCGGGTGAAAACCCTGTCGAACGAAGTGCAGATCATCGCGGGAAATGTCGCCACGGGCGACGCGACCAAGGCGCTGATTGATGCCGGTGCAGATGCGATCAAGGTGGGGATCGGGCCGGGCTCGATCTGTACCACGCGGATGGTGGCCGGTGTGGGTGTGCCGCAGCTGACGGCGATCATGGATTGTGCCTCGGCTGCAGGAGACGTTCCGGTGATTGCCGATGGCGGCATCAAGTTCTCGGGCGATTTCGCCAAGGCGATTGCGGCGGGGGCGTCCTGCGCCATGGTCGGTTCAATGATCGCGGGCACCGATGAAAGCC
Source organism: Ruegeria sp. YTSC325 (assembly GCF_059609525.1). Classification (NCBI taxonomy): domain Bacteria; kingdom Pseudomonadati; phylum Pseudomonadota; class Alphaproteobacteria; order Rhodobacterales; family Roseobacteraceae; genus Ruegeria; species Ruegeria sp. YTSC325. The sequence continues at coordinate 252,850 of NZ_JBXWLY010000003.1, forward strand.
CCGGTGAGGTTATTCTGTATCAGGGCCGCTCGTTCAAATCCTATCGCGGCATGGGCAGCCTGGGCGCAATGGCGCGTGGCTCGGCGGATCGCTATTTCCAGAAGGACGCCGCCAACGATAAGCTGGTGCCCGAAGGGATCGAGGGGCAGGTGCCCTATAAAGGGTCTGCCAGCGCTGTTGTGCACCAACTGGTCGGCGGTCTGCGCGCAGCCATGGGATATACCGGCTGTGCCACCGTGGAAGAGATGCGCAGGAACTGCAATTTCGTAAAGATCACTGGCGCAGGGCTGAAAGAAAGCCACGTGCATGACGTGCAGATCACTCGTGAAAGCCCGAACTATCGGGTGATGTAACCTGCTTTAAATTGCATTGCGGCGTCCCGTTCGGGCGCCGTTTTGTGTTTCTACAGACGCATGGGACGAATTTATGACCCCCGCAGCCCGCTTTCAGGCCTCTATTGAAATCCTTGACGAAATTCTCAGGGATGTTCCGGTCGAAAAGGCCCTGACAGGATGGGCGCGGCGCAGCCGTTTTGCCGGCTCCAAGGACCGGGCGGCTGTTCGGGATCACGTGTTCGGAGCGTTGCGGTGCAAGCGGTCTTTCGCGGCGTTGGGCGGGGCCGAAACTGGTCGTGGCTTAATGCTTGGGGCCCTGAGGGCGGCAAAGAGTGACCCGAGCGATCTGTTCACGGGAGTTGGGCACGCCCCTTCGCCCGTTGGTGAGGACGAAACTGGGCGCGCATTCCTGTCTGACGCCGAACAATACGACATCCCCGACTGGTTGTGGCCAGTGTTTAAAGCCTCTTTGCAGGACCAGGCAATCAACGTAGCGCAGGCCTTGCAAACCCGCGCTCCGGTGCATTTGCGTGTCAACCTGATCAAATCGGATTCGGATCGCGCGATTGCTGCGTTGGCGGCAGATGGTATCACTGCCCGCGCGCATGACGCCTGCGACACGGCGTTGGAGGTTCTGGATGGCGCGCGTAAAGTCGCCCAGAGTCAGGCATTTTTGACTGGGCTGGTCGAATTGCAGGACGCAGCCAGTCAAGCCATCGTTGCCGATCTGAATTTGCAACCAGGTCAGCGCGTTTTGGACTATTGCGCGGGCGGAGGTGGAAAATCACTCGCCATTGCGGCGCATGCCGGTGTCGAAGTTTTTGCTCATGATGTTAATCCTGCGCGAATGAGAGATTTGCCTGATCGGGCCGAACGCGCAGGGGCGAAAATCACAATCCTGACGCCTGATGCGGTGCGGTCGCAAGCACCTTTCGATGTGGTGCTTGTTGATGCTCCATGTTCGGGCAGCGGTTCCTGGAGACGCGCCCCGGCAGGAAAATGGGCTTTGACCCCGGAGCGTCTAAAGGAGTTGAGCGCGCTGCAATTAAGCATTCTCGAGGCAACATCTGGTTTTGTTTCCCCGGACGGAACGTTAGCTTATGCGACCTGTTCTATGCTGAACCCGGAAAACCAAGAAGTCGTTGAAAATTTCCTCGGTTCGCATTCCGGCTGGAACATGCCCTATCAGAAATTGTGGCTCGCAGCACACGGAACAGACGGTTTCTTCACCGCACACTTGACGCGGTAGTTTAGATAAAAATAGCAAGCATAGGTAGAGTGGCCGCGATTTCGTTAAGCGGTCTTTAACCTTATTTGGGCTTACTGGCGACAGGCCCAACGAGCTGAGTTCTTAATGACTGAAGTTTCAAGTTTTTTGTCGGATCCTTCCATAAGGAAATCTCCGATTCCACTGCGACTGATGTCCGTGTTGGTATTTGGCATCGTCATCGGACTTGCACCTCTCACAAATGTTTTGCCGACCGGCTGGAAGACTGAGTTCGCCGTCGCCGGAATTTCATTGTTCACGGCAGGAGTTCTGGTCGCGCTCAAGGGTTGGTTTGCGGATTGGTCTATCCGACGTGCCATTAAAGTTATGAATACTTTCACTGAACAGGACTTGTTTCCAGGCGTCATTGCCAATGCGGACGGGCTTGTTCTTTCGTCAAACGCAGCGGCCAGAATCCAGTTACACGCTTTCCCCGGTAACCGATTGGAAAACTGCTTGATGTCAGTTTTCGCCAATCCAGCGTCAATCCTTTTACGTCTTCAGTCTCTGGCTGAGATTCACGGAAAGTCCAGCGAAGACGTGGTGACTATCGGGTCTACTATCCCGGTGACAGTATTCTCGGTCGGGCACGATCTGTATTGCTGGCGGTTTCACCTTAGGGCTGAAGGCCGTTGGGATGATGTGGCAGTTCCAGTTTTGACACTTGGGCGAAATGGAACTGTGCTGAGGGCCAATGGAATGGCCGAGCATGTATTGGGCTACAAACCGGAAAACACAGATCAAGTCTTCAATTCCGGCCAACCTGCACCGGGTGAGATCACACAGGCCAACGCCTCAAGCGCCCCGTTGAATGTCACCGTGGCCGAGCTTTCTCGTTCGGGGTCTGCGCGTGAAATGTTGGTTCTGCCTCTCCAGGTAACCACGCCACCGGCAACAGAAACACGTTTTGCGGACTTGCCGGTCCCAATCATGTGCATTGCATCGGACGGGGTCGTTCTGGATGCAAACAGATTGGCAATCAAACTGGTTGGCGACTTTCAGACAGGCGAGACGAATGTCTCGCAAATGATGCAGGGATTAGGTTACCCGATTCAGGAGTGGTTGTCGCGCGCCGCTGTCGAGGACGCCACCCCCAAATCCGAGTTTTTGCGCCTGACACGGCAAGACAAAGACGTATTCGTTCAGGTGACGCTGAACAGAGTGGTTAATGATGGTCAGGTGTGCCTGATTGCCGTTCTCAACGATGCGACCGAGCTCAAGACACTTGAGGCTCAGTTTGTGCAGGGACAAAAGATGCAGGCTGTCGGGCAGCTTGCCGGCGGTGTCGCGCATGATTTCAACAACTTGCTGACAGCAATATCCGGTCATTGTGACCTGCTATTGCTGCGGCACGATCAGAATGACCCGAACTACGGTGATCTGGTGCAGATAAACCAGAATGCGAACAGGGCGGCTGCTCTGGTCAGTCAACTGTTGGCTTTTTCGCGCAAGCAAACACTTCAGCCAGAGGTTCTGGACCTGCGCGACACAATTTCGGATCTGATTCACTTGTTGAACCGGCTGGTCGGTGAGAAAGTGCGTTTGACACTCAGCCACGATCCAGTCCTAAAGCCCGTGCGCGCCGACAAAAGACAGCTTGAACAGGTGTTCATGAACCTCGTGGTCAATGCCCGTGACGCGATGCCCGAAGGCGGGGATGTTCGGATCGAAACCGAAGTCGTTTCGCTGACGGATTCTTTGCGCCGCGACCGCGCGACAGTTCCGCCGGGCGAGTATGTGACTGTAAAAGTCGTCGACAGTGGGGTGGGTATACCGGCAGACAAGCTGCAAAAAGTCTTTGAGCCGTTCTATACCACAAAAAGAACCGGCGAAGGTACGGGTCTGGGTCTTTCGACGGTGTATGGCATAGTCAAACAGACGGGCGGGTTTATTTTCGTCGACAGCGTGCAAGGGCAGGGCACGGAATTTACGGTGTTCTTGCCGATTTCAGCCACGCCGCAGAAGATCGAGCCCAGCCAAGAAGTACAGCCCGAAGTTCTGAATGCCCGCCAGGGCGAAGGCGTCGTCCTACTGGTTGAGGATGAAGCACCGGTTCGTGCGTTTGCTACGCGGGCTCTGCGCTTGAAAGGTTACACGGTGCTCGAGACCGACTCGGGTGAAGAAGCGTTGAGACTGCTAGAAGATGAAACATTGCATGTAGATGTGTTTGTAACCGATGTCGTGATGCCCGGACTCGATGGTCCAACCTGGGTACGAACTGCGATGGAAAAGCGCGCAGATGTGCAGGTTATCTTCATGTCCGGTTACACCGAAGGCGCGTTCGGAGATTCGGAACCTGAGATCGCAAACTCGGCCTTTTTGCCGAAACCATTCTCATTGAACCAATTGACCGAAGCAGTGTTTCGGCAAATGAACTGATACGCTACTGCGCTTTTTCGTGGCACTCAAATTCCAGCGCATGACGTTTGCGGAACTTCTGTTCAGTCTTTGCACTAAGCGCCAAGTCACGGGTTGGAGAGACGTTTTCGCGCTGCAGAGCAATCTTCATGTCCAGTCGGTTTTCCAGAAAATCCAGAATCTTGTCTTGGTTTTCGTATTTGAACACATGATCCGCACCGCGGCCATTGCTGCGGGTGCGGAAAAACTGACTCTGACTGCCGACATCTGCGTATTCGGGGCGGGGTGACTTCATATAAGCCTGAATGTAGTCATCGAAGCTCATGTCGCGGGTCGAGTGCGGATGCCCAATCCGTTCGTCACGGCTACGAAACTTGTACCAACTGCCTAACCAGTCGATTGGTTCCCGAACGACGGCCATGATCTCCATGTCAGTGTCATACATTTTTCGGAAGATATTCTGAAAAAACCTGTCATATCGCCGAACTGGAGCGTGTTTCAATGCCGGAGGACCGGTCACGACAAGGTCCGCCCGGTCTTTCAGCGCTGAGTGATATGCGGTGCTGCCGGTTTTGGGAACAGCCAGAAACGCCAGGCGTTCCTCATAGAAAACAAGCATTTATGTGTCTGCCAGAACGATTGGTTATCTTTGTACAGTGGCGTAAACGACTCTTTAACACAATTGCCCAAGAGTAAATATTGTAAGTTTTAGTTGAAATGTTCTCTTTTTGATCTCATAAGGAACAAGAGGCGAACAAAGCAGTGATTGCCGCCCGTTCAAGGGTGTGACACAAGGGAAGGCGACAGGACAATGGCGGATCTTCTGACGATGAGCGACAAGAAAAACGCAGACAAGCAAAAGGCGCTCGACAGCGCGCTGGCCCAGATTGAACGGCAGTTCGGCAAGGGTTCGATCATGAAGCTGGGTGAGGACTCCAAACAGGATATCGAGGCCAGCTCGACCGGTTCGCTGGGTCTGGATATCGCGCTGGGGATCGGCGGCTTGCCGATGGGCCGGATTGTTGAGATTTACGGGCCAGAAAGCTCGGGCAAGACGACGCTGACGCTGCATTGTATTGCAGAACAGCAAAAGCGTGGCGGTGTCTGTGCGTTCGTTGACGCGGAACACGCGTTGGACCCGCAATATGCTCGTAAGCTGGGTGTCGATCTGGATGAGTTGCTAATCTCGCAGCCCGACACCGGAGAACAGGCGCTTGAGATCACCGATACGCTGGTCCGCTCGGGCGCGGTGAACATGGTTGTGGTCGACTCGGTTGCAGCGCTGACGCCGAAATCCGAGCTTGAGGGCGACATGGGCGACAGCAATGTCGGCGTGCAGGCCCGTTTGATGAGCCAGGCAATGCGCAAGCTGACCGGTTCGATCAGCCGTTCGAACTGTATGGTGATCTTCATCAACCAGATCCGGATGAAAATCGGTGTGATGTTTGGCAGCCCGGAGACGACCACTGGTGGTAATGCGCTGAAATTCTACAGCTCGGTGCGTCTGGACATTCGTCGTATTGGCGCGATCAAGGACCGCGATGAGGTTGTCGGCAACCAGACCCGTGTCAAGGTGGTCAAGAACAAGGTGGCGCCGCCGTTCAAACAGGTGGAATTCGACATCATGTATGGCGAGGGCATCAGCAAGATGGGCGAGCTGCTGGATCTGGGCGTTAAGGCCGGTGTGGTTGAGAAGTCGGGCTCTTGGTTCAGCTACGGGGACGAGCGGATCGGGCAGGGGCGTGAGAATGCCAAACAATATCTGCGCGACAACAGCCGCTCGGCGCTGGAGATTGAGGACAAAATCCGCGCTGCGCATGGGTTGGATTTCGATATGCCGCCCGGTGCCACTGAGGACGACGATATTTTAGAAGCCTGACGGCATCCCGGAATTGTGAACGCAGGGCGGTCCATTGGGGCCGCCTTGTTTCGTTTGCGCAGCCTCACCTGTGGACTATCCGCAGGGACAGCGATAAACCCGTTTTCGAACAAGATGATTGCGCGCTGAGAGAGCCTAATGCCCACGCTGAACGATATCCGATCGACCTTTCTGAACTATTTCGCCAAACAGGGGCATGAAGTTGTGGCGTCCAGCCCGCTCGTGCCGCGCAATGACCCTACCCTGATGTTCGTGAACTCGGGCATGGTGCAGTTCAAGAACCTGTTCACCGGGCTTGAGACGCGCGATTACAGCCGGGCGACCACTGCGCAGAAGTGTGTGCGCGCAGGTGGCAAACACAACGATCTGGACAATGTGGGCTATACCGCGCGCCACCATACATTCTTTGAGATGCTGGGGAATTTCTCGTTTGGGGATTACTTCAAGCATGAGGCGATCCCCTTCGCGTGGGAGCTGATCACCAAGGAATTCGGCATCGACAAGAACCGCCTGCTGACCACGGTCTATCACACCGACGATGAAGCGTTCGAAATCTGGAAGAAGGTCGGCGTGCCCGAAGACCGGATCATCCGCATCGCCACCAACGACAATTTCTGGCAGATGGGCCCGACTGGTCCCTGTGGTCCATGCACCGAGATTTTCTATGACCACGGCGATCACATCTGGGGCGGCCCTCCGGGCTCGGCCGAGGAAGATGGCGACCGGTTCATCGAAATCTGGAACATCGTGTTCATGCAGAATGAACAGTTCGAGGATAGCTCGATGGTGGAGCTGGACATGCAGTCCATTGACACCGGCATGGGGCTGGAGCGGATCGGCGCATTGCTGCAAGGCAGCCATGACAACTATGACACCGACCTGTTCAAAACGTTGATCGAAGCGTCTGCCGATGCCACCGGTGTTGATCCTTATGGCGATCGGAACGTGCATCACCGCGTGATTGCGGATCACCTGCGGTCGACCTCGTTCCTGATTGCCGATGGCGTGATGCCCAGCAATGACGGCCGCGGTTACGTTCTGCGCCGGATCATGCGGCGCGCCATGCGCCATGCGCATTTGCTGGGTGCAAAAGATCCGGTGATGCATCGCCTCGTGCCCTCGCTGGTGCAGCTTATGGGTGCGCAATATACGGAACTGGGACAGGCGCAGGCACTGATCGAAGAAACACTGCTGCTTGAGGAAACCCGGTTCAAGCAGACCTTGGATCGCGGTCTGAAACTGCTGGATGATGAGGTCGCGGGCCTGCCCGAAGGTGAGGCTCTGCCCGGTGATGCGGCGTTCAAGCTCTATGACACCTATGGCTTCCCGCTAGATTTGACGCAGGATGCGCTGCGTGAAAAGGGCCGGACCGTGGATACCGACGGGTTCGATGCAGCCATGGCCGAACAAAAGGCCAAGGCGCGCGCTGCTTGGGCGGGCTCGGGCGAGGCGGCGGATCAGGCCGTTTGGTTTGACGTGCTGGACAGCGCCGGGGCCACGGATTTCCTTGGCTATGATACCGAAAAAGCCGAAGGGCAGGTGGCTGCTCTTGTCGTGGATGGCGCGCTGGTCGACACCATCGAGCAGGGTGGCAACGGTTGGGTTATCGTGAACCAGACCCCGTTCTATGGTGAGGCCGGTGGTCAGGTCGGGGATACCGGCGAAATCCGGCGGCTCGAGAATATGCAGGACGTGGCCAAGGTCGAAGACACGCGCAAATTTGCCGAAGGTAAGGTCTATGCGCATAAAGTGACCGTCGGCCAGGGCACGCTATCCAAAGGCGACGGGGTCGAGCTTGAGGTCGATCACACCCGCCGCAGCGCAATCCGGGCGAACCACTCGGCTACGCATCTGCTGCATGAGGCATTGCGCGAAACACTGGGCGATCACGTGGCGCAGCGAGGGTCGTTGAATGCGTCGGACCGGTTGCGGTTTGATTTTAGCCACTCCAAGGCGCTGAGCGTCGAAGAATTGCAAAAGGTCGAGCGTGAGGTGAACGCGTTCATCCGCCAGAATTCGACCGTCGAGACGCGGATCATGACGCCCGACGACGCGCGGGATCTGGGCGCGCAGGCGCTGTTTGGTGAGAAATACGGTGACGAGGTGCGGGTTGTCTCGATGGGCAAGGCGGCCACGGGTAAAGGTCAGGATGGCGAAACATGGTCGATTGAACTGTGCGGCGGCACCCATGTGCGCCAGACCGGGGACATCGGAACGTTCGTCGTGCTGGGCGACAGCGCCAGCAGCGCCGGCGTGCGTCGGATCGAAGCCCTGACCGGGGATGAGGCGTTCCGCCACCTGTCGGCGCAGGATCAACGGTTGGGCCAGATTGCGTCCGAGTTGAAGGCGCAGCCCGATGACGTGGTTGGGCGCGTGAAATCCCTGCTGGACGAACGCAAAGCGCTGCAGAACGAAGTGGCCCAACTGCGCCGTGATCTGGCGATGGCGGGCGGCTCGGGGCAGGGCAGTGCCGAGGCGAAGGACGTGAACGGTGTGCCGTTCTTGGCGCAGGCGCTGACCGGCGTTTCTGGAAAAGACCTTCCCGCGTTGATCGATGAACACAAAAGCCGTTTGGGCACGGGCGCGGTTCTGCTGATCGCGGATGCGGGTGGCAAGGCGGCTGTAGCGGCTGGAGTGACCGCGGACCTGACCGAAAAGGTCTCGGCCGTGGATCTGGTGCGCGCCGCAGTGGGCGAGCTGGGGGGCAAGGGCGGCGGTGGTCGCCCGGACATGGCGCAAGGCGGCGGCCGAGATGCGTCGAATGCGGATGCGGCCATCAAGGCCGCCGAACAGGTATTGGAGGGGTAACATGCCCGCACTTTGGATCGCACATGTCACTGTGACGGACAACGAGGCTTACGGAAAATACGCCGAGTTGGCGGGTCCGGCGATTGCCGCCCATGGGGGGCAATTCATTGCACGTGCTGCACGTTATGTGCAGCTTGAGGGAAAAGAGCGCCCGCGTAATGTAGTAGCCAGATTCCCTTCGGTCGAAGCTGCTGTCGAGTGTTACAATTCGCCCGACTACCAAAAGGCCCTTGACCACGCACGTGGTGCGAGTGAACGCGAATTGGTTGTCGTCGAAATCACCGAATAGAATCATCAAGGCCGTCTGGTGAATGCTGCCGGACGGCCTAAAGAATGCGCGGATTTCGGCCTATATGTTATCTGGCCGTTTCAGTGAATTTAGTTTTGAAATTTTTTTCTGTTTTTTAAATAATAACAATACCTTGTAACTTATATATGCACTTTTTCGCTCTCGTTGGTTGCCTCAATTGTGGCAGTAACCCGACAAATTCAGCGCGAAATGGTCATGAAAAGTGACGAATTTCTGCCTCTTTTTCCATCCACCTTAAGCCCAGATTGCGCTGCCGCGTCCGTTTACCGATAGTTTCCTAAATCGGAATACGGTCCTGTCTGACGACAATCGTTCGGAGAGACCAGGATCGAGGGACAGGCATGAATTCGTTTGTAGAGCAGGCGTTCACCGCGACAGGCAAGTTTTTGGGTGTTTGCGCGATTCTCGCGGCGGTCAGTGTCGTTGGGAAATCTGTGGAAGCCAGCGAAGGAGACTTCATCAGAAGCGTGGCATCTACACCTCCGCCTGCCGGAGCAAGACAGCTGTGTCGCCAATACTCATGGGCATGTTCCAGCACTGCTTCGGTGGCGATGACAAGCCAGCAGGAATTGCAGATTGTTAAACGCGTGAATCGTAAGATCAATCGGACCACGCGTGAAGTTACGGACCAATCTCAGTATAGAACCGTAGAGAGATGGGCGTTGCCGACCAGACGCGGTGGGGACTGCGAAGACTTTGCTCTTTTGAAAAAAAGAGATCTAATTCGCGCAGGAATTGACCCAAGTAAATTGCTGATTGCGACGGTGCTGGATACGCGAAGAAATGCGCATGCCGTTTTGGTTTACAGATCCGCAGCGGGTGATCTGGTGCTGGATAATTTGACCAACACGATCAAACCGTGGTCGGATACCCGATATCTTTTCCTACGGATGCAAGACCCACGACAGCCAGAGAATTGGGTGGGTGTCTACCGCCGTAGTTAATTTGTGACCACTCGGTCGATGGAGACTACCAAACAAACGGGGCGCCAATTTTGGCGCCCCGTTTATTTTGATCTTTGTTTGTAGTGTCCGCAATAAGAGTGTTTTACGATCCTCATTGCGTTCAACCAGAGTCAGTTAGTTGAAAATACCACCTGACCCGCGGTTGCCGCCGCCGACACCACCGACATTGCCACCATTGCCGTTGCCGTTGGTGCCGCCGCTGTTGCCGTTGTTGTTGCCGCCGTTTCCGGAACCTTGGCCTGATCCATTTGTGTTACCGCCGCCGTTGCCGGAATTGGGGCTATTCCCGTTGCCATTTCCGGGTCCGCCAAAGATGCTGCCACCGTTTCCGTTGCCGTTCCCGTTTCCGGTCCCGTTGCCACCACCATTGCCATTGCCATTGTTGCCGCCACCATTGCCGGTGCCGGGGCCGGACCCTCCGGTGTTGCCACCGCCGTTACCGGGGTTGGGGTTGTTACCATTACCATTTCCTGGGCCGCCGGTTCCACCGCCGCCGCCGCCGGTTCCACCGCCGCCGCCGCCGGTTCCGCCACCGCCGCCGCCGGTTCCGCCACCGCCGCCGCCGGTTCCGCCACCGCCGCCGCCGGTTCCACCACCGCCGCCGCCGGTTCCGCCACCGCCGCCGCCGGTTCCACCGCCGCCGCCGCCGGTTCCACCGCCGCCGCCGCCGGTTCCGCCACCACCGCCTGGGTTCGTCGGGCCACCGCCTGGATTAGTTGGGCCACCGCCTGGATTAGTTGGGCCACCGCCTGGGTTCGTTGGGCCATCGTCTGGATTAGTTGGACCACTACCACCGGTACCACCGCCAACAGTTGGGCCCTCGCCAGGATTTGCGTTTCCATCACCGGATCTTTGATTGTTTGAAATGCTGGCGGTGGGAATATCAGTCAACACCGCTGCGAAAGCCGGACAACTTTCCAATGTTCTGGCCAAGATGTCATCAAAATCAGGCCTGCGTTGCAGGTACCTCAACATTCTGGATTCAACGACCTCACACGCACAGAGCGTTTCCGTGTCAACGGACTGGCGAGCTGTTTTAATAGTGCACCTCTCGGCAGCCGTAGCTGCCGTTGTCGACACAATTGGAATAGTTGCTGACACAAAAACAATAGATAATAAACGACTTTTAACGCGCATGATTACGCCCCCTGGTACTCTTTAACCTGTGCTACCTGAGCACACCGTTGCCACAATTTAAACATAAATAGATCAATCCCTCGCCGTATTTTCAAGATGTGTGACAACAAGAAAACGGGAAAAAACTCCCGTTATGGTGGAACGATGTTGAAAAACAAAAGAAAAGCCCGCCGGGGTGGCGGGCCTTGTTTTTGTTAATTTTGCATTAATGTACGCAAAAATGTCACTAAAGGGGCAATGTTTCCAAACAGTGAACTATTTCACTGAAAGGTCTACGCAGATTTTGCCATGCGCTTGCGTTCGTGCGGATCCAAAAAGCGTTTGCGCAACCGGATGGCGTTAGGCGTCACCTCAACCAGTTCGTCATCGTCGATATAGGCGATGGCTTCCTCAAGTGAGAACTGAACATGAGGTGTCAGGCGGACGGCGTCATCCGATCCGCTGGCACGCACGTTGGTCAGTTTTTTGCCCTTAAGTGGGTTCACTTCCAGATCATTGTCCCTTGAATGCTCTCCGATGACCATACCTTGATAGACATCCGTCTGCGGACCCACAAACATGCGGCCACGTTCTTCGAGGTTCCACAGGGCGTAGGCGACGGCCTGTCCGTTCTCCATCGAGATCAAAACACCAGCGCGGCGGCCGGGAATCGGGCCTTTGTGTGCCGCCCAGCCGTGGAACACGCGGTTCAGAACACCGGTTCCGCGCGTGTCGGTCAGGAACTCTCCGTGATAGCCGATCAGTCCGCGCGAAGGCACATGCGCTATGATGCGGGTCTTTCCTGCACCGGCGGGGCGCATTTCGACCAGCTCGCCTTTACGCGCGCCTGTGATCTTTTCAATCACAGCACCGGAGTATTCATCGTCAACGTCAATCGTGACTTCCTCAATGGGCTCCAGACGCTGGCCGTCTTCTTCGCGGAACAGAACCTGCGGGCGAGAGATGCTGAGCTCGAACCCCTCGCGGCGCATGTTCTCGATCAGAACACCCATCTGCAATTCGCCGCGGCCTGCAACCTCGAAGGCTTCGCCGCCGGGAGTGTCGGTGATGCGGATGGCGACGTTCGATTCGGCCTCTTTCATCAGGCGGTCGCGGATAACACGGGACTGCACCTTTTTGCCGTCTCGACCGGCCAGAGGCGAGTCGTTGATGCCGAAAGTCACGGTGATAGTCGGCGGGTCGATCGGTTGGGCGGGCAGCGCCTCGTCCACCTGCGGCGCGACCAGCGAGTCGGCTACAGTGGCTTTGCTCATGCCCGCGATAGTGACGATGTCACCAGCTTCGGCCACGTCGATGGGTTGTTGCGCCAGGCCGCGGAACGCCAGGATTTTCGAGGCGCGGAAGTTTTCGATCAGCGTGCCGTCGCGCGACAGCGCCTTGAGGCTGTCACCCGCTTTCAGCGTACCGCTTTCCACACGGCCGGTCAGGATACGGCCGATAAACGGGTCGCTTCCCAGCGTGGTGGCCAGCATACGGAACGGCTCGTTTTTCTTTTCGGCTTGTTTGGGGGCCGGGACGTGGTCCACGACCAGATCAAACAGCGCGGTCAGGTCCTTGCGGGGGCCGTCCAGCTCCATATCGGCCCAGCCAGACCGACCCGAAGCATACATGGCTGGAAAGTCCAGCTGATCGTCATCGGCACCGAGGTTGGCGAACAGGTCAAAGCACTCATCAAGTGCGCGGTCAGGTTCGGCGTCGGGCTTGTCGACCTTGTTCAACACCACGATCGGGCGCAGGCCCAGCGCCAGCGCTTTCGAGGTCACAAACTTGGTCTGGGGCATCGGGCCTTCGGCGGCATCGACCAGCAGAACAACACCGTCGACCATCGAAAGGATACGCTCAACCTCGCCACCGAAATCGGCGTGGCCGGGGGTGTCAACGATGTTGATACGGGTGCCTTTCCACTCGACCGAAGTCGCTTTGGCAAGGATGGTGATCCCGCGCTCGCGCTCCAGATCGTTGCTGTCCATGGCGCGTTCCGCCACAGCCTGATTTTCCCGGAACGCGCCGGATTGTTTAAGCAGCTCGTCCACCAGGGTCGTTTTGCCGTGGTCAACGTGAGCGATGATTGCGATATTGCGCAGGTCCATGAGGTCAGCCTTTGAACGGGAAGTTGCCGCGCGCATAACGCGACGCGGCAAAATATGCCAGCCCTAACCGCCCGTCAGTGACCCGTAGTGTTGGAAAACAGGTGAATAACCAGAATTCCAGACAAAATCATGACCAAACCTATCACCGCGGGCCAGTCCAGCCTCTGCCCAAAAACGATAAAACCGATCACAGCAATCAGCACAATGCCCAAGCCCGACCAGATGGCATAAACGATCCCAACTGGCATGAACTTTAGAGTCAAGCCAAGCAGATAGAACGCGATTGCGTAGCCAGCCACGACCAATACAGAGGGCCAGAGCCGCGTGAATTGCTGACTGGCTTGCAACGCGGTTGTGCCAATCGTTTCTGCGACCACTGCAAAAAGCAGGAAAAGATAGGCTTTAGGCAAAATAAGTCTCGGATTGAGTGTTGTTGAGCTCGTTGAACACAGATTTCAGGCATCTGGCAAGTCGTTTCGTTTGTTACTGTGCACAAGTGAGGTGAGGTCAGGATAACCATACTGTTTTTACACGAGCTTTTTGAGATACTGTTCGACCAGTTATCAGTGTTTTTTTAATCAGTAAGCTATGACGAATTTTGCTAAATCTGTCATCGTCGTATCGGCGATTGTTGTGGCGCTTGGGTGGCTAGCTGGCGGGGGGTCCGCTGAGAGAAGCGCAGCCAAAGATGTTGAGCGGGTAAACGGTTCTCAGGTTTGAGCGTCCGCTGGTACTTGGGGGGGAAAGAGGCGACGTGCCTCTTTCTCTTTTACCGTTCAAGTGGTCATCTTTTCTGAGAAATAGTTCTTGAGCTGTGGTTCCAACCAATTCCATAGTTGCGGTGCGCCACGGGTAATCGGGGTTCCAACGCGCGACTCGATCTGCGCGAATGTCACATCGTAGTCGACCCATGATCCGCCACCGGTGGCAAGGTTGCCAACAGGCGTTTGAAAACGGTCGACGGCCTTTGCAAATTTGGCATCGGGGCTCTCGGCGGCTTCAAACTCAAGCCACAAGGCTAGGCATTCAGTTCTTTGCTGGTTCGGCAATAGCCCGAACAGCCGATCGGCCGCCGCTTGTTCCTCGGCTGCTTGCGCCGCGTGGTCGACATGACCATGAATTGGATGATCACCTGCGTCGATTTCGACGATGTCGTGTAGCAGCAACATCCTTAGAACGCGACCAATGTCGACGTCAAATTCGGCGCAGTCTGCTAAGACCCAAGCGAACAGCATGATGTGCCACGAATGCTCGGCCGAGTTTTCAAATCGATCACCAGACAAAAGCCTGGATGCGCGATAGACGGATTTCAGTTGATCGCATTCCGCAAGGAACGGCAGCCTATCAGAAAACTCTGAACGTGGAGCAGGTTGGCCGTCGAACAAAGCGTAAGCGGCCTTGAAAGCGTCAGGAAGAGCGGTCTCGAGATAGGCCGCGCGTCCACCGTTCAGATTGTCGCGGACGACCGTCAGATGCTCTGGTTTGGGTTCCGGAGCGTTTAGGACCTGAAACAGAGGTTGGCAGCGATCAAGGCATTTTGCGAATTTCGCATCGGGCGTAGAATCCGCTTCGAACTCCTGCCAAAGCGTCAGAAAAGCGTCGGATTGGTCATCGGGTAACATTCCGAACAGTTCCTGAGCGGCTTTCTGTTCAGCGCGCTCAACCGCCTTCCAGTCGGTTTTCAGATGGATGGGATGGTCACCGACGATGATTTCGACCAGATCATGCAGCAAAAGCATCCGAATGACCCGGTCAATCCGAACATTTGCGTCGGCAAGTGGGGCCATTACCAGTGCCCACAGCGCCAGATGCCAACTGTGTTCCGCCGAGTTTTCTTGCCGGGATTGATCCAGCAGCGTGTTCGCGCGTTCGACCGATTTCAGCTGGTCCGCGCGTTTCAGGAATTCTATTTGCGCGGACAGCCGATCCATCATTTCTTTTCTATCGCCTTAACTTTCTTGCGATGTTCCGCAAGGCGCTGGATCACGAATTGGCGGGCCTGACGCTCAGACAGCCGCACTCGAATTTCGGTCAGAAATGCCTCTTCCAGCGACTGTGAGGATGCCCCAAGCAGCTCGCCAACTTCGACATAAAAGCGATCCTCGCCGGTTTCATCCATCACCTTCAACGTGTCTTCGGCTAGTCTGCCGGCAAGTGTGGTGACTGTATCCGACATCAGCGTGTGTTCTCGGTCAGGCGGCGCTTCACGTAGTCACTGACATCTGTGATCAACGTGTCCATGTGGCGATCCTGGAAGAAATGGTCGGCGCCTTCCACTTCATTATGAGTGATTGTGATGCCTTTTTGCTCGTGCAGCTTGTTGACCAAGGCAGTGGTGTCTGCGGGCGGGGCCACGCGGTCCGACGACCCATTGATGATCAAGCCCGAGGACGGGCAGGGTGCGAGGAACGAGAAATCATACATGTTCGCCGGAGGAGACACGCTGATAAAGCCAGTGATCTCGGGGCGGCGCATCAGCAGTTGCATCCCGATCCACGCCCCGAAGGAAAACCCTGCTACCCAGCAGTGTTTCGAGTTGTTGTTCATCGATTGCAGGTAATCCAGTGCGGATGCCGCATCGCTGAGCTCACCCACGCCCTGATCGTACTCACCCTGGCTGCGACCCACGCCACGGAAGTTGAACCGCAGAACGGTGAACCCCATGTTGTAGAACGCGTAGTGCAGGTTGTAGACCACCTTGTTGTTCATCGTCCCGCCGAATTGTGGATGCGGGTGAAGCACGATGGCGATCGGTGCGTCTTTTTCCTTTTGCGGGTGGTAGCGGCCTTCCAGGCGGCCTTCTGGTCCGGGAAAAATCACCTCGGGCATGTGTGCGATGGTCCTGTCTTTTTCTTCTGGGTGCCCGGAAATACTTGACGATAATCGTCGGACACCTTAGAACGGTTCTAATTGTGATACTGGGCGCATGAGCGCTGCTTGTCGGAGATACGCACTGGCAGCGGCGGCGTCAATGATTTCGCGCGTAAACTGCCATGAGGGAATGCAAATGAAGCTGTCGACCAAGGGTCGTTATGCGATGGTGGCTCTTGCCGATATCGCCCTTCAGCCCTCGGACGGGCTGGTGACACTCAGCGAGATTTCAGCACGGCAAGACATTTCTCTGCCTTACCTCGAGCAGTTGTTCGTCAAGCTACGCAGGGCCGAGCTGGTGTCTTCGGTTCGGGGGCCGGGTGGTGGTTATCGCCTTGCCCGTCCAGCGTCCGAAATTCGCGTTGTTGAGATTCTGGCCGCCGTTGATGAAACAGTCGATGCTTTACAAAAAGGCGCTGGCGCAACCGGAGCTTTGTCCGGCAGCCGGGCGCAATCCCTAACCAATCGTCTATGGGAGGGCCTGAGCGCCCATGTGTATGTGTTCTTGCATCAAACGCGCCTTTCGGACGTGATCAAGAATGACCTCGCACCTTGTCCGGCCGTACCAAGCCTTTTTGCAGTTGTGGACGAATAGGATGGCATTTGCTGAAAACGAACTTCTGCGCTCCGAAAAGGTGAATCCGTGAATCGTATTTACCTGGATCACAATGCCACCACACCTCTGCGTCCAGAGGCTCGCGAGGCGATGATCTCCGCAATGGAGATTTGCGGCAATCCATCCTCGGTCCACGCTGAAGGGCGCGCAGCTAAGGCGCTTGTCGAGCGCGCAAGAGCACAGATTGCGGCTGCCTTTGGGGCCGAAGGGGCTGATGTCGTGTTTACTTCGGGTTCGACCGAAGGGGCTGCTCTGACACTAGAGGGGCGGGGCCTGCATGGGGCTGCAATCGAACATGATGCGGTCCGCGCGTGGACAGTGGAAGATTTGAGCGTGTCGAAAGAAGGTATGGTTGCGGTTTCAGCGCCGGACCAATCGACGCTGCAATACGCGAATTCCGAGACGGGTATCGTTCAATCATTGCCAGCAGGGTTGGCGGTGACCGATGCGACTCAGGCGTTTGGAAAATTACCAATCGCGTTCAACTGGCTGGATGCCCAGATGGCATTGATCTCGGCCCATAAGCTTGGCGGTCCAAAAGGCGTTGGCGCGGTTGTGATGAAGCGCGGAACCGATCTGCCCGCCCGGATCAAGGGTGGCGGTCAGGAAATGGGACGTCGCTCCGGGACAGAAAATGTTATTGGAATCGCAGGGTTCGGGGCCGCAGCTGAAGCGGCCGCGCGCGATCTGGCCAATGGTGTTTGGGAGCAGGTCAAAGAATTTAGAAATATTCTAGAAAAGGCCCTTGAGGCCGGTTCTAAATCTACTATTTTTGTCGGGAAAGATCAGGAACGCCTGCCGAACACTCTGTGCTTCGCCACGCCCGGTTGGAAGGGTGAGACGCAGGTCATGCAGATGGATCTGGCTGGATTTGCGATTAGCGCAGGTTCGGCCTGCTCCAGCGGCAAGGTACGTGCAAGTGCGGTACTGACCGCGATGGGATTTGACGAGGTAACAGCTGCCAGCGCAATTCGCGTTTCGCTGGGGCCTGCGACAACGGAAGAAGATGTGCTGCGTTTCGCGGAAACGTGGCTGGAAAAAGAGAAAAAGCATCGCGCGCGGGCCGCGTGATCAGACGGAGGGTGTCTTATGGCCGCTTTGGACCAGACCCAGGTAAAAGAGGGTGTCGATCAGGAAACCGTGGATGCGGTACGCGAGGTCGGAACCTATAAATACGGCTGGGAAACCGATATCGAGATGGAATACGCGCCCAAGGGCGTGAACCCTGATATCGTCCGCCTGATCTCGGAAAAGAACGAAGAACCAGAGTGGATGACCGAATGGCGTCTGGCCGCGTTCGAGCGCTGGACTCAGATGGATGAGCCGAACTGGGCGATGGTCAGCTATCCCAAGATCGATTTTCAGGACCAGTATTACTATGCCCGTCCCAAGTCGATGGAGGAAAAGCCCAAGTCCTTGGATGAAGTCGATCCTAAGCTGCTGGCTACTTACGAAAAGCTCGGTATCCCTCTGAAAGAACAGATGATTTTGGCGGGTGTCGAAGGTGCCGAGGATGCGCCGGCTGAGGGTCGCAAGGTTGCCGTGGACGCGGTGTTCGACTCGGTTTCTGTTGGAACCACGTTTCAGGAAGAGCTGAAGAAAGCGGGTGTGATCTTCTGCTCGATCTCTGAGGCTATCAAAGAGCACCCCGAATTGGTCAAGAAGTATCTGGGTTCGGTGGTTCCGGTCTCGGACAACTTTTACGCCACTCTGAACTCGGCCGTGTTCTCGGATGGCTCGTTTGTTTACATCCCGCCGGGCGTGCGTTGCCCGATGGAGCTGAGCACCTATTTCCGTATCAACGCGGAAAACACAGGCCAATTTGAACGCACGCTGATCATTGCCGATAAGGGCTCGTACGTGTCGTATTTGGAAGGCTGCACCGCACCCCAGCGTGATACCGCACAGCTGCACGCGGCTGTGGTCGAGATCATCATCGAAGAAGACGCTGAGGTGAAGTACTCGACCGTTCAGAACTGGTTCCCCGGTGATGAGAATGGCAAGGGTGGCATCTATAACTTTGTGACCAAACGCGCCGATTGCCGGGGCGACCGGTCCAAGGTGATGTGGACGCAGGTCGAGACCGGTTCGGCTGTAACCTGGAAATACCCGTCCTGCATCCTGCGGGGCGAGGAAAGCCAGGGCGAGTTCTATTCGATCGCCATCGCCAACAACTATCAGCAGGCCGATACCGGCACGAAGATGGTTCATCTGGGCAGGAACACCAAGTCGCGCATCGTGTCTAAGGGTATCAGCGCGGGTAAGGCGCAGAACACCTATCGCGGTCTGGTTTCGATGCATCCCAAGGCTAAGAACAGCCGCAACTATACCCAGTGCGACAGCTTGCTGATCGGCGACAAATGCGGGGCGCATACAGTGCCTTACATCGAGGTCAAGAACAACTCGTCCCGTGTGGAGCATGAGGCGACGACGTCCAAGGTGGATGACGATCAGCTGTTTTACTGCCGACAGCGCGGTATGGACGAGGAAGAGGCCGTGGCGCTGGTGGTAAACGGGTTCTGCAAGGACGTGTTGCAGGCGTTGCCGATGGAGTTTGCCATGGAAGCACAACAGCTTGTTGCGATCAGCCTTGAGGGTTCGGTCGGCTAAAGCCGCATCATTTCGAAATTCACAAAATATCGGGGCCGCGCGGTCCCTTGCGCTACGCAAAAGGGTAAAAAATGCTTGAAATCAAGAACCTGCACGTGAAGCTTGAGGAAGAAGAAAAGCAAATCCTCAAAGGTGTCGATCTGACGGTCGAGGCCGGTAAGGTGCACGCGATCATGGGGCCGAATGGCTCGGGCAAGTCGACGCTCAGCTATGTGCTTTCGGGGCGCGACGGGTATGAAGTGACCGATGGGTCGGCGACTCTGGACGGCGAAGATCTGCTGGAGATGGAACCGGAAGAGCGCGCCGCCGCTGGTGTCTTTCTGGCGTTCCAATACCCGGTCGAAATTCCTGGCGTGGGCAACATGACCTTCCTGCGCACCGCCGTGAATGCCCAGCGCAAGGCGCGCGGCGAGGATGAGCTGTCGGCGGCTGACTTCCTGAAAGAAGTCCGCGCCAAGGCCAAGTCGCTGAAGATCGACGCAGACATGCTGAAACGCCCTGTCAATGTTGGCTTCTCGGGCGGTGAGAAAAAGCGCAACGAGATCCTGCAAATGGCGATGCTCGAACCCAAGATGTGCATCTTGGACGAAACCGACTCGGGTCTGGATGTGGACGCGATGAAGCTGGTGGCCGAGGGTGTGAACGCGTTGCGCGACGAGGGACGTGGGTTCCTGGTGATCACGCACTATCAGCGTTTGTTGGATCACATCAAACCGGACGTTGTACACATCATGGCGGACGGCAAGATCGTCAAAACCGGTGGCCCCGATCTGGCGCTGGAGGTTGAAAACAACGGTTACGCAGACATTCTGGCCGAGGTGAACTGATGGCATTGCCCGAAGTGAAACAAACCGCAACCGAGGCGCGGCTGGCCAATCTGGTCATGCCCGACGCCGGTTGCACTCGAGCCGCGCGCGAAGACGCGCTGGCCCGTGTGCTGGAAATGGGTCTGCCCGGTCGCCGGGATGAGTATTGGAAATACACCCGCCCGGATACGCTGGTAGCGCCCGAGGCCCCTCGGGCCGCGCTGTTCGATCCGGATGAGGCCATGCTGTTCGCCGATCTGGACCGTTTGAAGATCGTTTTCGTTGATGGTGTTTTCAGCCCCGAACAGTCTGATGATTTGACGCTGGAAGGTGTCACTATCGATCGGATCGAGGATATCTGTTTCAAGGATATTCATTGGGCGAAAGAGCTGTACGGCGTGCTTGAAGCGCGTGGTCAATCGCCTGTGCAACGTCCTCTGGCGGCGCTGAACACGGCCTTCGCGGCGGATGGGATCGCGATCCATGTCTCGGGCAAACCGACCAAGCCGATCAGCTTTATCTATCGCCATGCCTCTGAAACCTCGGACGCGATGCTGCACCATATCATCCGTGTCGAAAGCGGTGCCGAGGTGACGATCCTTGAAAACGGCCCGGCGGCTTCGCGTTTCAACAAATGCATGGAGATCGACATTGCCGATGGTGGGGTGTTGCATCACGTGCGGGCGCAAGGCCGCGACCACGAGCGTCGTGCCGCGACCCACATGTTCACGCGTCTGGGGCAGGAATCGGTCTACAAATCCTTCACCCTGACTGTGAATGGCGTGCTTACGCGCAACGAACAGGTGGTCGAGCTGACCGGAGACGATGCGGTGGCCCATGTTGCCGGTGCCTGCGTTGGTGACGGCGATTTCCATCACGACGATACCGTCTTCATCACTCATGACGCTGTGAATTGTGAAAGCCGTCAGGTGTTCAAGAAAGTGCTGCGCAACGGCGCGACAGGTGTGTTCCAAGGCAAGATTCTTGTGAAGGAGGGCGCTCAGAAGACTGATGGTTATCAGATCAGCCAGTCTCTGCTGCTGGATGACGACAGCCAGTTCCTCGCCAAGCCCGAGCTTGAGATCTATGCGGATGACGTGGCGTGTTCGCACGGCTCGACCTCAGGTGCGATTGATGAAACGGCGCTGTTCTATCTGCGCTCGCGCGGGGTTCCGACCAAAGAGGCGACCAACATGCTGACGCTGGCGTTTCTGGCGGAGGCCGTGGACGAGATTGAGGACGATGCCCTGTCGCAGGCCATTGTCGATCGCCTTGAAGGCTGGATGTCGCGGCACAGCTAATGCCGGTAACGTCGGATATAGTGGCCACATATCGGGGGCCGGGGCGTGTTGTGCGCCGGCTTCTTGAACTGGGACAGCGCGAAGATCGGGCTTTGGTCTTTGTGATGGCGTTTTGTGTGGTCGCGTTCATCGCGCAACTACCCAGTTTGTCCCGCCGTGCGCATCTTGAAGGTCTTGAGTTGAACATGCTTATGGGCGGTGCGCTTTTGGGCACTGTAATCATCCTGCCGCTGTTTTTCTACGCATTGGCCTTTGTGTCATATGGCGCGGCACGGCTGGTCGGAGGCAAAGGATCAGCCTATGGCGCCCGGGTGGCGCTGTTCTGGGCGCTTTTGTCGTCGACACCTTTGGTGTTGCTGAATGGCCTTGTGGCAGGCTTTATCGGGCCGGGTCCGGCATTGACGGGTGTTGGATTGATCTGGTTTGTGGTCTTTCTGTGGTTCTGGCTCTCGGGCCTCAGACAGGCGCAGAGGGTGTCGCAATGACAGTTCAGTCCGTACTAAACCTAGCGGTTCTAACAGTGACCAAACCTTCTGATGCCGCGCGGCGATTACTGGCTTTGCAGCCGGGGCGAGAGGTTCTTTGGCTGGCATTTTTCCTGGCTATTGTGATGAACAGCTTGGGCCAGGTTGGTATCCAGCAGCTTGTCCCGGTGCCGCCAGGTGAAATCGCCTTACCACCCGAGCCTGTTGTCCTGGGTTTGCTGAGGTCGGCAGGGGCAATGATGTTCAGTATCGTTGCGTTTCTTGTGATCGGGCGCTTTCTTGGCGGGGTGGCCACGTTCAACGACTTCATGATCCTGATGGTCTGGTTGCAGTTCCTTCAGGTTGCGGCGCTGGTCTTAACGCTGGTGGTTTCGTTGGTGTTGCCCTTCTTGCTGGTGATGTTTGTGGTGGCGACTTTGATAATCAGCCTTTACGTCACACTCCATTTCATCAATGAAGCGCATAAGTTCGGTTCGATCTTAAAATCCTTTGGGGTCATCGTGTTGTCTGCACTGGTTGCAGTCCCATTTGTCCTCGTGTTGGTGCCCAGCGGCCCTGTCTAGGGAAGAAAATACCATGTATGATGTACATAAAATCCGTGCGGACTTTCCGATCCTGTCCCGAGAGGTAAACGGAAAGCCACTGACATATCTGGATAACGGAGCATCGGCGCAAAAGCCGCAGGTTGTGATTGATGCAGTCACACGCGCCTATGCCGAGGAGTACTCCAACGTACACCGTGGACTGCACTATCTGTCCAATCTGGCGACCGAGAAATACGAATCCGTGCGCGGCACCATTGCGCGCTTTCTGGGCGCGGCGGATGAGGATGAGATCGTTCTGAATTCGGGTACGACCGAAGGCATCAATCTGGTCGCTTATGGTTGGGCGATGCCGCGCCTGGAGGCCGGGGATGAGATCGTGCTTTCCGTGATGGAACACCACGCCAACATCGTCCCTTGGCATTTTCTTCGGGAACGGCAGGGCGTTGTCCTGAAATGGGTTGATGTGGACTCTGAAGGAGGGCTGGACCCTCAGGCTGTCATTGACGCTATTGGCCCCAAGACCAAGCTGGTCGCCGTCACTCAGTGTTCGAATGTTTTGGGCACTGTGGTTGATGTAAAGGCGATCACCCAAGGCGCGCACGCCAAAGGTGTCCCGGTTCTGGTCGATGGCAGCCAGGGTTCAGTACATATGCCGGTCAATGTTCAGGACATCGGTTGCGACTTTTACGCGATCACCGGGCACAAGCTCTATGGCCCCTCCGGGTCTGGTGCGATCTACATCAAGTCCGAACGTATGGCTGAGATGCGTCCCTTTATCGGGGGCGGCGACATGATCAAAGAGGTCAGCAAGGATCAGGTGATCTATAATGATCCACCGATGAAGTTCGAGGCCGGAACGCCGGGTATTGTGCAAACCATCGGGTTGGGCGTGGCGCTGGACTACATGATGGATTTGGGGATGGAGAACATCGCCTCCCATGAAGCGGGTATTCGTGATTACGCGATGGAGCGGCTGACGGGGCTCAACTGGTTGCAGGTTCAGGGCACCCGTGCTGACAAGGCCGCCATTTTCAGCTTTACGCTGGACGGGGCGGGGCACGCGCATGATGTTTCCACCATTCTGGACAAGAAAGGCGTCGCGGTGCGCGCTGGTCATCATTGCGCCGGTCCGTTGATGGATTTCTACGGAGTCACTGCCACCTGCCGGGCGAGCTTTGGCCTCTATAACACAAAAGAAGAGGTCGACACACTGATCGACGCGCTGGAATTGGCGCATGATCTGTTTGCGTGAAACCTGACTTATCCGGGCAGATTTGCAGTTGCACCCGGATCGGAACAAGGTTAGCTAACAGCCAAGGCACCTGTAGCTCAGCTGGATAGAGCGCTGCCCTCCGAAGGCAGAGGCCAGAGGTTCGAATCCTCTCAGGTGCGCCATTATTCCGCTAAAAACGCGTTGAAAAGATTGGGTGTTACCATTTTGGGAATTCCCATGCGTTTGATTTTTCGGAAAACTTGCAGGCTTTTGGGAAAAGCTCTTGTTCGGTCTCTATCAGGGTATCAACGGAACTCTAAGGTTCGACTGTCGATGTTGAGCGAGAAACACCCGCCACGTGTGGCGACTATTTGAAAAGGGCCCGCATGAGAGGGCCCTTTGTTGGTTTACATCTACCGGTGTTTCACTCTTCGTAGACGATCTTCCATGCGCCGTCCTCTACAACGCTCACATAGACCGAGTCTGCGCCCTGGTGATCATCGGGGCCGTAGGTGATATGGTTGCCAACCAGCTCGTCCTGATAGTCCAGAGATTCCATTGCGGCGATAAAGCTCTCATGAGTCAGGTCGGGACCGGCGGCCTCAAGCGCCTTGACCATCATTTCGGCGGCCGAATAGCCCAGCATGGAAAAGCCAACCGGGTCTTCGCCGGTCGCAGCTTTGTATTCTTCGATGAAGGCGGCCGGGGCAGGCTCATCAGCACGCGCCCATAGATCTTGCCAGGACGCGGCCGCATAGAACCCGTCTGTCACACCACCAGGTACCTGCGCCACAACGGTCAGAAAGCTGGCGGACGTTCCGAGGAACTTCATATCAGCCAAGCCCATCTTTTTGGCCGTTCCAACCACGGTGATCGCCTGCCGTACGCCCAGCGCCATGGTGACGATATTGCATCCTTCTTCCTTGAGCTTGCTTAAAGATCCAACGAAATCCGTTTCATCCGGCTTATGCGTGGTTTCCGCCGCGAAGGCGATCCCGGCCTCTTCGGCACCGGCTTTGCTGCCTTCCAGAATTTCCTCACCGAAATCGGTTGGCAGATACATGGTGCAGACCTTTTGCCCTCCGAATTGCTCGGCCAGGTATTTCACGCCCACGCGGCTTTGGTCGAAATAGGTCGAGAAGGACGTGAATTTGTTGTCCATCGGTTCCTGCAGCATCTGCCGCGCTGCGGTCAAAGGCGCAACATTGGGAATACCTTTAGGGTCTAATAGCTTGAACCCAGCAACGTTCATGGGTGTGCCCAGCGATTGCAGCATCGCAAACACTTTGTCGCGGTTCAGCAGCTTGTTATAGCCCTGCATCGCACGCGGCATCTGGTACCCGTTATCCTCGACCACGAAACGGATTTTGCGACCATGCACGCCGCCTTCTGCATTCACGCGGTCAAAAACCACATTCGCGCCCTTGGTTGCGGGAACACC
This sequence comes from Ruegeria sp. YTSC325, assembly GCF_059609525.1. Lineage (NCBI taxonomy): Bacteria > Pseudomonadati > Pseudomonadota > Alphaproteobacteria > Rhodobacterales > Roseobacteraceae > Ruegeria > Ruegeria sp. YTSC325. The sequence continues at coordinate 277,887 of NZ_JBXWLY010000003.1, forward strand.
CACAGCGGCGAAAATACCGCTCAGGTCGTTGACCGAGCCGATGACGATTTCATCGTCGCTCACACCCTGCGTCTCGGCATTTGCGATTGTTGCCGCAGCCGTCAAAGCGGTGGCGGCCGCCAGTCGTTTGATCACGTTCCTCATGTTTTTCCTCCCTTTGGGTAGACCCTTATCTATTTGTACATGTCTTCAATCAGATGTGCGTGTTTCTTCTCAACAAAGCTGCGTTTGAGTTTCATCGTGGCGGTCAGTTCTTCGTCATCAGCGGTCAGCAGCACGTTGATCAGGCGGAAGTCCTTGATCTGCTCGACCCGCGCGAATTCCTTGTTGACGGCATCAATCTCGGCCTTGATCTGATCCAGCACCTCGGGCGCGGCGCAGAGTGAGGCAAAGTTCGAAAACGGCACCTTGCGATCCTGCGCGAATTTTTCGACGTTTTCTTGATCGATCATGATCAGTGCCGTTAGATATTTGCGCGCATCCCCGATGATCACCGCGTCCGAGATGTAGTGGCTGAACTTCAGGCGGCTTTCAATTTCGGCCGGGGTGATATTCTTGCCGCCTGCCGTGATGATGATGTCCTTAAGGCGGCCGGTTATGGTCACAAACCCGTCGGCGTCGATCTTGCCCATATCGCCGGTGCGCAGCCAGCCATCGGCGGTGAATGTTTCAGCGGTTTTGGCATTGTTGCGCCAATAGCCCTGAAAGATGTTCAGACCCTTAACCTGGATTTCACCGTCATCCGAGATGCGCACGTCATTGCCAGGCACTGCACGGCCGATGGTGCCGACCTTGTTATCTTCGGTGGTGTTCAGCGTCGCCAGACCCGAGGTTTCGGTCATCCCGAACCCTTCGACCAGTGGCACACCAATGGCCCAGTACCATGTCAGCAGATCGGCCGAGATGGGCGCGGCCCCGCTGCCGCCGCGGCGCAGTTTGTCCATCCCCAGCATCCGCCGCAGATTGCGCAGGACCAGCCGATCCCACAGCCAAAACTGGGCGGCTACACCAGCGGGCACCGGTTTACCTGCCAGCAGGTATTCGGCCCGTGCAAACCCGGCTTTCAGTGCCATACCAAAGGCGGCGCGGCCTGTGGGGGTGGCCTCTTGCGTCAGGATTTTGACCTGCGAATAGATCTTTTCCCAAACGCGTGGCACGGCGGTGAATGTGCTGGGCGATACCTCTTGCAGGTTGGCAAAGACGGTCTCGGGGCTTTCGGCGAAGTTCACCACGCATTTCGCGGCCAGCGGGAAATACACCGACACGTCGCGTTCAAGGATGTGGCACAGCGGCAGGAAACACAGCTGCTCATCGGTTTCGAATGTGGGCAGGGAATGCGCCCCGGCCTCGATCGCGGCCAGAATATTCTCATGGCTCAGCATCGCGCCTTTGGGCGCCCCGGTGGTGCCCGAGGTGTAGACCAGCAAGGCCGTGTCCTGCGGTGAGGCCAGCGCGATCTCGGCGTCGAACCGGGTGGGGTCTTCGGCCTCGGCTTGCCGCCCGATCTCGTAGAGGTCGGCAACCATCATGCAGCGGTCGTGGTTCAGGTCGTGCAGGCCCTCATCCTCAAGGATGATGACGTTCAGCAGGCTGGGAAGCTCGGCCTCGACCTCGAAGAACTTGTCCAGATGTTCCTCGTTCTCGACGATCAGGAACCGGCTGTCGCTGTCATTCACGAGGTATTTCAACTGCTTGGCGGAATCCGTGGTATAGACGCCCGAGGCAATCCCACCAACGCATTGAATGCCCATATCGAACCACGCCCATTCCTTGCGGTCCTCTGACAGGATCGAGACGACCTCACCGCGTTGCAGACCCAGTTTGCGCAGGGCCAGTCCGATCCACTTGGCGTGTTGCCAGTAATCGGCCCAGGAATAGGATTTCCAGATGCCGAAATCCTTCTCGCGATGCGCGGTGCGGTTGCCCAGATCGGCGCAGCGTTTCTGGAACAGGTGACACAGGGTCGTGCATTCATCCACCAGCACCGGGCGTTGTCCGGGGGTGGCGTTGAGCTGGATTCCGTTGATCTTGGTCTGAGGGGGCAGGGTGCTGATATTCATGCCGGTCACCTCCATGTCTTTTTGCGCTTCCAGCGGCGGTTTTCCCGCGCGCCTTCTTCCTGCACGCCCAGATAAAAGTTCTGGACGTCCTCGGATTGCATCAACACATCCGCCGCGCCGTCCATGACGATGCGCCCGACCTCCATCACATAGCCATGATGGGCCAATTCCAGCGCCGCATTGGCGTTCTGTTCGACCAGCATCATGGTCATGTTCTGTTCGTCATTCAGGCGTTTGAGGATGCTGAAAATCTCCTGCACCAGCAGCGGCGACAGACCCAGCGAGGGTTCGTCCAGCAGCATGATCTTGGGGTTCGCCATCAACCCGCGCCCGATTGCCAGCATCTGTTGCTGTCCGCCCGAAAGGGTTCCGGCCTCTTGATTTCGGCGTTCCTTCAGGATCGGGAAGTAAGAGAATACCAACTCGCGGTCATGGTCGATCTGCCCCTTGTCGGTCGCCGTATAGGCCCCGAGGCTGAGGTTTTCGTCCACGGTCATCAGGGGGAACACCTCGCGCCCTTCGGGGACATGGACGATGCCTTTTTGCACGACCTTATGCGGCTCGGACCCTTGGATTTCGTCGCCATCAAAGGTGATCTTGCCCTTTTCGGGGTCCATCACGCCGGACACGGTCTTCATCAGCGTCGTCTTGCCCGCGCCGTTCGCACCCAGGATCGACACGATCTGCCCCGGATGCACGTCCAGCGACACGCCGCGAATGGCCATGATCGGGCCGTAGAAGCTTTCGACATTGCGGATGATCAGGATCGGCGCGCTCATGAGGCTTTCCCCAGATAGGCTTCGACCACCGCCGGGTGGGATTGCACCTGAGCCGGTGTTCCCAGCGCCAGCATCGCGCCATCAGCCATCGCCAGCACCCTGTCGGACACGCCCGAGACCAGCCCCATATCGTGTTCCACCATCAGCACCGTGATCCCCATCTGCCGTCGGATGTCGTCGATCCACCAGCGCATATCCTTCGTCTCCTCGACCGACAGGCCCGAGGCCGGTTCGTCCAGCAACAGCAACTTGGGATCGGTGGCCAGAGCACGGGCGACCTCGACCACTTTGCGCACACCGTAAGGCAGGCCCGAGATCATCTTGTCGCGATAGGCCTGCAGGTCGAGGAAATCGATGATCTCTTCAACCTTTTCGCGGTTTTCCAGCTCTTGCCGCCGGGCCGAGGGCAGGAACAGAACCTCTGAGACCAGGTTGGTTTTGCGGTGCCGGTGCCGCCCGACCAGCAGGTTCTGCAACACGGTGGCATGTTCGAACAGTTCAATATTCTGGAACGTGCGCGCCACTCCATAAGTCGCCACGCCCGAGGGTTTGACCTGCAGCAGATCATGCCCGTCAAATCGGATCGACCCGGCAAACGGGTCGTAGAAGCGCGAGATCAGGTTGAACACGGTCGATTTGCCCGCACCATTGGGGCCGACGATGGCAAAGACCTCGCCTTCCTCGACCGAAAAGGACAGGTCATTCACCGCCGTCAGGCCGCCGAATTTCAGGGTGACGTTTTCGAACGCGAGCAGGCTCATCTCAGGCGCTCCGTCTTGAGGTAGGATTTCTGACGCTTGAACATGTCCTTGCGGTAGAAGGGGAACAGCTCGAACCAGGTGCGGATTTTCAGCCAGCGGCCATACATGCCCATCGGTTCAAACAGGATGAAACCGATCAGGATCATGCCGAAAATGCCGAATTCCAGCCCCGGAATTGCGACGGTACTGCCGCCGAACAAGGCACCCACATATTCCTTTGAGATCGACAGGAATTGTGGAAGGAACCCGATTACGATGGCGCCCAGAAACGCGCCGTGAATCGAGCCCAGCCCACCGATCACGATCATCATCAGCAGCTGGATCGAGATCAGGACGCTGAACGTTTCGTTGTTGATCGCACCCGCATACATGCCCATCAACGCACCCGCCCAACCGGTGACGGCGCAGGACAGCGCGAATGAAATCATCTTGGTGCGCGCGATATCTACGCCCATCGCCTGTGCCGAAACCTCGGAATCCCGCACCGCGATAAAGCTGCGGCCCAAGGGCGCGCGCAGCAGGTTGATGTAGCCCAGCGTCACCAGAAATGCGACCGCCAGCACCAGCCAGAAAAACGGGGCGGGGGTGCCCCAGCGGTCGATCGTCAGGCCAAATATATCGACGCCGCCTATGAACTTGCCACCAACGCCGCCGGTGATCGGCTCGGCCAGGACGATGACATCATCCATCAGGATCGACAGCGCCATGGTGAAAATCGCCAGATAGATGCCGTGCAGTCGCAGAGCAGGGATGGCCACCGTCACACCTGCGATGCCGGTCAGGATACCGGCCAGCGGAAAGGCGATCAGGAAGGGCACACCGGCCTCAAGCAGGATAACATTGGCATAGCAGCCAAAGGCTAGAAACGCCGCGTGACCCAGACTGACTTGCCCCGTGTGGCCCGTCAGAACCATCAGGCCCAGACCGGCGATGGCCCAGATCAGGACGTTGGTCAGCTCACCCAAATAGAAATCGTCCAGCAACCATGGGGCTGCGGCCACTACGACCAGAAGGATCAAGTAGAGGGTCAATTGATAGCCGTCTTTCCACGGCCGGATATCCTGCATGTAGTTGGTTTTGAATACAATCCGCATCTGCCTAGACCTTCTTGATCCGTACCTGGCTGAACAGCCCGTTGGGGCGGAAGATCAGCACTGCCAGCAACAGCGCATAAGGTGCGATCTGGCTGTATCCGGCCGCGATATAGCGGCTGGCAAAGGGCTCAATAACGCCGACGATCAACCCTCCAGCCAGTGCGCCGGGCAGGCTGCCGAACCCGCCGATCACAGCGGCGGCAAACGCCTTGATACCCAGCAGACCCGTGGTCGGATCGACCGAACCCTTGGCGGCAAACAGGATACCCGCAATCCCAGCAACCACGCCCGCCAGCCCCCAGATAAAGCCCTGCACACGCTTGACGGGAACGCCCATGTAGTAGGCGGCCAGCTGGTTCTGCGAGGCGCCCTGCATTGCCAGTCCCAGCTTGGTCCGGCTGAAAAACAAATACAGTCCCCACGTCAGCAGGATGGTGACGATGATGACGGCCACATCCTCCATACCCAACACAAGCCCGCCGAACCGCACCTCTTTCCCGGCCAGCGGGTTCTGCAGCGTCTGCGGCTCGTGCCCCCAGATCAGCCCGGCGACAAATCGGATCACGAAGCCAAGGGCGATTGTCAGGATCACCACTGCCGTCTGGCTTTCGCCGAACAGCCGCCGAATGATCAGCCGATCCACCAGATACCCCAACGCCCCCATGATCCCCAATGAGATCGGCAGCGCGAGCCAGAAGGGCAGCCCCATATATTCGGTATTGGTCAGCCCGATGGTGACAAAGGCCCCCAGCATCATGAAATCGCCTTGCGCGAAATTCACCGCTTCGGTCGCCTTGTAGATCAGAACAAAACCGAGCGCGATCAGGCCGTAGACACAACCATTCGCCAGCCCGCTGATCAGCAGCTGTGCGTTATCCAAATTCACCTCCCAATGCCGGTTTGTCCGGCTTTTTAGTGCCTCTGACCATCCTCCTTGGTCCGACGCGTTATTCTACTATGGCGTGATGATCACCTTTCCGTCACCCTTTTTTAGAGCATTAGCCAGATTTTTAATCACATCCTTCAACGCAACCCTCTGGGAAACGTCGGTTTTCCAGCGCCCATCGGCGAACCGCGCCTGTACCTCGGCTACCACACGCATCTGATCGGTGGGTGGTGTGGTGGTCATCCACTGCGTCAGCCAGAACCCCTCGATCTGCTTGCCCATAAAGATCAGTTGACCCATCTGTGTCAGCTTGGGCAGGTCAGAGCTGAGCTTGCCATAACACACCCAGCGCGCGCCGTTGGGCATGGCGCAAAAGACCTGTTCTGATATCTGATCGGCCACGGCATCCAGAAACACACGAGGCTTCAGGGCGTGGCCAAGCGCGACCAGTTTCGTTCGCATCTCGGGGTCGGACGTGACCAGAACCTCATGTGCGCCCAGCTCTTTCATGGGTGCAATCGCATTGTCGCGGCGGACAAGCGCGATGGGCTTCAACCCCAGGTCTCGGCCCAGACTGCACATCAGTTTGCCCAACTGGCTGGTCGCGGCGGAAACGATAAAGGCATCTCCTGCATTTCGCGCGATATCTATCATCGCCATTGCGGTCATGGGGTTCACGATCTGCGCTGAGCCGTCCTCGTCCGAGATGTCGGGGCGCAGTGGTATACACATCATCGCTGGTGTCGTGATGTACTCGGCCCATGCCCCCGCCTGCGCGGCCACAAAAGCCACACGCTGTCCTTGCAGGGCTTCAGCCCCTGCTCCGGTTGCAACTACGTCGCCGCAGCCCTCGAACCCGGCGGCTGTGCCTTGAACGCGGGGCTGGCCGTATTCACCCTTGATGAAGTGAATATCCGACGGATTAACGGAAGCCGCGCGCAATTTGATAAGAACCTCTCCAGGACCTGGCACAGGAACTTGCATCTCGGCTGCTGCCAGCCAGTCAGCGGCGTCATTAATGGTCGGACCGGTAGCCGTTTCGGAATAGCCATCATGGGTTTGAACAACCGCATACATGGTCGAGGGAAGGGTGGTCATGATCTATCCTGTACTTGTATAGGGCCACCCCTTGTACTCGGCAGATTGCATCGAAAAGGGGCGGCACCAAGTTTGAGTAGCCAAGCAAACGGTTATCGAAACGTCAACTTTGCTGCTTGGTGACGTTACAGGAGGTCTGCCTGAAACTCTGATTTGCATGCAAACTCTGCGCCTCCGCCGGTCGTGATCACTGTTGGGTAAGAAGTGCCCTCAGTTCCTCGAGCTTGGCGGCAAACACTTCGGGAGAAGCCTTGATTTCGTCCAGAATGGCTATCGCGCGAGTTTTCAGATCATTGGTCAGTGCGCTGTCCTTCACCGATGCGACCATTTTGTCATAGTCAAAGTTTTGAACGGCTAACGTGCCGTCCTCGATCCAGCTGTTCAAAAGATCCTGACCTTGGATGGCCAAGGCGGCGACATCTTCGGACGCCTGATTTGCCAAGTCGGTCGCGGATTGCTCGACCTGGTCGGACGCGTTTGCAGCCTGTTCTGCAACGGATTCAACAGCGTCGCTGACCGCATCACCTGCGTCCTGAGCCGCGGATTGCAACTGTTCGGCCGGCGTGGGCTCGGGTTGTGTGAGATAATAGTAGATACCGGCGCCAATACCGGCAACGAGAACGCCGAGAACAAGAGTACGTGACATAGTAGTCTCCTGATTTATGAATAAGAATGAGATGTGAAAACGCTAAGAGGAATTTAAGGGGAAAACCTTAAGCACGGCAGCAATTTAGAAAAATGAGCCATGCTACGCCCATTGCTTGTCAGCGCGTGGCAAGAAAGTGCCGCAAATTTGCCTCGCGTCCAAGCCATTGTACGAAGCATGGCGGACAGATGGCGGCTGTAACCGTGTTGGGACTTGCACACACGACGGTTTTCGAGACCCTTTTCGAAATCAAATCAGACGTTCTTGCATCAAAAAAACGGTTTTAGTGGCGGTAAAACAGGCAGGTTGGGCTCAGGAAACTGCGTCACGCTATTTTCTAATGTCCGTAGTGGCGAAGGTTTAATGCACTGGAAACCAAATTGCTTGAAACTTTTATTGACAATATCTTTCCGTAAAATAATTTTAGTAACTAAAATAAAATATGGGTGGTTTGAAAATGTATCTCGGTCTGGACTTGGGAACATCCGGTCTTAGGGGAATTCTTGTCAACGACGCGGGTATCGTTGAAGGTAGTGCCGGGTCTAGAATTCTCACGTCTTGCCCAAAGCCTGGTTGGTCCGAACAGTCGCCTTCGGACTGGATAGAGGCTTGCAAAGAAGTTGTCCTTCAGCTTCGTGAAGCACACGGAACGTCGTTTTCCGCGCTGCGTGGCATTGGTTTGAGCGGACACATGCATGGTGCGACCCTTCTGGATGCCAATGGCAACGTGTTGCGGCCGTGCATTCTTTGGAACGACACAAGGGCTTCGAGAGAAGCAGAGATTCTTGATCAATCACCCGGTATGCGTGCCAGTTCAGGCAATATCGTTTTTCCGGGTTTTACGGCGCCCAAGTTGGAATGGGTTCGTGCAAATGAACCTGACCTGTTCGTCAAAATTGCCAAAGTTCTGCTACCTAAAGACTACTTGCGGCTCTGGCTGACAGGGGATTACGTCAGTGACATGTCTGACAGTGCGGGGACTTCATGGCTGGACGTAGGTGCACGGCGATGGTCGGAAACTGCCCTGGAACAAAGCCACATGAACATCAAACAAATGCCCCGATTGGTCGAAGGCAGTGATCCGGGAGGAGAGTTGCGGTCCGAGTTGCAGAAAGAATGGGGGGTGTCTGGACAAGTCGTGATTGCTGGCGGAGCAGGGGACAATGCCGCTGCTGCCTGTGGGATAGGCAGTATCAGCGACGGAACTGGCTTTTTGTCTCTCGGAACCTCGGGTGTGCTGCTGGTGTCCAGGGACAAGTATGCTCCAGCGCCAGAAACAGCTGTACACTGTTTTTGCCATTCTGTCCCTGACAGGTGGATTCAGATGGGTGTTATCCTGTCTGCGACAAATAGTTTGAACTGGCTCTCCCGCAACCTTGGCCAGCCCGTTAGCGACTTGGTCGCTGCGCTGCCTGCTGATCTGGATGGCCCATCAGAGATCACGTTTCTACCTTATCTTTCAGGTGAGCGGACGCCGCACAATGACAGTGCAATCCGTGGTGCGTTTCTGGGTGTGGATATTTCCTCGGAGGCCACCGATTTGACGCGGGCAGTCATGGAAGGCGTCGCCTTTGCAATGCGGGACTGCCTAGAGGCCCTCAAGAGTACCGGAACAAAACCAACGAGCCTTTTGGCCGTTGGCGGCGGTGCGCGATCTCATTATTGGTTGAAAAGTCTGGCCACTGTGCTCAATACGCCCCTGGCCTTGCCGCAGGGCAGTGAGTTCGGAGCCGCCATCGGTGCCGCCCGTCTGGCAATGTGCTCGGTCACTGGTGCACTCCCGGGCACAATAATGACGTCTCCCAAAATCGACAGGGTCATCGAACCTCGTCAGGACTTGGTCGATGCTTTCGAAACCGAGTACCAACGCTACCTGCAATACTATTCGGCGTTAGCATCTTTTGCCAAACGATGAACACAAGACGGGACATATCTCCTCAGATCGACAGGGCCGTTCTGAGTGATGGCGATATGCGAGTGTCGCTGCTCAGCTACGGAGCCACAACTCAAAGCTGGTGGTACAAGGGTTTGCCAATGATCCTTGGATACGAGAACCCGCAGGACTATGTCGCCGACAAAAATTATCTGGGCGCAATCGTCGGGCGTGTCGCCAATCGGATCGGACAAGCGCATTTTGACATGGGAAACGTTCGTTATGAGCTTGACGCGAACGACGGTCAAAATTCTTTGCATGGTGGGCGCGCAGGGCTATCGCATCAGAATTGGGCTCTTGAGAGGATAACAGTAAACGAGGCCATATTGCGCCTCACTTCCCCAGAGGGTTCCGGCGGGTTTCCGGGAGAAATCAAATTTGAAGTGCGGGTAAGGCTGGACTACCCGCGTTTGACCTATTCCATTTCGGCGCAACCGGATCGGCCGACACCCATAAGTATAGCGCAGCACAACTATTACTGCCTCGGTGGAGCGGCGGGCATTTCCGAGCATTGTCTGCGGCTGACCTCAAGCCGCTATCTTCAAGTTGACAATCGGGGAATTCCCTCTGGCAAATTTGAGGATGCAAGTGAGGGTGAGATGCAATTCACTGTGCCGAAAGCGATCGGTGCCGCTTTGACGGACTTGGACAACTATTTCGTTTTTGACTGCACACGAGATAATGGGTTTCCGGTCGCTGACCTTACTGCACCCAACGGTTTGAAGTTGTCTGTCTGGTCAGACCAGGCAGGGGCGCAGGTTTACTCTGGCGCTCACCTGACGAAACCCTTTCACAAAAGCGCCGGTGTGTGCATCGAGCCGTCAGGTTATCCCAATGCGCCTAACATCCCCGAATTCCCGTCGATCATTTACACGCCCGAAACCCCTTACGAGCAGACCTTGATTTTGGAAATTTCCGAGGGTGGCTCATGAGGTTTGCTGCTCCGATTATTGCTTTCGGCGTGGTGATTGCGTCCATCACGTCCGCAACGTCTCAGAACCTCGGTCCGAACCCAGAATTTGTTGAATCTGATCCGGCTAGTGTCCAACTTGGACGGCTGCTTTTCTATGACCCGATCTTGTCCGGAAACAGGAACATCAGCTGCGCAACTTGTCACCACCCCAAGCTTGGCACGTCAGATGGGCTCTCGCTTGGGATCGGAGAAGGGGGTTCGGGTTTGGGGGCAGGGCGCAAGATTGACACGGACAACCCGCCGGAGCAACGCATTCCGCGCAATTCGCCGGGGCTTTGGAACCTTGGTGCAACCGAATTCACAACCTTCTTTCATGACGGGCGCCTTGAAACTGATCCGACGCGCGAGAACGGTATCAGGACGCCGCTGGGCACGCACATGCGGTCAGGTTTCAATTCAGCTTTGGCAGCTCAGGCAATGTTTCCAGTGCTTTCGCCCGATGAGATGGCAGGCCACTATTCCGAGAATGATGTCAGTCAGGCTGTACGTCTAGGGATGCTTACTCAGGAAGGGGGGGCATGGGATCTGATTGCAGCTCGCGTCGCGGCCATCCCAGAATATGAACACCGTTTTTCCTTAACCGCTCCTGGGGACGCGATAACGTTCTCGGCTATTGCGAATGTAATTGCAGATTTCATTGCGTTCGAATGGCGCGCCGACAACAGCCCGTTTGACCTTGCGATGCGGGGGGAAGCAGCATTGCCCGAAGAGGCACAGCGCGGCATGCAGTTGTTTTACGGGAAAGCAGGGTGCAGTACCTGTCATTCGGGCTGGTTCCAAACAGACCATAAATTTCACTCGATTGCGCTGCCGCAGATCGGACCGGGAAAAGCAGCGCGATTTGAAAGCCATACCCGAGATGATGGACGCCTGCGCGTGACTGGTGACGCAGAGGACGCGTTTGCGTTTCGCACGCCCTCGTTGCGCAATGTAACGCTGACGGCACCATATGGGCACAACGGCGCCTATGCACGGCTTGAAGATATCGTGCGCCATCATCTCAACCCAGAGGCTTCACTGCGGTCGTACACGTTGGAAATGGCGAAACTACCTTATTTTCCTGGTGCGCAGGATCAACGGTCATTGTTGAACCCAGAGAATTTGGATGCGATTGCCAGAAGCAGCGATCTGCCGAGGATAAGTTTGACGGATCAGGAGATCAGCGCACTTCTGAGCTTTTTGGGCAGCTTGGAAGATCCCGCAGAGCGCCTTGGAGTTCCGGATCATGTTCCAAGTGGACTGCCAGTCGATCAATGATCAGCGCTCAATGCGAATGATCTGGTTCGATTGGTATTCCTTCCATGCTCCTTTTTCACCATCTGGCCAAATTACGCGAACTTCTATTGCTTCCGCATCCCCCAGCCCAAAATGATGCAGCCCTGCAATGCCGCTTGCATGCCCTCCACCGATTGTGATTTCTCGGGTTTCCATACCTGACGCGGTTTTGGCCTCGATAAAGCTACCGACCGCGAAGCGATTTGACTTGTTTTGAGAAATGTCCAGCATCACCCAATTCTCGGTGTCAGGCTGGTTTTGGTAGACCTCAAGTTCCGAGCCTCGGTTAACCACCACCAGATCCAGCCAACCGTCATTATTGAGGTCAGCCAAAGCCGCACCGCGAGACTTGGCCATAGAGGCAATGCCAGCCTCGACGGAAGCTTCTAGAAATTGACCATTTTCCTTTTGTAAAAGCAGGTTGTTGGGGTCATCCAAAGCCGCATCTGGCATCTGCTCGACATTTCCCTTGGCGACGAAGATATCGTCCAGACCGTCGTTGTTGACGTCCCCAAATTGTGCATGCCATCCGGTCGATGGGCGGCCGTCGCCTCCCGTATGTGGCCTGTGAGCGGTTGTGCCTTTGCCGAAGGTGGCGTCGCGCCAGGTCGGACCACCGGCTTTGGGATCGAAAATCTGCAACTTCTGATCGCCCATCGAAGTCAGGTAAACTTCGGGAAAGCCATCTCCTGTCAGATCCCGCGAAGCGATGCCCATCCCCCAGATCGAGTATGGCAACCATCCGTCTTCTTTAGAATAAAGGCTTGGTGTTTCCTCCATTGCCCATAACTGCTCTTGGCCGCCGCGCACATAGTAATGGCGATCGTTGCTGACGCGCAGATCCGCTTGCCCGGTGCGCGACCAGTCAGAAAACAGAATAGAAAGCGCGCAATAGCCTGGTTCAAGGTGTTCCGGTGGCCGGTAGCTGTCACCAGTTGGCCGGAATAGGACCGTGGGTCCGCAAGTTTCAAATGGGCCGTCGGGATTGCGACGATCAACATAAGTTCCGAAGGCCAGTGTTGGCAGGGTCTGATTGGTTTCCCATGTGGCAGAGAATCCGGTTGTCCAATGATCCTCCGATTGGAAGCCCAGGGTGCTGAAGCGGCGGAACTTGCAATCAGGCTCACCCTTCAAAAGCAAATCGGGGCCCACGCGCAAAACGGCCAGATCCAGAATTCCATCACTGTCGATATCCAGCGGGTAAGCCCCAGTTACGCCGGTTATGGCAAGCGGCTCGGGGGTGTCGGCGCGAAACGATAATCCTTCGCGCGATGTGTTTCTGAACAGTTTGGATGTGTTGGTGCCGCCCGCGGCAAAGAGTTCGGGCAGCTCATCGCCGTCGCAATCGAAAACGGCGACCCCGCCGCCCACAAAATGTTCCCAGCCGCCGTCATAGATATGAGAACCTATGTCATTCTTTTTGAACTGAGGAGCGCGACTTTCTGCACTGGCCGCAGATGCAAAAGCGAGCAGGATAAAAAGCTCAGGGCGCATTTTTTGCCAGCTCTTTTACCTTAAGGATCGAGACCTGCTCAATCCCGTACGCCGCAGCACCCTTAGCCCACATAAGATCGCCCCAGTGATGCGCTTTGATTTCCGGCAAGAGGGTGTCGACATTCACGACGCCACTGCGGATTCGGGCCATCACCTCGTCCGAATACAGGTGCTCCAAATCCATTTGAGTCCCGGACAGGATAATGCATTCAGGGTCAAACAGGTTGATCAGGTTGGATATCCCCAGACCAAACATCTGGCCCGCGCGGGTCAGAACGGACTTCGCTCTTTCGTCTCCGGATCGCGCGTTTTTGTGGATCTCTGCAACCGTTTCCGTTCCAGTGCCTTGATCGGCAACGGTTGCTTCCCGGATCAATGCATAGTCGCCGACATAGGCTTCAAGGCACCCTCGCTGGCCGCATTGGCAAAGCGCGCCGTCCAGTTGAACTTTGGTGTGGCCAAACTCTGCTCCGCAGCCTCTTTCCCCGCGATACAGCTTGCCGTCCAGCACAATTCCAAGCCCTACGCCGTGTTCGATCGTCACGACCAAAAAATTCTTAAGACCCTTGCCTAATCCGAAAAGTTGTTCCGCCTTTGCCACCAGGTTGGCATCGTTTTCTATAAAGGCAGGGCAGGGCAATTCTGTTTCCAGAAACTGGCTGAAGTCGACGTTTCTCTCGGTAAGGGATGAGGACCAGTGTACAAAGTTCCGTTCAGCGTCTACGAGACCGGCAATCCCGATTGACACTCCGGACAGGGAGCCCAGGGTCGCGTTTATCTGTGCACAGGCTAGATCTATGGCCGTGCGAATGGTTGCTACGAATGCGCCTGGCGTCATCCGGACGTCATCCAGCGGATATTTGTATGACGTAACTTCGTTTCCTTCGAAATCTGCAAGGATGACCGAGATCATGTGGCGCGCGACTTTAAGGCCCGCAATAAGATAAGATCCGCCATCCAACTGAAGTAAAACTCTGGGTCGACCCCTTTTGGCAGACTTGGATTGGTGTTCGGTTTCGATCTCTTTGATCAATCCTGCCGAAATGAGATCGGCTGTCGCTGCAGTAACTGTCGCCGGGCTGGTTTGCAAAGCGCTGGCGATATCTATCCGGGAAATCGAGCCTTCTGTCCGGATATGTTCCAGCACCCGAAGTCGGGTGATGTTCCGCTGGTCCGCGGCATTTTGAGAAGCTTTGCTTTTCAGCATCTTGGTCTCGCGAATCTGGTTCTTAACTCAGTCTATTTGGATTCCGCCCGCCCTAACAGAGTAAATATTTTACCCGCTGAATTAAATATGGTATTCAATTTCGTGAGAGCCGCGAATCGAAACACGATGGCTCGGCAAATGGGAGGAAAACATGAAAAGAATTCTCAGCTTCTCTGCTGTGGCCACGCTGTTGGCTTCGACCGCATTCGCAGAGCCAGTGGTCGGTGTGAGTTGGTCGAACTTTCAGGAAGAACGCTGGAAGACGGATGAAGCGGCCATCAAGTCTGCGCTTGAAGCAGGCGGCGCCGAGTACATTTCGGCAGACGCGCAATCGTCTTCCGCAAAGCAGTTGTCAGATATTGAAAGTCTGATTGCGCAAGGCGTGGACGCGCTTATCATTTTGGCGCAGGACGCGCAGGCAATCGGACCGGCTGTTCAAGCTGCGGCCGACGAAGGTATCCCGGTCATTGCCTATGACCGCCTGATTGAAGACGACCGTGCATTCTATCTTACCTTCGACAACGTGGAAGTCGGCAGAATGCAGGCCCGAGCTGTTTTTGAAGCCATGCCCAAGGGTAATTACGTGATGATCAAGGGCTCTCCTACTGATCCCAACGCTGATTTCCTCAGGGGTGGTCAGCAAGAAATCATCGGGGCTGCCGTTGACAGTGGCGACATCGTTATCGTTGGTGAAGCCTACACGGACGGCTGGTTGCCCGCGAACGCACAGCGAAATATGGAACAGATCCTAACCGCCAATGAAAACAATGTGGATGCAGTCGTGGCATCAAATGATGGCACTGCAGGTGGCGTTGTGGCAGCTTTGACTGCACAAGGTATGGAAGGCATCCCGGTGTCCGGTCAGGACGGCGATCATGCAGCATTGAATCGTGTCGCGCTGGGAACTCAGACCGTTTCGGTTTGGAAGGATGCCCGCGAACTTGGTAAGGCAGCAGGTGAAATCGCAGTCGCGCTGAGTGGGGGAACAAGCCCCGCCGACGTGGAGGGCGCGGCCAGTTGGACGTCGCCTGGCGGTACCCAGATGAACTCGGTCTTCCTTGCACCTGTACCGATCACGAAGGACAACCTGTCTGTTGTTGTGGACGCCGGATGGATCCCATTGGAGGACTTGTGCCAGGGTGTCGAAAACGGACCTGCCCCTTGTAACTAAACTTCAAAGTCCCTGGCCCTGTCTGGGCCGGGGACCATTGCTGAATATGAAAGATCGGAAATGACCGAAACTTCGTCTCAGCCGATACCGGAAAAAGCAAAACCCAGCCTGTTCCAGCAGTTGGAACTGGATATGCGGCTTTTGGGAATGATCGGCGCGTTTGTCATCCTGTGTATAGGGTTCAACATCTTTACGGATGGACGATTCCTTACGCCTCGGAACCTGTTCAATCTGTCCATTCAGACGGTTTCGGTGGCCATAATGGCGTGCGGGATGGTGTTCATCATTGTCACGCGACACATCGACTTGTCCGTTGGAGCGCTGCTTGCAACGACGTCAGCCGTGATGGCAATGACGCAAACCGAGCTTTTGCCGCAGGTACTTGGGATGGGTTTGAACAACCCTGCAACCTGGGCGATCACCATTGTCGTCGGGCTGTTTGTCGGCACGCTGATTGGTGCGTTTCATGGCTGGATGGTTGGGTATCTGACGATACCAGCCTTCATCGTTACGCTTGGCGGGTTTCTGGTTTGGCGAAACGTGGCGTGGTATTTGACCAGCGGCCAGACGATTGGCCCTCTGGATAGTACGTTCCTGATGTTTGGCGGGACGAACGGCACTTTAGGCACGACGACAAGCTGGCTGTTCGGCTTGTTCGCCACCGCAATCGCGATCTGGGCTTTGTGGAGCAGTCGTCGTGCAAAGGCGGCACATGGTTTTCCTGTCAAACCCGTTTGGGCAGAGGCCACTCTGGCCGGGATAATCGCAATTGCCATCCTTGGGTACGTTTACATCGTAAACAGCTACGCTATTCCGACGCGTCGGTTGCAACGTATGTTCGAAGCGCGCGGAGAGACAATGCCAGAGCGGCTGGTCGTCGGATACGGTATACCGATTTCTGTCCTCATATTGATCATCGTAGCCGTAACCCTGACAATTGTGGCGCGGAAAACCCGGTTTGGACGCTACATCTTTGCCACCGGTGGAAACCCGGATGCGGCAGAGCTTTCCGGCATCAATACGCGGCTGCTGACCGTGAAGATTTTTGCACTGATGGGTTTCCTATGCGCCGTTTCTGCGGTGGTTGCTTCTGCACGCCTCGCGAACCATTCAAACGACATTGGCACGCTGGATGAATTACGGGTTATTGCTGCCGCTGTAATTGGTGGTACCGCGTTGTCCGGTGGCATCGGGACGATCTACGGCGCCATCCTTGGTGCATTGATCATGCAAGCGCTCCAATCTGGTATGGCCATGGTTGGCGTGGACGCGCCGTTTCAGAATATTGTAGTCGGCAGCGTTCTTGTGTTGGCCGTCTATATCGACATCGTCTATCGCAAACGATTGGGGGCCAAGTGATGCAAGATCAAGGCACGCAGAAAACACCCTCAAAATCTGGGCGCGGCTCCGGCGCAGCGCCATTGGTCGAAATGCGAGACATTTCGATCTCGTTCGGTGGGATCAAGGCTGTCGACCACGTGTCAGTCGATCTCTACCCGGGCGAAGTGGTCGGTCTGCTTGGGCACAACGGGGCTGGAAAATCGACGTTGATCAAGGTTCTGTCCGGCGCATATCAAATGGATCACGGCGAGATTCTGATCGATGGCAAGCCAGTCGAGATTGGCAATCCCCGTGACGCCCGGGCGAACAATGTTGAGACGATCTACCAGACGCTTGCCCTGGCGGACAATCTGGACGCGACATCAAACCTTTTCCTGGGACGCGAGATGACGACGCCATTGGGGTTGGTCAACGATGCCGCCATGGAGGCCGAATGCCGAAAGATTATGGCGCAGCTCAATCCGAACTTTCAGAAGTTCAATGACCCTGTCTCTGCGCTGTCGGGTGGTCAAAGACAGTCGGTCGCGATTGCCCGGGCCGTCTATTTCAACGCTCGTATTCTGATTATGGACGAGCCGACAGCGGCGCTGGGGCCGCATGAGACACAAATGGTGGCCGACCTGATTCACCAGTTGAAGGCGCAAGGTATCGGCATCTTCCTGATTGATCACGACGTGCATGCTGTAATGGAGCTATGCGATCGCGCTTCGGTCATGAAGAACGGAAAATTGGTTGGGACCGTCGATATTGCAGACGTAACAGATGACGATTTGTTGTCGATGATCATTCTCGGCAAGCAGCCAGAACAAAAAGCAGAATAGGGGGCAGATATGCCAAGCGGATTTTTTGAAGGGATCGAAGAGATCCGGTTTGAAGGCGTAGACAGCGACAACCCCATGGCCTTCCGCCACTACAATCCCGACGAAGTTGTCATGGGAAAGCGCTTGGAAGACCATCTACGGTTCGCGGTCGCTTGGTGGCACTCCTTCGCGTGGGAGGGTGGAGACCCCTTTGGCGGACCTACATTCGAACGCCCATGGCATCCTCAGGACGACATGGGACGGGCCCGATTAAAGGCGGATATTGCTTTTGAACTGTTCGAGCTGCTGGGTCAGCCCTTTTTCTGCTGGCACGACGCTGACATTCGGCCCGAGCAGGGCAATTTTGCCGATAACTTGAAAACTCTGGAAGAAATCACCGATTACATCGGTGAAAAAATGCAAACGTCCAGCACCAAGCTCCTTTGGGGTACCGCCAACATGTTTAGCCACCGTCGGTGGATGTCAGGCGCAAGCACCAACCCCGATCCGGATGTTTTTGCTTTTGCGGCAGCAACGGTAAAGTCGTGCTTGGATGCGACCCACAAGCTTGGTGGCGAAAACTATGTTCTGTGGGGCGGGCGTGAAGGCTACGAAACTCTGCTAAACACGGACCTGAATACTGAACTGGATCATATGGGCCGGTTCTTGAACATGGTCGTAGAGTACAAACACAAAATCGGCTTCAAAGGCACCATCCTTGTAGAGCCCAAACCACAGGAGCCGTCCAAGCACCAATACGACTACGACGCCGCGACCTGTATTGGATTCCTCAGAAAATACGGTTTGGAAAGCGAAGTGAAGTTGAACCTTGAGCAGGGACACGCGATCCTCGCCGGCCATAGTTTCGAGCATGAAATAGCAGTTGCTGCTGCCGAGGGGATGCTGGGTTCGATTGATATGAACCGAAACGACTATCAGTCAGGGTGGGACACAGATCAATTTCCTAACAACACGCCAGAGGTTGCTTTGGCATATTACTACATTCTGAAAGCCGGAGGTTTTACAACTGGTGGCACCAACTTTGACGCTAAAGTACGTCGCCAGTCGCTTGATGCAAAAGATCTTGTTGCAGCACACATCGGCGGAATGGACATCTGTGCAAGAGGCTTGAAAGCCGCGGCTGCCATGATTGAAGATGGCGGTCTGGAGGATGCGCTGTCTGAACGGTATTCCGGTTGGAACGCTCCGGAAGCGGCGTCTATGCTGAACAGTAGTCTCGAGGACATCTCTGCGCGAGTTTTACAGGACAATATCAACCCGGAACCACGATCTGGGCGTCAGGAAATTCTGGAAAACTATGTGAACAGGTTTGTTTGACCGAGGAAAAATATCAGCTGAAGTATTGTCAAAAGAACTTGGGGTGAACTGAGCAGAGGCTTTTGTAGTCATCACGCATGACTAAGTGATTGCAATCAGATCACTTTAAGCCGGAAGGATCACGTGCTGTTATAGTGCGCTTAAGTGGATCAGCGCTAATGGCCTGCCTAACGCAGGACGGAGGTTTTAAAGCTGCACTGGACGGCGCAGATGGCCAGTACCCGCCAACCTAAGCAGTAGTTTATTTGTCAACGCAACAGGCTGCACAGGTTTTACTATTCGTTTTCGTCCAGACGCAGCGACCTGCTGGCTTGATGCGTCGAAAAACACGCGTGTTTTAAAAAGTAGGCGGCGGGACCAAGTTGCAATAGTTGCCTCACGCCCATTCCGGCAGTCAAGAAATGCAGGTTGGTAAGGGCAGTGCCCTCGCTGTTCATGGCTGAGCCGACTGATCGCGCTCAGGAGCCACGATCGATAGGCGGGAATTCCTCAGTCTCGACTGTGTTTTGGCATCTTTCTCAATTGATTTAGTCTGACATGTTCCTGCGGAATTTCAGCAAGGGTGCTTAACATAGAGTGCTGTTTCCTGCCTTGCCTCACACTTGTGTAAATCGCCCGGGTGCAAGCTGATGGCGACAATGAGTCTGTTGAAGTCGACAAAAACCGCAAAACTCAAAAGTTGTCTTGCGGACGCAGGGTATCTTTTGGTTGTCCGACTAAGTGTGAGAATAGAGCAAAATCGCCGTAGTAGGCTTCAAAAGGAAAACAGTTGGCTTTAACAAAGTTCAAAAGCCTATCAGTATGACGGCTTTGATCCAAACTATCGCAACAACGGAAATCTCATCACGCTCGGAAATGCGTTTTTTTCCGCTTTTTGCGTTAGGATAGTGGCGGAGAGACAGGGATTCGAACCCTGGGTGGGCTTGCACCCACAACGGTTTTCGAGACCGCCCCGTTCGACCACTCCGGCACCTCTCCGCGGGGGTCTGTGAGGGGGGGATTTAGTGAGGAACGGGCAGGGGTGCAAGCAGAAAATTCCCGAAATTCACTAAGAAGGGATTTTCCATTGCCTGACGGCGTAAAACACCTAGGCTCTGTGTCATGACATATATCTATCGCACCGCCTTTCTGCCCCTTTGTATGTTGGTCGCAACGCTATTCGCCCTTCCGGTTTCATCGCTCGCTGCCGAGCGGGACAGGATCGAGGCATTTCTGGCAACCACCGGCTTTGACGTCGCGTTGGAAAGTATCGCGCTGGCCTCGGCATCAGCACCGGAAATGCTGGGGATTGACCCAGACGGATTCGGTTCGGATTGGGCACGGTTGACCGAAGATGTGTTTGACGTCCAAGAGATGCATGAAACCGCCGTTTCAATTCTAGAGCAGACACTTAGTGATGACGCTCTGAATCATGCAGTCGAGTTTTATGCGTCCGATCTGGGTCAAAGACTGGTCGAGGCCGAAAACGCGTCGCATCTGATTGAAGATGAAGACGCCAAACAGCTTGAGGGTCAGCAGATCGTGTCAGACCTGATCCGTGAGGGCTCGATGCGGGTGGAAGAGCTGAAGCGGATGAACGCAGCCGTTGATTCCAGTGGAACAGCCCTGCGTGCCATTCAAGAAATCCAGCTGCGGTTCCTTCTCGCAGCAAGCGCTTCGGGTGTTATTGACCTACAGATGGGAGCAGACGACCTAAGACTGTTGATGCGCCAGAACGAAGCCGGGATGCGTCAGTCGCTGCAATTGTCTGCTCTGGCAGGCGCGGCTTATACGTACCAGGATTTCTCGGATGCGGATATCATCGCGTACTCAGACGCGCTTGAGGAACCCCTGATGCAGGAGGTTTATGAACTTCTGAACGCCATTCAGTATGAAATCATGGCCATGAAATTCGAAGATCTTGCAGCACGTATGGCGGATCTGCATCCGGCTCAGGATATCTGATGCGAGTGGGTGTCCTTTTTTTGGTGATCACGCTGTGGGCGACAATTGGGTCGGCCTCGGAAAAAGTGGATCGTCTGATGGATGCCATACGCCTTGAACAGGTAATCGACATTCTTCGAAGCGAAGGGCGCGAACAGGCCAAGGAGTTAAACGAAACGCTTCTGGGCAATTCCGGTGGGTCATATTTTTCGGCACAGCTGGACGTCATTTACGATGCGGAATGGATGCATGATCAGATCAGCGATGTTTTCCAAGAGGCGCTGACTGAAGGTCAACTGGATCGCGCAATCGTTTTCTATGAAAGTGACCTTGGCCAGACGCTTGTTTCCCTTGAGAATTCGGCGCGCGAGGCGATTGGCGACGAGACCATCCTAGAGATGGCCAAGGACAGCTTTTTGACGGGCAATCACGATTTGTCTCTTTACCGCCTTATTGACGAATACATCGAGGTTAACGATCTGATCGCCAAAAACGTCCACAGCGCCATCAGTGCAGATTTCCAATTCTTTCGAGGGCTGAACGAAGATGTCGGCGCGGATGATCAGGAAATATTGGCCCAGCTGCTGACCGAAAAGGACGCCATCACTCAAGATACGGAAACATGGCTTTATTCGTTTTTGTTGATGGCCTATCAGCCGTTAGAGGATGGGCAGATGCGCGAAAACATCGCCTTTTCGCGTACCGAGACGGGGCGCGCCGTGAACAAAGCCTTTTTTGACAGCTTTGACCAAATGTATGACGACATCTATTACCGACTTGGTCAGGCGGTTTCACATGCGTTGACGGCTTCGGAGCTGTAAGCGGGCTTTTGCTGTTGACTTTCACCAGCATTCCGGGAATAAGCGCGCATCCCGGCCGGTTCCTCCGCGCCGGGTCTCGTTATTATTGACCCATCGGGCCTGTCCCAAGGGTCGTCACATAGCCCGAAAAGGGCGCGCTGTTCGAGGTGGCGAAAGCCGGCAACACCCGTAAGGGGACCACAGAACGCGGGTTTGAAAAGGAAAGACGCATGTTTGCGGTCCTCAAGACTGGCGGCAAGCAGTACAAGGTTCAGGCGGGCGATGTGCTCCGCGTTGAAAAGCTGGCTGCCGACGCAGGTGAAAAAGTTCAATTCAACGATGTTCTGATGCTGGGCGGCGACGCTCCGGTTGTTGGTGCACCTTTCGTTGAAGGCGCAGGCGTACAGGCCGAAGTGATCGAACAGATCAAAGGTGACAAGGTCATCAAATTCGTCAAGCGCCGTCGTAAGCACAGCTCGAAGCGTACCGTTGGCCACCGTCAGAAGCTGACTCTGGTCAAAATCACCGACATCCTGGCGTCGGGCGCTGACAAGTCGGGCATCAAAGCGGCAACCGGTTCTGCACCTGCTGGCGAAGCGGCACCTGTTGCAAAGCCTGCCAAGAAAGCTGCCGCCAAGGCAGAAGCACCCGCCGCCGCTGCAGCTGCTGCTGACGATCTGACCAAGCTGAACGGTGTCGGCCCCGCCGCTGCCAAAAAGCTGAACGACGCAGGTATCGAGAGCTTTGCCGCTCTGGCAGCCTTGTCGGACGAGCAGATTGCTGCTATCGACACCATCAAAGTGAAGCCCGAATGGGTTGAGCAAGCCAAAGAGCTGGCTCAAGGCTAAGGAGAGAGAGAATGGCACATAAAAAAGCTGGCGGTTCCTCCCGTAACGGTCGCGACTCAGCTGGTCGCCGCCTTGGCGTGAAACTCTATGGTGGCCAGGCGGCCATCGCAGGCAACATCATCGTACGTCAGCGCGGCACCAAGTTCTGGCCGGGCGAAGGCGTGGGCATGGGCAAAGATCACACGATCTTTGCGACTGTTGATGGCGCCGTGAAGTTCCACAAGGGACTCAAGAACCGCACCTTTATTTCGGTCCTGCCAGTGGCGGAGGCCGCAGAGTAAGCCGAAACCCTAAAGGTTTAGAAATAAATGGGGGACCGGCAGAAAATGCCGGTCCCCTTTCTCGTTTTTAACACAGTTTTGACCTATGAGCCCGATGACACACGCAGCAAGCACAATACCGCCCCTGTTTCAGGGACGCATTGCCCATGCGGTTGAAGATCGTCTGGGCCGCAAATATCTGATGTGGACGTTAATTGGTTTCACTTTTGCGTCCGTAATTTACGTGTTGTTCGGAGGAGGACCGCACTCATGAAGTTTGAGACAATAATAAACCAGCCGGTGATCGAAACCGAGCGGTTCGATCTACGCCCCTTGCGTCGTTCGGATATGGGTCTCATTGAACACTATGCAGGCGATGAACGTGTGGCGCGGATGACCACGGCTATTCCACATCCATTGCCGCCTGGCTCGACCGAAGCGTTCGTTACCCGCGCCATGTCCGAGGAGCGGGACGAAGACGTTTGGGCCTTGGATGCCACCAAAGATGACGGACCAGAGCTGATTGGCCTGATTTCGTTGACTCGGCTGGATCGCAATCAGTCCGAGGTTGGGTATTGGGTCGCGCCGATCTACTGGAACACCGGTGTGGCATCGCTGGCGGTTGAGGCGTTGGTCAATGCAAACCCGTTGGAGAACGCCAATATGTTCGCCAGCGTGTTCCAGGACAATCCGGCCTCGGCCCGGGTATTGACCCATTGCGGGTTTGAATATCTTGGTGATGCCGAAAACTATTCGGTGGCGCGCGATGCGAATGTGCCCACCTGGACATATACAAAGAAACTGTGACTTGTGGCCGATGGGGCCTTTGCAGTAGGGGACAGCTATGAAATTTCTCGATCTTGCAAAGGTCTACATCCGGTCCGGGGCCGGTGGGGGCGGCTGCGTCAGCTTCCGGCGCGAAAAATACATCGAATATGGCGGCCCTGACGGCGGGGACGGCGGCAAAGGCGGCTCGGTCTGGGTTGAGGTTGTGGACAGCCTAAACACCCTGATCGACTTCCGCTATCAGCAGCATTTCTTTGCCAAAAACGGTCAGCCCGGTCGTGGGCAGCAGCGTACCGGCAAGGATGGCGATGACATTGTCCTCCGCGTGCCTGTTGGGACCGAAATTCTGGACGAGGACGAAGAGACCGTCATCTGCGATCTGACAGAGGTCGGGCAGCGCGTGCTGCTAGCGAAGGGTGGCAATGGCGGTTTTGGCAACCTTCATTTCAAGTCAGCTACCAACCAGGCTCCGCGCCGGGCCAATCCGGGGCAGGCGGGGATCGACCGCACCATTTGGCTGCGGCTGAAGCTGATCGCCGATGTGGGTCTGCTGGGCATGCCCAATGCGGGCAAATCGACCTTTCTGGCGGCCACTTCGAATGCACGGCCCAAAATTGCGGACTATCCGTTTACGACCCTGCACCCCAATCTGGGCGTTGTGGGAGTAGATAACGTTGAGTTCGTTGTTGCCGACATTCCTGGCCTGATCGAGGGCGCGCATGAGGGCCGCGGCATTGGCGACCGTTTTCTGGGCCATGTCGAACGCTGCGCCGTACTGCTGCATCTGGTCGATGGCACCTCGGAAACCGTGGCCGAGGATTACCGCACCATCATTCACGAGCTTGAGGCTTACGGTGGTGAGTTGGCCGAGAAACCCCGGATCACCGTGCTGAACAAGGTCGATGCTCTGGATGATGAGGAACGCGAACTGGCCAAGTCTGAGTTGGAAGACGCCGTGGGCGGCCCCGTCATGACCATGTCCGGCGTCGCGCATTTGGGCGTGACCGAGGTTCTACGCGCCCTGCGTTCAGAAATCGACGACAATCGCCTTCGTCACAAACCCGCCGAGGAGGCCGCGCCTTGGCAACCCTGACTTCAGCCAAACGTCTGGTTGTGAAGATCGGGTCTGCCTTGCTGGTGGATCGGGATACAGGGTTGTTGCGGTCTGACTGGCTGAAGTCGCTGGCGCAGGATGTGGCGTGGCTTAAAGGGCAGGGGACGGACGTCATTTTGGTGTCCTCCGGCTCGATTGCTCTGGGGCGTGGGGTTCTTAGCCTACCTATGGCGACATTGCCGCTGGAACAGTCTCAGGCGGCTGCGGCCGTTGGGCAAATCCGTCTCGCCCGCGCCTATGAAGAGGTTCTGGCCCCGCATAACATCACCACCGCGCAGGTTCTGGTCACGCTTGAAGACAGTGCCGATCGCCGTCGTTACCTGAACTCACGCGCGACGCTTGAGACGCTGCTTGGCCTGGGCGTCGTCCCGATTGTCAACGAAAACGATACAGTTGCCACGGATGAGATCCGATATGGCGACAATGATCGTCTGGCTGCTCAGATCGCTGTCACCGTAGGCGCAGACCAGTTGATCCTGTTGTCTGATGTGGATGGGTTCTATACCGGGAACCCGACCGAGGACAGCTCGGCGACCCGTTATGATGTGATCGAACAGATAACGCCCGAGATTGAGGAAATGGCCGGTGACGCCGGTTCGGGTCTTTCGAAGGGCGGGATGAAGACCAAATTGCTGGCGGCCAAGATGGCGACAGCTGCAGGTTGCGACATGGCGATTACTGAAGGGTCGACCTTAAACCCGCTGAAAATGCTCGAAAATGGCGCAAACTGCACGTGGTTCACGGCCACCGTCGATCCGCACGCGGCGCGCAAACGTTGGATATCAGCCATGAAACCCCGTGGTGAGATCGTGGTGGATGCCGGCGCGGCCAAAGCACTTGGCAATGGCAAAAGCCTTCTACCTGCGGGTATTGTCGAAGTGACCGGCGATTTCGGGCGCGGCGATCCGGTGGCGATCATAGATCCGCAGGCGAGGCGTTTGGCCCAAGGTCTCAGCCGCTATACCGCGCAGGAGGCAGACGCGATCAAAGGGCGCAAATCATCCGAGATCGAGGCGACGCTAGGCTATCCGGGCCGCGCCGTGTTGATCCACCGGGACGATCTGGCGCTGTAGTTAAAGAAAGGCATGTAAGATGAAGGATTTCGACAGCATTCCCGCCCTGATGACTGATTTGGGTGTGCGCGCCAAAGCGGCCTCGGCCGAACTGGGCTTTGCCAGTGCCGAGCGTAAACACGCGGCCCTGATTGCCGCTGCCGATGCGGTCTGGACGCGACGCGCCGAGATCATTGAGGCCAACGCGAAAGACCTGGAGTTTGGGCGCAACAAGGGTCTGAGCCCGGCGATGATGGATCGCCTGATGCTGGACGAAGCCCGAATTCAGGGCATGGTCGACGGTCTGCGCACCGTTGCCGATCAGGCTGATCCGGTGGGCGAGGTTCTGACCGAATGGGACATGCCGTCAGGTCTGCATATCCAGCGCGTACGGACGCCTCTGGGCGTGATCGGCGTCATTTATGAAAGCCGCCCGAATGTGACAGCGGATGCGGGTGCGCTTTGCTTGAAATCGGGCAATGCGGTGATCCTGCGTGGCGGTTCGGAAAGCTTCCATTCCTCAAGCGCGATCCATGCCTGTCTGGTCGAGGGTCTGAAGGCTGCCAACCTGCCCGAAGACGCGATCCAGTTGGTGCCCACACGCGACCGAGCAGCCGTTCAGGAACTGCTGACGATGACCGACTATGTCGACGTGATCGTCCCGCGCGGTGGTAAAGGGTTGGTGGGCCTTGTCCAGCGTGAGGCGCGAGTGCCCGTGTTCGCGCATCTGGAAGGCATCGTGCATATTTATATCGACAAAGCTGCCGACCCCGCCAAAACAATCGAGGTCGTTCTGAACGCCAAAACCCGCAGGACGGGGATCTGTGGAGCAGCCGAATGCCTGCTGATCCATCAGGACGTTGCTGAAACTTTGGGCCGGGATGTCATCCAAGCTTTGTTGAGTTCAGGTGTCGAAGTCCATGCCGAGAGTGGTTTGGAGATGAACGGAACGATTGCAGCGTCGGCCGACGATTGGGGAAAAGAGTTTCTCGACGGTATCATCGCCGCCAAACCTGTTGCCGATATTGACGCGGCTATTGCGCATATCCGGCAGTACGGCTCTGACCATACAGATTGTATCATGACCGAAGATGCAGAGGCCGCTGCGCGGTTCTTCGAACGTCTCGACAGTGCAATTCTGATGCACAACGCCTCGACGCAATTTGCCGATGGTGGAGAGTTTGGCATGGGCGCCGAGATAGGTATCGCCACCGGCAAGATGCATGCCCGCGGACCTGTGGGCGCTGCTCAGTTGACCAGTTTTCAGTATCTGGTCCGCGGAAACGGGACTATTCGGACCTAGAACCGTATCTCAACGCGGGTTGAGGTTGTATCCACCGCAACCCGCCGTCCCATATAAGTCGCGGTATCGGGGAGCAGGGCGAACTGAACGTGGGCAGGCGTGACCTTGTTGGCAAACCGCCCGCGGGGCAGGTTATTCCATAAGTCGTTGTCGATGTTCAATTTGTCCGCGATACCCGTGACGGACCAGCGGTCTACATCATTGCGAATGAAGACTTCGCCGCCGAACGGCATTGCGCTTTCGCAGCACATCAATACCAGAAACGCCAATTTGACCTGATTGCGCGGCACAGCTTCGGTGAGGTTCCAGTTCACCCGCACACGTCCGGCTCGTTCTACATCTTTCAGCAAATCGCTGACTTCAGTCCGCCCCAAGGGTTGATCCCCAGCGGACCCAAATGCCACGCGAAAGAATCTGATCCGCGCGCCAGCGCTGCCGACACTGCCCGAGATCAGCTCCATCTCGGGGCCTCGGGTGCCGCCAACCATTTCCAGCAGTTCAAGCCCGTTGGTGATCGCGCCAATAGGGCTGGTCAGGTCGTGACAGATGCGCGAGCCGATCAGCTCGGCCAGGTTGACGTCTGTAGCGCTCATGCGTACCTCCTGCTGTATCTGCCGCCGGACCTGGAGCCCAGTCATGTCAGACCTCAATGCCATTCTTGCACCGGGCATGTTTGTCCGCCACCCCGATTTCCCCGATTGGGGCATTGGACAAGTGCAGTCCAATATCGGTGGCAAAATCACCGTGAACTTCCGTGAGCAGGGGAAAGTGGTGATTGACGGATCGCGCATCGCCCTGATGCCCGTCTTTGATCCGTGAAACTGGTTTAGGAAAGGTTAACGCGCGGTCGGTTGCGGCCCATGTTGCCATTCCCCCGATACCTGCGGTATCAGCCCTGAAACCACAGGGACGTTCTGATGTCGGGTACAGGCCCATCCTTCACCGTCAAACTCGCCGAGACCGAGGCCGAACTACGTGCCGCGCAGCGGCTGCGCTATGACGTCTTCGTTCGCGAACTGGGTGGTGGCGGAGAGATGGTTGATCACGACGCAGGGCTGGAACAGGACCGGTTTGATCCGTATTTCGACCATATGCTCGCCATCGACGACCAGACGGGCGAAACTGTTGGTGTTTACAGACTGTTACCGGGTGAACGTGCAGCAGATCTGGGTCAGTTTTATTCCGAAGACGAATATGATGTCAGCGTCCTTAAAGACAGCGGTCGCAAGCTGTTGGAATTGGGGCGATCCTGCCTCCACCCTGACTATCGCGGCGGCACGGCAATGTATCATCTGTGGAACGGTCTGGCCGCCTATGTGAACGCGCGCCAGATTGAAGTTCTGTTCGGCGTCGCCAGCTTTCATGGCACTGATGTTCAGGCGCTGGAGCAGCCTCTGTCGATGTTGCATCACAACCACCTCGCGCCGCCAGACCTGAGGGTGCGGGCGCAACCCGATGTGTTTCAGCCGATGGACTTGGTGGACGTGGATGCGCTGGATCGCCGTGCAGCCATGGTGCAGGTTCCAGCGCTGATCAAAGCCTATCTTCGGCTGGGCGGGTTCGTGGGCGAGGGCGCTTTTATCGACCATGCTTTCAACACAACGGACGTGTGCCTGATCCTGGACACAGCGCGTATGAACGAGCGCCAACGGCGCATCTATACCGGAGCATAACACTTGAGCGACGCATCCTGGCACAGCGAAGACGCGCCTGATCCCATTGAGTTGGGCCTTATCGGCTGGATTCTGGTCATCTTGCGTAGTCTGCCTCTGGCGGTGTTAGTCTTCGGCGGTCTGATTGTTCTACTGACCCTGCGCCTGATCGAACGACCGATTTACGGTGTCCGCCGCCCCATCACGCCCTTCATCACACAGTTTGTCTGTCGCAACGCTTTTCGCATTCTAGGAATGGGGTTCCGCAGTTCCGGAGAGTTGATGACTCAACGTGGGGCAGTGGTGGCCAATCACTCCTCGTGGTTGGATATTTTCGCGCTAAACGCCCGCAAAAGGGTCTATTTCGTCTCAAAAGCCGAAGTGGCGAAATGGCCTGGTATCGGCTGGCTTGCCCGCGCCACGGGTACCGTCTTCATCGAACGCAACCGTAAAAAGGCGCGCGAGCAAACCTTATTGTTTCAGGAACGCTTGTCCGCAGGTCATAAGTTGGTGTTCTTCCCGGAAGGCACCTCGACCGATGGAATCAGGGTTTTGCCCTTTAAAACAACACTCTTTGCAGCGTTCTTTACCGACGAACTGCGCGAATTCTTGTATGTGCAGCCCGTTTCCGTGATCTATCATGCGCCCGTTGGGCAACCCAACAGGTTCTATGGCTGGTGGGGAGATATGGATTTTGGCCCGCATCTGCTGAAAACGCTGGGCGCCCGTCGACAAGGTTGGGTCGAGTTGATCTACCACATACCCGCCAAGGTCAGCGATTTTGAAAACCGCAAAGCGTTGGCTGCTCATTGCGAGGAAGCCGTCCGTCATGCCCATAGCTTGGCGCGGCTTGAAAAATAGGGGCGAAAGCCTCTTGCGTTGCACCAAAACCTGCCGTATACGCGCGCCATTCAAACCCGCAGGCGGGGTTTGGGCCTTTTGGAGGGAGACATCCTCATCAGGCCCGCCGGTTGGAGCATCCGCTTCTTTCACCCCCGCCAAGGCGTAAACCGGAAAAGGAAAATAGCATGGCTCTTCCCGAGTTCACCATGCGTCAGCTGCTGGAAGCTGGCGTTCACTTTGGTCACCAGACACAGCGTTGGAATCCCCGCATGGGCCCGTTCATCTACGGCTCGCGCAATGGCATCCACATCATGGACCTGACCCAGACCGTTCCGATGCTGGATCAGGCGCTGCAGGCCGTTCGTGACACCGTTGCAAAAGGTGGCCGCGTTCTGTTCGTTGGTACCAAGCGTCAGGCCGCTGGCCCGATCGCCGAAGCAGCTGAAAAGTCAGCTCAGTACTACATGAACCACCGCTGGCTGGGCGGTACGCTGACCAACTGGAAAACCGTTTCTCAGTCGATCAACCGTCTGAACCAGATCGACGAAGCAATGGAAGCCGGCGCAGAAGGCCTGACCAAGAAAGAGCGTCTGGGCATGGAGCGTGACCAGCAGAAGCTGCAGGCTTCGCTGGGCGGTATCCGCGAGATGGGCGGCGTTCCTGACCTGCTGTTCGTCATCGACGTCAAAAAAGAAGCACTGGCCATCGCCGAAGCCAACAAGCTGGGTATCCCGGTTGTGGCTGTTGTCGACACCAACTGCTCGCCCGACGGTGTTGACTACATCATCCCCGGCAACGACGACGCAGCCCGCGCCATCGGTCTGTACTGCGACCTGGCCGCACGCGCGGCTCTGGACGGCATGACCGCTCAGATGGGTGCTGCTGGCGTGGACCTGGGTGCATTCGAAGAAGCACCGGTTGAAGAAGTAGTCGCCGAAGAAGCCCCCGCGGAAGCAGAAACACCTGCCGAAGCGTAAGCTGCCCGTCACGTAAATGACATATGGGGCAGGGTAGACCTGCCCCAATTCCGTTTGATTTGAGGAGAGCCGAAAGATGGCAATCACAGCAGCAATGGTTAAAGAACTGCGCGACAGCACAGGCGCAGGCATGATGGACGCGAAAAAAGCGCTGACCGAAACCGGCGGCAACATGGACGAGGCCGTTGACTGGCTGCGTACCAAAGGTCTGGCCAAGGCGGCCAAGAAATCCGGTCGTACTGCCGCCGAAGGTCTGGTTGCTGTTCACGTCAACGGTGGCAACGGTGTTGCTGTCGAGGTGAACTCGGAAACCGACTTCGTTGCGAAAAACGCTGAGTTCCAGGAAATGGTCGGCAAGATCGCATTTGCAGCCGAAGGCGTTGCAGATGTTGACGCTCTGCTGGCGGCTGACCTGGGTGGCAAATCCGTTGCCGACACTCTGACCGACAAGATCGCCACCATTGGTGAGAACATGTCGGTGCGCCGCATGGCGAAACTGTCGGGTGACACTGTTGTGTCTTACGTCCACAACGCAGCCACCAACGGCATGGGCAAAATCGGCGTTCTGGTCGCTCTGACCGGTGGCGACGAAGCGATCGGCAAGCAGGTTGCGATGCACATCGCAGCTGTGAACCCGGCAGCTCTGTCCGAGGCGGACATGGATCCAGCTGTTGTCGAGAAAGAAAAACAGGTTCAGATGGACATCGCCCGCGAATCCGGCAAACCGGAGCAGGTGATCGAGAAGATGATCGAAGGCCGTATGAAGAAATTCGTCGCGGAATCGACCCTTCTGAACCAGTCGTTCGTTGTGAACCCTGACCTGACCGTTGAAGCAGCCGCCAAAGAAGCAGGCGCAACCATCACCGGCTTTATCCGTCTGGAAGTTGGCGAAGGCATCGTGGTCGAGAAAGAAGACTTCGCAGCCGAAGTTGCTAAAGCCGCGCAAGGCTAAGATGTTTTGTCGGAACCCTTACGGGGGTTCGGCACCTTATCGGAACCGGTCACGCATAGCGTGGCCGGTTTTTTCGTTTGGCAATAAAAAAGACGCCGCAGCGCCTGGAATTTAAGGATAGGGTTGGGGGGCCCCGCATGATGGGGATGGTCGAGGCCCCCCAGTGTTTCCGGCAAAGGTACGTGGACGAATAGACGCCCCTGTGCCAGAGCGGTTGGAGAGCCCTGAAATTACAAAGATCCAACCAAATGTTCCCAGGCTAAAGCCACCACTCACGGAACGATCTCATTTTGCAACTGTAGACCCGGATTCGGAAAGTCATGTTTTCCTTACCTAAGGTAAGTTGATGCAAATTAGCGTCAAATTCCTGGTGTTATGCCTCTATTTTGAACATCTGATTCTGCAATGACGCCTTCAGTACAGCCTGAGCGGTGGTTTCAACCGACAGCGATTCTCGGGCTAGCCTCAAATGCTTTTCGACTGTCGCTGCGGTTAGGCCCATCAACAGGGCGATATCTTGCGTGGTCTTACCATCCCCAACCCATTCCAGCGCTTCACGTTGGCGATTGGTCAACGCTCGATTCGGAGCATTGTAGGGCAGCGTAAGAATTTTCAGATGCGCCACGTTATTCATGAGAAGAATGTCATCGCCATGTTCAGCCCAGATCGCATCGACTTCTTGTTGTGACCGGCCGCCAGAGGCAGAAAGCGAGATCGCACCTTTCGATCTAAAAGAAACCGAGTTGAAGCTGACCGTATAGCCGGCAACGACCCCCAACGACCGATTGAACTCGACCACTTTCCGTTCTTGCGGCGATAGGGTGCCATCCAAAAGCATGTCCTGCGTCATTTGCCAGCTTGCAGCGCCTTCGTTCTCAAGCGCCCATTTCAACATAGGGGCATTGAAATAAAGCCCATCTCGCAGGAACCCATCCAAGTAGTCCTTGCCATGGTTCGTCAGGATCGTGAAGTCCTCGGGGTCACCCAGGGAAGTTTCCGTTTTGTAGCGCGTAAAGCCGTATAGCAGGCGATCAAACCCATATCCGGCCATCTGACGGCAATGGGCATCCCAAAGCTCCTCAAGCGATTTGACATAGCTGAGAAAGTGCAAATAGGCGTCCAGCTTCATGCGCCAACCTCGCCGTCCAGATAGCCCACCAGTGCGTCCAGTGCCAATACGTAGCTTCGCGTTCCAAAGCCGCAAATCTGACCCAACGCAACCTTCGAGATATAGGATTTGTGTCGGAATTGCTCTCGCGCATGAATGTTTGACAGATGAACCTCAACCACCGGCAGGTCGACAGAAGAAATCGCGTCCATCAGAGCAATAGAAGTATGCGTATAAGCTCCAGCGTTCAGAATAATTCCGTTCTGGACACCTTTCGCTGCATGGATCGCGTCGATCAATTCGCCCTCATGATTTGACTGCAAGGTTGAAACGTCAATTCCTATTTTTTTTCCATGGTTAAAGCACAATTCCTCAACCATTTTTAAAGTGGCGCTACCATAAACCTCGGGCTGGCGCGTCCCCAGCAAATTCAAGTTTGGGCCGTTCAAAATCAGAGCTTTGTGCATCGTCTCACTGTTCCCATTTATGAGTTTCTTAAACACGAAGGGGTGCCCGAGTCTACTGCCCGCGCACTTATCGCGCGAGCAGGTGTGTTTCTAAACAACGTAGACCGCCTCTGATGTGGAAGTTTCAGGGCATCGACACGACGACTTTACCCAGCACGGACCGATCTGCCAGCTTCACCAGCGCGTCTTGCGCTTGTTCTAGTGGGAAAGTGGCGCTGATTTGCGGTTTGATCTTGCCTTCGCCATACAACCTGAACAAATCGTTGATGTTTTGCGTGTGACCCGCTGGATCCCGGAACACGGATGCTCCCCAGAAAACACCGACAATTTGGCACCCTTTGAGAAGCGGTAGGTTGAGGGGTATCTTGGGAATTCCGGCGGGAAACCCGACTACAAGGTATCGACCATTCCACGCCATACTGCGCAGTGCAGGTTCGGCATAGTCGCCTCCGACCGCGTCATAGACCACGTCCACACCCAAAGGTCCGGCCATTGCCTTGATTTCACCCGAAAAGGCTTTCTGCGCATCGCGGTCCATCTGATGGTCGTAGACGATCACCTCATCTGCACCAATCTTACGGCAGAATTCGGCTTTTTCTTGCGAAGATACAGCCGCAATCACCCGCGCACCCTGTGCCTTTGACAATTCAATCGCAGCTGTCCCAACGCCGCCCGCTGCGCCCAAGACCAAAACAGTTTCGTCTGCCCGCAGGTGCGCCCGGTCTTTCAATGCATGGTAAGAGGTGCCGTAGGTAAATATGAAACAAGCCGCATCCTCGAACGGCATCGATCGCGGAAACTTAACCGCTGTCGACGCCTTGATCGTCATATGAGTTGCGAATCCCCCATGGCCGGTCAAAGCAAGAACACGGTCCCCGACCTCGTAACCCGCGACATCCTCACCAATGGCCAGAACTTCGCCCGCAATCTCACCACCGGGTGCAAAGGGTCTGGGGGGCTTGATCTGGTACAGGTCTCGGATCATCAGAGTGTCGGGGTAATTGACCCCAGCGGCCTTAACACCAATCAGCAACTCGCCTTTTCCCGGTTCCGGATCGGGCAGGGTGGTGAGTTCCAAAGTTTCCGGTCCACCCGGGGCGACGCTGAGTAAAGCTTGCATGTTGGCCCTATTGTCCTTGTTATTGATTCAGGAGGAAGTTTGGCGCAGCAGCGGGTGTTGTCAAGAAACCGACGAGGTGCAACCCTCGGTCGATCAACAGCATGCGATTGCGCCAAATAAATGATCGAGGAGCACACTATGACGCCCGAAGCCCTATTTTCCTTGCATGGAAAGACAGCATTTGTGACCGGGGGCGCCACCGGAATTGGACGCATGGCTGCAGAGGCATTGGTTCGGGCCGGTGCGCGGGTTCTGATTGCGTCGCGCAAGGCTGACGCGTGTGAAGCCGTCGCCGCGGAACTAAACGCTCTGGACGCGCCGGGAACCGCCGAAGGGTTCGGTGGAGACGTTGGGACAAAGGAGGGCATCGAAGCGTTGGCGTCCGAGGTTCAAAAGCGGACGGACCGACTTGATATCCTTATGAATAATGCCGGTGTATCTTGGGGTGCGCCGATGGGACAATTTCCCTATGAGGCATGGGACAAAGTCATGTCGGTCAACGTTGCGGGTATCTTTGATCTGACCCAAAAACTGTTGCCAATTTTGATGAAGTCCGGAACCCCCGAGGACCCGGCCCGCGTGGTCAATGTGGGCTCGGTGATGGGTGAGGTACCAATGGGCGATGGCGCATACAGCTATTCGGCTTCGAAAGCGGCTGTATTGCATCTGACCAAGATCATGGCAAAGGAACTGTCTCCGTATCACGTGACCGTCAACGCGCTGGCTCCTGGTCCTTTTGTGTCGCGGATGACCGCCTTTGCAACGGCCGACACAGATACACGGGACAGGGTGGGTAAATCGGTTCCACTGGGCCGCGTCGGCAGCGAAGACGATATCGCAGGATGCATGCTGTTCCTGTGCGGCCGGGGCGGGAGTTATGTAACGGGCGCGGTCATTCCTGTCTCTGGTGGGATCAATGTTGTGACCGCCGGAAACATTTTCGCCGAAGCGCTTTAAGATCGCATTGGAGGGAGCTGAAATGGCGAATAGTTCGACATTGGACCTTGATGCCGTTGACCGGTATCTCAGCGCACATTTGGAAGGGTATCAAGGCCCTCTGCAAGCCACCAAGTTCGATGTCGGGCAATCCAATCCCACCTTCGAATTGCGCACGCCTGCGAAGACTTATGTGCTGCGCCATAAACCGCCCGGTACGTTGCTGAAATCCGCGCATGCTGTCGATCGCGAGTTTCGTGTTCAACGCGCGTTGGCAAACACCAACGTCCCGGTTCCCGAGATGTACCTGCTGTGCGAAGACGACGGCGTTATTGGTTCAGAATTCTACGTGATGGAACGTCTTCAGGGGCGGGGTTTTCTCGAGCCCACCATGGACGGCGAAAGCAATGAAACCCGAACAGGGGTTTTCGCCGAAATGAACCGTGTGCTGGCCGAACTGCACATGGTCGATATCGACGCGGTCGGCCTGTCTGACTACGGGCCTCCTGGAAACTACTTTGAACGGCAGATAGCGCGGTGGACCAAGCAGTACCGAGCCTCGGAAACCGACCGGATCGATGAGATGGACAGGCTGATTGCCTCTCTTGAAACGTCGTTGCCTGCGGATGACGGGCAACGGACATTGGTTCATGGCGACTACAGGATCGACAACATGTTGTTCGAGCGTGACGGAACGCGTTGTATAGGTGTTCTTGATTGGGAGCTATCGACAATCGGACATCCTTACGCAGACCTGGCCGCTGTCATCATGCAGTGGCAAATGCCGCCCGGAAAAGAAGGCCGCGGATTGGCAGGATTAGATCGAGAAAGCCTTGGTATCCCTTCGGACCATCAGTTTATCGCAGAGTACTGTGAGCGCCGAGGGCTTCCGGCCATCGACAATTTTGGGTTTTATCTTGCTTTCAACTTCTTCCGCATGGCCGGTATTTTGCAGGGCGTTTACAAACGTGCTCTAGACGGTAATGCCTCTGATCCAAAACGTGCTATGAAATTAGGATCTTATGTTCCGATGTTCGCGCAATATGGATTGATGGCGATGAAGGCATCCTAACGATTTTCAAATGCTGGCCCTATGCAAGTTCCAGTTCGAGGTTCCCCAAACTGTTCTTGCCGAAAAACATCTCGGGCCCGCTGAAGAGGGTCGGCACCCCGAACACTCCGCGCCTGACAGCAGCTTTGGTTTGATCCTTCAGCTGCTGTTTCACATCCGGACTGCTGATGGCTTCGCGTAGTTTGCGGACAGGCAAGTCGTTCTCTTGCAGGATTTCGGTTAGTACATTGATCTCATCAACTTTTTGCCCATGCACCCAAATTGCATCAAAAACAGATTTTATGTATCTGTCTTCCCACGATTTTCCAGAGGCATAGATCGCGCCGCGCATGGCGAATTTTGTATTGATTGGAAAATGTGGACTCATGTGAAAGCTCAGGCCGCGGCGCCTGGCAAAACGATGCAGGTCATGCGTCAGATATGCTGTTTTTTGTCTGTTTTCGGAATAAGCTTGAAACGGGCCCTGATTGTTGGTGGCCTTGAATATTGTGCTTAGCAAAACCGGGACGTTGGTCACTGAAACATCGTGGCGGTTCGCCAGTTCAGGAAGAACCTTGTGTGCCAGATAGGCATTTGGACTGCAAAAGTCGTAAACGAATTCTATGGTTTGTGTCACTTTTCTCACTCCCGACCGGTAATCGTTGAAAAAGCACTCACCACAAAAACGAATCTGTTGTGTGACGAGCTTACCATCTCGCCGCAGTATTCAGCCCAGTCTAAATGGGTTTGCTTGAATTTCTCTGTTCATTTTGGGCGTCCTTGCGCAGTGTAAGGCACGTGTATTTCAGGAGACCTAGCCCCCTATGATTTGTGCGCCTAGCTTTGACG
Organism: Ruegeria sp. YTSC325; assembly: GCF_059609525.1. Lineage (NCBI taxonomy): Bacteria > Pseudomonadati > Pseudomonadota > Alphaproteobacteria > Rhodobacterales > Roseobacteraceae > Ruegeria > Ruegeria sp. YTSC325. Next base: position 314,784 of record NZ_JBXWLY010000003.1, read on the forward strand.
CTGATCGATTGGATCGTATCCGGATCTGGATGCAGCGCTACGTTGATGACCGGAAATATGCCGGTAGCTCGTTTCTCTTGCGCCAAGGGCAAGACGAGGTTCTGTTCCGTGCTGCCGGACACCGCAGCAAAGAACATAACCTGCCATTCGAAAGAGATACGATCGCTCGCATTTATTCGATGACAAAACCCGTTACATCGGTCGCTGTTATGATGTTGGTTGAACAAGGGTTGATCCACTTAGATGCGCAAGTATCAGACTTTATTACCGAATTTCGGAATGTTCAGGCGCTGATCCCCGGTGCCGAACGTCTGGATCAAACCGAGGATACGCAACCCCCGACACTGCACCATCTTTTGACCCATACCAGCGGTCTAAGCTATCCGTTCAACCCTGGTGTCCTTCCCGCAGCGATGAACGAGATGGATCTCATCTTTTCAGCCGACCAAGGCCTCATTAAGGACCGGGTACGTGAATTGGCGACGCTGCCGCTCGCGTTTCACCCGGGCTCCCGTTGGGAATATTCAGTCGGGATAGACGTTTTGGGCCGCGTCGTCGAAATCGTATCTGGCCAACCGCTGGACAAGTTCTTCCAGGCTCAAATATTCGACCCGTTGGGAATGACCGAGACGGGATTCAAGGTTCCCAAAGGGGCAGGGGACAGGTTTGCGTCGCTCTACACACCTCTTTCCGGCGACGCCATGGCGCTGAACGCCGCCAAAGAAAGCACGGATACTCTGCGACTGGTGGACGAACCGGGCGCATCGCCGTTTGAACGAACCACCACCTTCTCGGGCGGAGGAGGTCTGGTCGGAACGATTGACGATTACGCAAAATTTGCGGACATGCTCAGAAACCGAGGCAGCCTGAACGGGCAGCGTCTGCTGGGGCCAAAAACTGTAGACTTCATGATGGTCAATCACTTACCGGGTGACATTGCATCGATGGGTCCACAGAGTTTCGCCGAACAGCCGATGGAGGGAACCGGGTTCGGTCTGGGCGGAGCAGTAGTTATGAACCCTGGCCGCACACGCACTCCGGGCTCGGTCGGAGATTTCAGTTGGGGTGGTATGGCCTCGACATTCTTCTGGTTGGATCGGCGCAATGACCTCACTGCCGTGTTCTTTACTCAGCTTTCGCCATCCAGCTCTTATCCGTCACGCGCTGAGCTCAAGGCGCTTGTCCTAGGGGCAATGATTGATTGATCGGAACAGCGCTGATACCTGTCTCACACGACCCTAACGGAGAGCTGTCATGACCGAAGCCGAACGCGTTCTGCTGGACCTGTTGAATGTCGAAAGGCTGGAGGTTGACTTGTATCGCGGCACCGGTTCCGGCGGTGAAACGCCTAAACGGATCTTTGGCGGGCAGGTCGTATCGCAGGCCCTTGCCGCAGCGTACAGGACCGTCGATGATCGGCTATGCCATTCGCTTCATGCCTATTTCATAAGACCGGGCGATCCAAGCATTCCCGTGATTTATCAAGTGGATCGCGCCCGAGATGGAGGTTCGTTCACAACCCGCCGCGTGGTTGCCATACAGCATGGCAAACAGATTCTGAACATGTCTGCTTCGTTCCATATTGTTGATGAAGGTTGGGATCATCACCACCCAATGCCCACGATGGAGGCGCCTGAAAGTTATCCAGCGCGCACTGATCTGAGGAACAAGTATGTCGATCTTGTTCCTGAAAAACTGCAGGGTGAGTTATTGCGAGAGCGTCCGATCGAAGTTCGTGAGGCAAGCCATTTAAATCCTTTTGCGCCGGAAAAGTCCGACGATCGAAATCAGGTATGGTTTCGGATGAATGCCGCAGCACAAGCAGATCAAATCACTCAACAACTCCTTCTGACTTATGCGTCGGATATGTATCTGATGAGCTCGGGGATGCGCCCCCATGGGTTAAGCTGGTTCACCGGCGAAGTGAATGGTGCCAGTCTGGACCACGCGCTTTGGTTCCATGCACCTGTTCATTTTGAGAACTGGCATCTCTATGCGATGGATTCGCCTTGGACCGGGCGAGGGCGCAACTTCAACCGCGGATCAATCTATTCTCTAGATGGCACACTGGTCGCTTCGGTTGCGCAAGAAGGTTTGATGCGCAAAGCCAAGAGGACAGTTTAGTTATTCTCGATAAATACTTGGTTTAACTTCCGCATTCCGCCAAGCCAGCGCTCATAGTCCCCGGCTTTGTGTCGGATGTAGTCCAACACCTGAGGATGCGGAAGGATCAGAAATTGCTCGGCCTCTATGCCTTTGACGCACGCATCAGCAACGTCCTCCGGCTCAAGCATGCCATCGATTGAGGCTACCGAGGTCTCATGACCTTTGGTCATATCGGATCGGACGGCCTGAGGACATAAGACAGACACGCGGATTCCTTTGTGACCATATGTCAAAGACAGCCATTCGGCGAAACCAACGGCGGCGTGTTTGGTGACGCCGTATGGTGCTGCGCCGGGCTGATTCAACAATCCGGCTGCAGACGCAGTCGTAAGGATGTAGCCGCCGCCACGCAACACCATGCGCGGCACCAGATGGCGCGCGGTCCAAACATGAGACATGACATTGATCTTCCAGATCCTGTCCCAGTCCTCGTCGGGGACATCCAGACCTCCTAACGTCAAAATACCGGCATTCGCGCAGAAAAGATCAATGGGTCCAATGTCTTCTTCGACGGTATTGATTAAGTCTCTGACGCTGGCTTCACTGGATACGTCGCAGTGAAATGCGTGGCCACCAATCTCATTTGCAATGTCCGCAGCACCGGCGTGATCGAGATCCGAGCAAACAACTGTCGCACCTTCGGCAGCAAATCGACGGGCGAGACCTTCGCCGATACCTCCGGCTGCACCTGTTATAACGACGGTTTTGTCATTCAATTTCATAAATCACTCCAGAGCCACGGGTTCAATTCGTGATCCTATGGTATTGGTAAAGAATGGAAAGTTGCATTTCATTCCATGCTCTAAATTACCATAATACCAATTACGCGACAATTAGTAGAAGGCTTGTAGGCCCGTTTGTGCGCGCCCAAGGATCAACGCGTGGACGTCATGGGTGCCTTCATAAGTGTTTACGGTTTCGAGGTTCACCATATGCCGGATCACTTGGAATTCGAGCGATATTCCGTTGCCGCCATGCATGTCCCGCGCCAACCGTGCGATGTCCAAAGCTTTACCGCAGTTGTTGCGCTTGACGAGCGAGATCATTTCAGGCGCAGCTTCGGCTTGGTCCATAAGACGCCCGACCCGCAGACTGCCTTGAAGCCCAAGCGCAATTTCAGTTTGCATGTCGGCCAGTTTGCGCTGGAACAATTGTGTCTGGGCCAAAGGTTTGTCGAATTGCTTGCGATCCAACCCATATTGACGCGCAGCGTGCCAGCAGCATTCAGCAGCCCCCATCACACCCCAGCTGATGCCATAGCGTGCGCGATTCAGGCAACCAAACGGACCTTTTAGGCCCTGAACATGCGGCAACAGTGCTGTCTCATCCACCTCAACGCCGTCCAGAACGATTTCTCCGGTGATCGAGGCGCGTAGACTTAGTTTGTTCTGTATCTTCGGCGCGCTCAGACCCTTCAGCCCCTTGTCCAGGACAAATCCACGGATTTTCCCATCATGGGCGTCGGACTTGGCCCAGACTACGAAAACATCCGCAATGGGCGCGTTCGATATCCACATTTTGCTGCCGGTCAAACGGTAGCCACCATCAATTTTCTCGGCGCGGGTCTTCATACCGGCCGGATCCGAACCCGCATCAGGTTCGGTCAGGCCAAAACAGCCGATCCATTCGCCGCTGGCCAGTTTCGGAAGGTATTTGCGGCGCTGCTCTTCGCTGCCATAGGCATAGATCGGGTACATAACCAGCGAGCTTTGGACAGACATCATGGAACGATAACCCGAGTCGACACGCTCGACCTCGCGCGCAACAAGGCCGTATGAGACGTACCCGCCCCCTAGCCCGCCGTATTCCTCGGGGATCGTCGTTCCCAGCAGGCCCATCTGGCCCATTTCGCGGAAGATTTCAGGGTCTGTTTCTTCATTCTGAAACGCCTCGGTGACGCGTGGTTGCAGCTTTTCCTGCGCGTAGGCCCGCGCGCTGGCCTCGATCATGCGTTCATCTTCTGTAAGCTGATCTGTCAGCCGGAACGGATCGTCCCAAGCAAACCGGCCCATGTCCGGAGCATCCTTGGCGCGCAGGGTCGGTTTGGTATCGGGGGCATTCATGGTCCATCTCCGCTCTGTCAGGTTTGACGCAACCTAGCTTTACCGACAGGTAAAAGACAGAAAGAGTTTGGCAATACCTTATGAGAAAAACTCATAAGGTAACATGCGCCCTACCCCAACGCGTAACCTGCGCCGCGAACAGTTCTGACCGGGTCTGCACCGCCATGCTGAGTCAAAGCCTTTCGCAGGCGACCGATATGCACGTCCACGGTGCGTGTATCGACATAGATGTCGCGTCCCCACACCCGGTCGAGCAGTTGTTCGCGGCTCCAGACACGGCCGGGTTTTTCCATGAACGTGCTCAGTAGCCGGAACTCGGTTGGGCCAAGTTTCAGCGGCTTGCTGTTGCGACTGACTTTATGCGTTTCCGAGTCCAGGATGATATCGTCAAACTCTAGCCGAATGCCAACAGTCGCCGGGCGCACACGGCGTAATTGCGTGCGCACACGGGCCATCAGTTCGACCACCGAGTACGGCTTGACCACATAGTCATCCGCACCGGTTTCCAGGCCACGAACCTTGTCGACCTCTTCCGTGCGGGCCGACAACATGATGATCGGAATTGAACGCGTGTCAGGGCGCGATTTGAGGCGGCGGCAGACTTCGATCCCGCTCAGGTTGGGCATCATCCAGTCCAACACGATGATATCCGGGCTGTCTTCATCCACCAGCAGCATGGCTTCGTCACCGCTGGCGGCCTTGGAGACGCGGAACCCTTCTGCCTCGAGGTTATAGGCCAGCACTTCACGCTGTGCCGGCTCATCCTCAACGACCAGAACTGTAGGCTGATCTGCAGACATGGATCAGATCTCCTGCGGGATTTGGGACGTCGTGTCCGCCTTTGGGCGGGCCTCGGTCGGGCGTTCGCCGGTCACCAGATAGACAACCTGCTCCGCGATCGCGGTGACATGGTCACCCATGCGTTCGATGTTCTTTGCGATGAAATGCAGGTGCATACAGGACGAGATGTTGCGCGGGTCTTCCGCCATGAATGTCAGAAATTCCCGGAATAACCCGTTATACATCTGGTCCACTTCTTCGTCGCGGTTAATGACGTCGGTCGCCAGTTCCGCGTCGCGCTGGATATAAGCGTCCAAAGCGTCGCGAAGCATCCGCTCGACTTCGCGCGCCATGCGGCGCAGGGCGGCGGCGCTGCCGTTGATCTCGCCCGCATTGACCAGAACCGTCGTCCGTTTGGCGATATTCTTGGAATAATCACCGATGCGCTCAAGGTTACCGGACACTTTCAAGACAGAAAGGACCAAACGCAAGTCGCTCGCAGTCGGCGCTCGCAGCGCGATCAGACGCGCGGTTTCCTCGTCAATCAACTCTTCCAACGCGTCGATAGCCTTGTCGCCCTGCCGGACTTCTTGGGCCAATTCTTCGTCTCTGGTCTCCAGTGATCTCGCGGCGCTCATGATGGCGGCCTCGACCAGCCCGCCCATCTTCATGATATGAGCCTGAATCGCCTCGAGGTCGCGGTCGAATGCGGATGCAATATGTTGTTCGCTCATGGTCTGATACCTGTCCTCAGCCGATCCGGCCGGTGATATAGCTTTCGGTGCGGGGATCTTCGGGGTTGGTGAAGATTTGCCCCGTCTCGCCGAACTCGACGAGGTTGCCGAGGTGGAAGAATGCGGTTTTCTGGCTGACCCGCGCGGCCTGCTGCATCGAGTGGGTCACGATCACCACCGAATAGCGCGAACGCAGTTCGTCGATCAGTTCTTCGACTTGCGCGGTTGCAATCGGGTCCAGGGCCGAGCACGGCTCGTCCATCAGCAGAACCTCAGGCTCGGTCGCGACGGCGCGGGCAATACATAGGCGCTGCTGCTGACCGCCTGACAGGCCGGTTCCGGGGGCGTCTAGACGATCCTTGACCTCATCCCAGATCGCACCACGACGCAGGGATTTCTCAACGATCTCATCCAGTTCCGCCTTGTTCTTGGCAAGGCCGTGGATGCGGGGGCCATAGGCCACGTTGTCATAGATCGACTTGGGGAACGGGTTCGGCTTCTGGAACACCATGCCCACCTTGGCGCGCAGCTGCACCGGGTCGACGCGCTTGTCATAGATATCCTCGCCATCCAGCAGGATATCGCCTTCGACCCGGCAGATGTCGATCGTGTCGTTCATCCGGTTCAGACAGCGCAGGAAGGTGGACTTGCCGCAACCCGACGGACCGATAAAGGCGGTCACGGTCTTGTCTTCGATCTGAACATCCACGTCCTTGATGGCGTGGGTGTCGCCGTAATAGACCTGAACCTTGTTCGCGGCGATTTTAATGGCTTTGGAGTCCACGGCTCTCTCCACTCGTGTCATGTCGTTCATAATAAGCCCCTTACCAGCGGCGTTCAAAGCGGCGGCGCAGAATGACCGCGATGGTGTTCATTGTCACAAGGAAGATCAACAGGATGATGATGCCCCCCCATGCGCGTTCGTAAAAGGCCGGGTCGGCGCGTTTGGACCATTCGTAGATCTGCGCCGGCATGGCCGAGTTCGGAGACAGGAAGCCCGCCACCAGCCCGTCGGGCGGGTTCGAGGCGATAAAGCCCACCATCCCGATCAGAAGCAGCGGCGCGGTTTCGCCAAGCGCCTGCGCCAGACCGATAATGGTCCCGGTCAGGATACCGGGCGCGGCCAGTGGCAGAACATGGTGGAACACCGCCTGCATTTTCGAGGCCCCTACCCCAAGCGCTGCATCCCGGATAGACGGCGGAACCGCCTTGAGCGACGCACGGGTCGAGATGATGATCGTTGGCAACGTCATCAGCGTCAGCACCAAACCGCCAACCAGCGGCGCCGAGGTCGGCAGGTGCATGTAGTTGATGAAGACAGCCAGACCCAGAATACCGAACACGATCGAAGGCACAGCGGCCAGGTTCGAGATGTTGACCTCGATGATATCTGTCAGCCGGTTCTGCGGCGCAAACTCCTCAAGATAGATCGAGGCGGCCACCCCAATCGGCAAAGCCAGCGCCAACACAACGAACATCATGAACAGCGATCCCAGCATCGACACACCGATCCCCGCGGCCTCGGGCCGTTGGTCAGAGGCATCAGAGCCGAAGATGAAATCTGGATTGAACGCTTTGTACAAAACACCCGCGTCCCGCAGTTGATCGACGAAATCCAGCTGGGCCACCGTGATACTCTTGTCATTGGCGATGGACTCGCGGGTCACACGGCCCTTCATGTAGCCATCGACGCGGCTGTTGACCAGAAAGCGGAAGCTGACGGTTTTGCCGATCTCATCAGGGTTTGCGATCACATAGTTCCGCAGCTCGGCCTGCGCTGCTTTGGACAAGATGCCGCCCATTTCTTTGGGGGTCAGGTCGGTCTGGATGCCCAGGTTTTGCACCTCAGCTTCCACAGCAGCCGCGATCAGCGGCGCGTAACCAAAGGTCGAGACCTTCTTGATATCCTCGATATTGCGGTTGCCCTTCTTGTCCAGCTTGTCTTCTTTCAGCTCGACATTCAGCTCAAGGAAAGACTGCTGGAACGCTCCGGTGCCCGCGGTCACAATGTTTGTAACCAGCACGATCAGCATCAGCAGGCCGATACCGATGGCAGCAATCCCATACATCTTAAACCGGGATTCAGCCGCATTGCGTTTTTTGGTACGGGCATCCTTTTCGAACAGCGATCCATGTTTGGAAGGTGCCGCAGGTGCTGAGCCGGGGGTTTGGGAAATATCGGTCATTCGTACTGCTCCCGGTATTTGCGCACGATGTAGAGGGCGAAGATGTTCAGCCCAAGCGTGATGATGAACAAGGTCAGACCCAGCGCGAACGCCACCAACGTTTCGGGGCTGGCAAAGTCGGTATCGCCGGTCAGCTGGCTGACGATCCGGGTTGTGATCGTGGTCATCGCCTCGAACGGGTTGCCCGAGAATTTGGCGATTGCACCGGCGGCCATCACAACGATCATCGTCTCACCGATAGCGCGGCTGGCGGCCAGCAGGATCGCACCCACGATCCCCGGCAGTGCGGCCGGCAGAACCACCTGACGGACGGTTTCAGAATGCGTCGCGCCAAGGCCTAACGAACCGTCGCGCATCGACTGGGGTACAGCGTTGATAATGTCATCGGACAGCGATGACACGAACGGGATCAGCATGATGCCCATCACCAGACCCGCCGTCAGAACCGCGTTGGAACTGGCCATCCAGCCCACTCCGAATGCACCGCCTTCGCCGAACATTGACACTAACGCGGGGCCAACCGTCAGCAGGGCAAACAGACCGTAAACGATGGTTGGAATACCGGCGAGGATCTCCAGTAGCGGTTTGGCAATCGAGCGGGTTGCTCCCGATGCATATTCGGACAGGTAGATCGCTGCGAACAGGCCGATTGGCACAGCCACCAGAAGCGCAATCAATGAGATATAAAGCGTGCCCCACAACAGCGGTAGGATTGATAGTTCCGAGCCCCCTCGGAAGTTCGGGGCCCAGGTACTGCCGAAGAAGAAATCCTTCCACGAATGCAGCTGGAAGAAGTTCATCGTCTCGAACAGCATCGACAGAACGATGCCCACGGTCGTCAGGATCGCGATGGATGCAGCCAACAGCAGCAGCGCCAGAACACCCTGTTCTACCACGTTACGCGCGCGGAATTCCTTGTGGGTACGGATATAGGCAAAGGCCGCGCCCAACAGTGCGACCGCGAGCACGATCACCTGCATTGCCACCGAACCGGTTCCGGTCATGCTGCGATAGGTTTGTGCAGCAACCAGAATGGGTTGCGTGATATCCTGCGTCAGCACCTGCCCTGCGTCTTTCAGCGTCTGGGTCAGCTGCGCGATGTCTGCATTTGCGTCTTGAGCCTGCGCCTGCGTCAAGGCACCGGCGGCCACCGCGCCCTCAAGACCATCCGCCACCCTGCGGACTTCGCTCATGATCAGGCCCCGGTCGGACCCTTCGGGGATCGCGCTGTCGGGGATCATGCCCGTCACTGTGCTGTTCACGAAAACAGGTTGCGCCAGCAACCAGACAATCAGTACCCCGATGGCAGGGACCAGCGCCGTCAGCGCGACATTATAGCCATAGTAGGACGGCAGTGAGTGCAGATCACGCGCATCCCCTCCGGCACTTGCCAAAGCACGGGACCGGCCCGTGAAAAATCCGATCACTGCCAGTGCAAGCAGGATGATCAACAGCCAGGATAATGCCATGGGAACTCCGTGGGGATGGCAGTGGTGGAGTCAAAAAGAACCGGGGCGCGCGAAACGCCCCGGTTCTACAGTGTTAAAGGCTTAGGAGCCGCCGCCCAGAACTGTTTCGTTCGCAACAGCTTCCTGAACTTTTACCAGCTCGGGATCCGAAACCAGACCGTATTCGGCCAGCGGGCCGTCGGGGCCAGCGATCTCGTCTGCGACGAAGAACTCAGCATACTCTTTCAGGCCAGGGATCACGCCGATATGGGCTTTCTTGACGTAGAAGAACAGCGGACGCGACACAGGGTATTCGCCGGTTGCGATCGACTCGGTCGAAGGCACGATGCCGGACATGGTCGCAACCTGAAGCTTGTCGGTATTGTTCTCGTAGAACGCCAGACCAAAGACGCCGATGCCGTCTTTGTTGCTGTCGATACGTGCCAGAGTTTCAGTGTAGTCGCCGTCAATGTCGACCGACACGCCGTCGGTGCGGATCGCGATGCACTGTTTTTCGGCTGCTTTCTTGTCGTCGCCGGCTGCTGCCTTGAACACTTCGAAATCGCCCAGGTGCTCACAACCTGCCAGGATGACCTTGTCTTCGAACACTTCACGGGTGCCGTGCTTGGTGCCCGGGATGAAGGTTGCGATCGGCTGCGCCGGGAAGTCCGGGTTCACGTCGGCCCAGGTCTTGTTGGGGTTGTCGACAACTTCACCATCTACGACGATTTTGGCTGCCAGCGCTTTGTACCAGTCTTCCGGCGTGAACTCGAAAGAGTTGCCGTTGATGTCGGATGCGAAAACGATGCCGTCATAACCGATCTGAACTTCGATGATGTCGGTTACGCCGTTTTCGGCGCAGGCTTTGATCTCTTTTTCGCGGATGGCGCGTGATGCGTTGGCCACGTCGATGGTGTTTTCGCCAACACCTTCGCAGAAGCGCTTGAGGCCAGCCGAGGAACCGCCCGATTCAACAACCGGTGTCGGGAAATCAAAGTTTTCACCGAAGGCTTCGGCAACGATCGAGGCGTAAGGCAGAACGGTCGAGGAACCGGCAACCTGAACTTGATCACGTGCAGCAGCAGTAGTGGCCGAAACGGCAGCAATCGCCAGAGCAGAAGCCGACAGTTTTACAAAGGACATCTCAGTCTCCTTGAGAAAGATAACAAATGATCACCCCCATGATGATCTTGGGCGAACCCCTAGAAGCCGCGCGTAAGCCTTTTGTGACAAGTTTGTAACGGTTTTATGACAACTGAATTTGTTTCAACGTGACCCAGCGTAAATGTAAAGAAAGCAGACAACCTGGTCAGACTTTCAGGGGTATCATGACCTTGATGTCATCGGGGCAGAATGACTGTAAAAACAGAGCCTTTACCCAAGTCGCTTTCGACCCTAAGCCGCCCGCGGTGGCGATTCACGATGTGTTTCACAATCGCCAGCCCCAGCCCTGTTCCACCAAGTTGCCGCGACCTGTGACTGTCCGCGCGATAGAATCGTTCTGTCAGGCGCGGCAGGTGAACGGGATCAATGCCCGGCCCTTTGTCTATCACCTGAACCCGCACCGCGGGTCCCCGCATCGCCGTATCCCGGTCCGAGGCCGTTGCATGAACGTCTACACGCCCACCACTGCCGCCATACTTTATTCCGTTTTCAATCAGGTTGGTAAAAACCTGCCGTAATTGATCGCTGTCACCAACTATCGACACAGGCCCGTGCGTTTCGCTGAGAACCAGCTCGACGCCCGCGTCCTCTGCTAGGGGGCGCAAGGAATTGATAATGGATTGCAACAGCCCGATCAGTTCCAACTGCTCTTTCGGGCGCACCCGTTCTTCACTTTCCACGCGGTTCAGTGAAAGTAAGTCGTCGACCAGACGGTTCATACGGCTGGCCTCGTCGGTCATGATCTGCAGAAACCTGTCCCGGGCGGCGACATCATCGCGTGCGGGTCCGCGTAGCGTTTCGATGAACCCCATCAAAGCCGTTAGCGGCGTGCGCAGCTCGTGGCTGACATTGGCGACAAAGTCTCGTCGCATCTGGCTGGCCTGTTCCAGATGTGTCACGTCCTGAAACGTCGCCAGAACCGCCCCGCCCGAGACGGCCCCCACCCCGTTCATATACCGGCATTCAACTTCGAAGGTTGTATCCTGCGCCCCGTCATTTGCCAGATGTCGGGTTCTGGTGGTGCCTTTCGAACGCAAGCTCTGTTCCATCGCGTCGATGACCTGCGGTTGCCTCAAGATCGTCGCGAAGTGGCGCGTCTCGATGTTTTTGCCCAACATCGTAGTGGCGTCCGTGTTCGCAGCAATGATCCGCTTGGTCTGATCAACCAGCAAAGCAGGCATGGGAATGGCCGACACGAATTCGGCAAGAAGGTTTTCGGACATGGACGTCAACTCTTGCAGGCACTCAGACCGGTTTCATGGTGTCCCGGAATTTGCGCATATTGCTTTGGTAGTGCAACGCACTGAGCGTCAGTTTCTGCGCGGCCGCGTCATCCAACTGACGAATGACCTTACCCGGCGATCCCATGACTAACGAGTTGTCGGGGATTTCCTTACCTTCAGTGATCAGGGCTCCGGCTCCGATCAGGCAGTTCTTGCCGATTTTGGCCCCGTTCAAAACAATGGCTCCCATTCCGATCAAGGAGTTTTCGCCAATCGAACAGCCGTGCAGCATGACCTTGTGACCAATCGTACAGTTCTTGCCAATGGTCAGCGGAAAACCCGGGTCGACATGCATGACGCAGTTTTCCTGAACGTTACTGCCCTCGCCTACACGGATTTCCTCGTGATCGGCACGCAGTGTGCTGCAAAACCAAACCGAGGCCCCCTCTTCCAACACCACTTTCCCGATCAGATTTGCGTCAGGTGCGACCCACGTATCCTGATGAAGCTGCGGTGCGTGATCCCCCAAGGCGTAGATGGTCATGATTGTTCCTCAAATTCATTTTGCAGGTTGCGAACGTGGTTCTGAAGGCTGGGTTGCTGGATGCGGCGCATCCGCTCGGCGCTGACGATGGTTTTCAGCTTTTCCTCAGTTGAGTCTAAATCATCATTTACCAATACGTAGTCGTAATAGCCCCAGTGGCTGATCTCGTCCCAGCTTTTCAACATCCGTTTTGAAATCACGTCGTCGCTGTCCTGCCCGCGCGTCTCAAGTCGGCGGCGCAGTTCCGGGATCGAGGGCGGAAGAATGAATATTGAAAGCGCGTGCTTGCCCAAATCCGAGTTTCGGATCTGTACTTCGCCCTGCCAGTCTACGTCGAACAGAACATCCTTGCCGGATTCGATCGACTCACGCACCGGACCGGCGGGTGATCCATAGAAATTGCCAAAGACATGCGCGTGTTCCAGCATTTGTCCGTCGGCAACCTGCTGTTTGAACGCATCCTCCGAAAGGAAATAATACTCGCGGCCGTGTTCCTCGCCGGGTCGTGGTGCGCGAGTGGTGGCCGATACCGAGAATTTCAGGTCCGAATCCCATTGCATCAACCTTTTGGCCAGCGTCGATTTCCCTGCCCCTGAAGGCGAGGACAGAATGATGAGAAGGCCGCGTCGATCCGCCATTTGGGGCTCCTGTCGTTATTCCACGTTCTGCACTTGCTCGCGCATCTGATCTATTACGGCCTTCAACTCAAGCCCCACCGACGTCAGATCAGCGCTTTGCGCTTTAGAACACAATGTATTGGCCTCACGGTTGAACTCTTGCATCAGGAAATCCAGCTTGCGCCCGACCGCGACATCCTGCGCCAATAGGTCCCGAGCTGCACTTACATGGGCCTTCAGGCGGTCGATCTCTTCGGTGATGTCGGCTTTGACAGCGAGTAACGCCAGTTCTTGCGCAACCCGGTCAGGTTCGACCCCCTGCGCGTTGTCCAGAACCCGCGAAAGGTTTTCGCGCAGGGCCTCTGCCATTTTGTCTTTGCGCTGTTCGGCAAGATCTGCGGCCTGGTCGGTCAAACTGGCAACTTGGTCCAGCTGTCCACCCAAGACCCGAAACAATGCCTGACCTTCGCTTTCCCGCATTTGGATGAAATCGCTCAGGACGTCCTTAAACTCGACCACCAGGTGCGCGACAAGAGGCGCGGGGTCGTCAATATCACTGCCTGCATCCAACATACCTTTGAGCGATAACAACTCGGCCGCTGAAGATGGGGCAAGTGTCACACCACGTGCCGACGCCAATTGCTGAGTTCGCATTAAAGCATCCAGCACCGCAGACATTGCGGTTTCGTTCAGCATTAGATCAGGTGCGGTTTCGTCTTTAGACAGTCGCAGAGAAAGGGTTACGTTTCCCCGGCTCAACGATTTTGACAGCTCTGCCCGTAAGGCGGCTTCAAGTCCGCTTAGCCAGTCCGGCATCCGCAATCGCAGATCAAGACCCTTGCCGTTGACGCTGCGCAGTTCCCACGTCCAGCTATGCGGGCCCAACGCGCCTTTACCCGATGCAAATGCGGTCATGGATCTGATCATGCCGGTTCCTTCTGTTTACGCCTGCGTTTGCCTGCCTGGCGCACCTAATGGCATTGGCCGCTTCAGAGCAAGAGTTTGCTGAGTTTGACGGCAAAGCCGACAAGTTAACCATTCATTAAAGAATTAGTCCAAAATTGACTCAACCCGTGTCAATTTGATCACCGTCAGGACTGGTCAGTCAGTGATGCCCCCGGTATCTGGCATTTTATGAAAATCGTGGTCGATTGATGCTAGGGTGATGAAATGCAAACCTTTTTCGGGAACGGATCCGGGTCAAGTTTTGGAAGGATCGTCGCTATGGATCGATTCGACAGTGGGCGCAGCCTGTCGCCCATCCGGCAGGCCGAGGCATATTGGACAGCGCTGCTGACCGGCGACAGTGTTCCTATGCGCGCGCAAATCGACCCGCGTGGGCTTGAGAGCATACTGGAATATACCTTTATCCTTGAACGCATCGCGCCCGGCTTGGCACGTTTCCGACTGGCGGGCAGTCATCTGAACAAACTTGCGGGTATGGAGGTGCGTGGAATGCCTCTGACTGCGTTCTTCGAAGCAGAAGCGCGTGAACAGGTCACCGATACACTGGAACAGGTGTTTGGCGGCCCTGCGATTGCCGAGCTGGGTCTGATGTCGACCGGAGCGCTGGGTCGTCTTCGGCTGGAGGCGCGGATGATACTCTTGCCGCTGAGAAGCGATCTCGGCGACATCAGCCGGGTGTTAGGCGTTATGGTCAGCGACGGCCCAACAGGCCCCACACCACGTCGGTTTGGCGTGCGCGATCGCAAGCTCCGCCCTGTGTCCGAAGTTCAGGCCCCCAGCAAGCGTCCAGCGCCGGAACCGGCAGGTTTTGCGGAAGACACCGCAGAATTCAGCCGTCCCGGTTCGCATTTACGATTGGTCGTTTCGCGTGACGACTAACGGAGTTGGCGTCTGGTCCGAGTTGGCGCCTTCGGAAAAAGGAAGTTGGAGGATCTGACCGGTTTTCCAGTAGCGCCCGACCTTGCGTTGGGGCGCTCTGTCCATACGCAACAGCGTGCGAGGATCGGATATTGGTTCAAGGTTCTGCAAATAATGCGTCAAACAACAAAAGTCATTTGACGCCTTGCTTTCATTCGTTTGGAATATCCGCGCCCCGTTAACCGGCTTCGCGTTTGGTCCGATTGCGCCGCAATGACGTAAGCTCTTCCGCGACAAGGAATGCCAGTTCAAGCGACTGCGACGCATTCAGGCGTGGATCGCAAGCAGTATGGTAACGATCCGAGAGATCCTCTTCCGTAACGGCGCGAATACCTCCGGTACATTCGGTGACGTCCAGACCAGTCATCTCGAAATGCACGCCACCGGGGATCGTGCCTTCCGCCTGATGGACGCCAAAGAAGTCGCGCACCTCGCGAAGGACCGAATCGAACGGACGGGTCTTGTATCCCGTGGCCGACTTGATCGTGTTGCCATGCATCGGGTCGCAGACCCAAGTGACCTGGGCGCCCTCTTCCTTGACCGCTTTGACCAGACGCGGCAGATGCTCACCCGCTTTACCGGCACCGAAGCGTGCGATCAGGGTCAGGCGGCCCTCTTCATTTTCGGGGTTCAGTTTGGCCATCAAAACCTTGAGGTCTTCGGCGGTCGTGGTCGGACCGCATTTCAGACCGATCGGGTTCTGTACGCCCCTGCAGAATTCCACATGCGCACCGTCGGGCTGACGGGTACGGTCGCCAATCCAGATCATGTGACCCGAGCCGGCCAGCCAGTTGCCGGATGTCGAATCCAGACGGGTCAGCGCCTCTTCGTATTCCAGCAGCAGCCCTTCGTGGCTGGTGTAGAACTCGACAGTCGAGAATTCATGCGTGGTATCGGCATTGATCCCGGCAGCATCCATGAAGTCGATGGAATCCTGAATGCGGTCTGCGATTTCCGAGTATTTCTGAACGTCCTGATCGTCGGTAAAGCCCAGCGTCCAGGAATGGACGCGGCTCATATCGGCGAAACCACCGGTCGAAAATGCCCGTAACAGGTTCAACGTGGCCGCCGCCTGAGTGTAGGCTTGCAGCATTTTGGATGGATTCGGAATACGGGCTTCGGGCGTAAAGGCCAACTCGTTGATGATGTCACCACGGTAGCTGGGCAGCTCCACGCCATCAATCACCTCGGTCGGCGCGCTGCGCGGTTTGGCGAATTGACCCGCCATGCGGCCCACTTTGACCACTGGCACCTTGGCGCCATAGGTCAGAACCATGGCCATCTGCAGCATTACTTTGAAGGTGTCACGGATCGCATCCGCGCTGAATTGTTCAAAGCTTTCAGCACAATCCCCGCCCTGCAGCAGGAATGCCTCGCCGCGGCCAGCGGCACCCAGTTGCTGTTTTAGACGTCGCGCCTCGCCCGCAAAAACCAGCGGGGGATACTGTGCAAGCTGGGCCTCGACCTTGGCCAGCGCGGCCGCGTCGGTATAGTCTGGCATCTGAACCCGGGGCTTGTTGCGCCAGTTCGATTTTTGCCACTCGGTCATAGCTTTGATCTCCGCTGAAGTATTCAGGTCGTCTCTATACAAAATGCATTGCAGAGTGACCATATCCGATTTGCGCCCCTTGACGACCTAAACAACCTTTGATCATGGTGGCTGTCACATCTGTCGCCAGACGCAACGTCATCAGGCGCCGAATCAAGGACACCTCGCCATGCAAGAGCAACGCCAAGTTGTCACGGTGCAAGACACTGCGGCCAACCCCCGGAATTTCGTGTTTGTCCTGCTGGACAAGTTTTCGCTTTTGTCATTCGCTTCGGCGTTGGACAGTTTGCGTATCGCGAACCGGATGGCTGACAAAGATCTGTATTCCTGGACCTTCGCGGGCGAAGGAGGCGAGACTGTCAAATGCTCGGCCGGGACCGAGTTTAAGTTGGACACCGACCTGAATGAGTTGCAGCGCGATGACGTTGTGATGATTTGCGGTGGCGTCGACGTGCAGGCCGCGACAACCAAAAAGGTTCTGAACTGGGTGCGGCGTGAAGCACGGCGTGGCCTCAAGATCGGGGGGTTGTGCACAGCTGCCTACACGCTGGCCAAAGCTGGTTTGCTGGACGGTAAACGCGCAACCATTCACTGGGAAAACGCAGACAGCTTTGTTGAAGAATTCGATGAGGTCGAGCTGACCAAGTCTGTTTTCCAAATTGACGGCAACCGGATGACAACGGCGGGCGGGACGTCGTCGATTGATCTGATGCTGAAGATTATTGCCGATGACTACGGTGAAGATCTTGCCAATGCCGTCGCCGATCAAATGATCTATTCCTCGATCCGTACCGATCAGGACACTCAGCGTCTGTCCACACCTACCCGGATCGGCGTTCGGCATCCAAAGCTTAGCCAAGTTATCCTGATGATGGAAAAGAACATCGAAGAGCCGATCTCGCCCTCGATTCTGGCCAAAGACGTGGGTATGTCGACCCGTCAGTTGGAACGCCTGTTCCGCCGCTATCTAAGCAGGTCGCCCAAACGGTATTACATGGAGCTGCGCCTGCACAAGGCGCGCAACTTGCTGATGCAAACGGATATGAGTGTGATCAACGTGGCCCTGGCCTGTGGCTTTGCCTCACCCAGCCATTTCTCGAAATGCTATCGTGCGCATTACAACACTACGCCTTACCGCGAACGCGGAGCCCAAGCCGGGCGGCTTTCCGTCTGACCGGGCTTACAGGGTCTTAGCAAAGTAGTGTAGATGCGGCCTCAGCATGGGCTGATCCAGATAGGTGGTCGTCTCGATGGGTTCGGAAAGCTCTAAAAATCCCAATTTCGGATAGAGGTTCCGCATCTCGATATTCGGTGTAAGCGTGTCGGCCACCAGGCGCTTTAGTCCCAAGGAACGCGCCGCGTCCTCTCGCGCTTCAATCAAGGCTCGCCCTGCACCTGTGCCGCGTGCAGTTTCGGTCACGAACACCCGTTTCAATTCACCAGTTTCCTGATCCAGACGTTTCATCATGCCGCATCCTATGATCTGACCCGTGCGGTCTCTCGCCAGAACCAGGCACCCGTTCGGCGGTAGATAGTCATCCGACCGCGCCCAAAACTCTGCCAATGCGCTTTTCGGAGCAGCCGGGTCTATTTCAAACCCCATGGCCGTCATGCGTTGAACGATCAACGCATAGTACTGAGACAGGATTCCGTTCAGCTCCTCGTGATCTGGCAGGTCGTCACACATTTCTATCGAGAAGTCGCGCAATGGACAGCACCCTGATATGACCCTGATGCCCCAAAACAAGCCTGGTTCAGGGTCAACAGTCAAGGATAGAGGCCAGCACCTTATGTGTCAGGTGAAAGCCGGAAAACCGCTCCTTGTCCCACGGAAATGAACCAGATCGTTCCGTCCGGTGCTTCGACGATATCCCGAACGCGTTCCGTTTCGGGGCCTTTGATCTGTTCGACTTCTTTCAGGGGGGCACCCGTTAGTCGGGCGATGTAGTTGAATTTGAGCGATCCAACGAAAATATCCCCTGCCCATTGCGGCCACAGTTTTCCCGAATAGACCAACAAGCCGGACGGAGCGATGGACGGATCCCAATAGTGACGCGGCTGCTCCATTCCGTCCTTGGCGGTACCTTCGCCAATACTTTGTCCGGAATAGTGCTTTCCGTATGAAATCACGGGCCATCCATAGTTTAAGCCGGGGCGGATCAAGTTCACTTCGTCGCCTCCGCGCGCACCATGTTCCGATGTCCAAAGCTGGCCTTGGGCGTCCAGCCCCGCACCTTGTGGATTTCGGTGCCCATAGGACCAAATCTCGGGCCGAATATCGGCTTGGCCCACGAACGGGTTATCCGCGGGGACAGAGCCGTCGCGATTGATGCGGACCACCGTACCAATATGGTTCGTCCTGTCTTGCGCCTGAGGACGATCACCGCGATCTCCGATTGTGACGAACAGTGTCCCGTCCGTCGCTTCGACCACCCGCGAGCCGAAATGGCGACCGCCCGAGCCTCCGGGCAGCGCCTCAAAAATCACCCGTAGGTTCGTCAAACGATCTCCACTTTGCGACAAACGCGCCACGGCAAGTGCAGTGCCAGCACCACCCCGCTGTGATTTTGAAAATGTCAGGAAAATTTCACGGCTCTGGTCAAAATCCTTTGGTACCGTGACATCCAGCAACCCACCTTGCCCGTTCGCAACCACTTTCGGAACACCGCTCACAGGGTTGGCTGTTCCTTCTGCGACATACAACAACTCACCATCCCGTTCGGTCACGAGAAATGCGCCGTTGGGCAGAATACCGATGGCCCATGGCGTATCCAGGTCCTCGACCATCGTGTCGACCTGAACATTCCCGGCGGAGGTTTTCAGCGTATCCGCCAAAGCGGAACCCGTGCCGAAGATAAAAACAAGAATCGCAAATACCCGAACCGTCATGTTTTTCACCTTGGAACCGCTGTGTTAGCACTAAGAAAACAAATAGGTTTCCTCTCGACAAAAACACGTTTTCGTTAGGACTTTTCTTTTCCGAACAGCTTGCCTAGGGTCGTGACCAGAACGAATACGTTCACAATAGGGAGTAACCATATGAAAAAGCTGCTTACTGCAACTGCAGCATCCGCTCTGCTGGCTGGTCCGGCACTGGCCGAAGACATTTCGCTGGGTGTTCTGTTTGGCTTCACCGGACCGATTGAATCGCTGGCCCCGGCCATGGGTTCGGGTGCCGAGATGGCGATGGCCGAGGTCACCGAATCCGGCAAGCTGCTGGATGGCACCAAAGTGACCGCGTCGCGTGCAGACACTGGCTGTATCGACAATGGTTTGGCCACCTCGAACGGGGAACGCATGATCGCGGATGGTGTTGCTGGCATCATTGGCGGCGATTGCTCGGGCGTGACCGGCGCGATCCTACAGAACGTCGCGATCCCGAACGGCATGGTGATGATTTCGCCGTCGGCGACCTCGCCCGGCCTGTCGACCATGGAAGATAACGGCCTGTTCTTCCGCACCGCCCCGTCGGACGCGCGTGAAGGTCAGGTGATGGCGGACATCCTGAATGACCGTGGCATCAGCTCGATTGCTTTGACCTACACCAACAACGACTACGGCAAGGGTTTGGCAGACGCGATCCAGTCCTCGTTTGAGGCGTCAGGTGGCGAAGTGACCATCGTTGCCGCGCACGAAGACGGCAAGGCCGACTACTCGGCCGAAGTGGGCGCACTGGCCTCGGCCGGTGGCGACATTCTGGTTGTTGCAGGCTATCTGGATCAGGGCGGTTTGGGCATCATCCAATCTGCGCTGGACAGCGGTGCGTTTGACACGTTCGGTCTGCCCGGCGGCATGATCGGTGACTCGCTGCCCAACAATGTTGGCCCCGACCTGAACGGCTCGTTCGGTCAGATCGCAGGCTCGGGTGGTGAAGGTGCCGAGAAGTATTTCGCCATGGCCGAAGCCGCAGGTTTCGACGGATCGTCGCCCTACTCGCCGGAAAGCTATGACGCGGCTGCGCTGTTCATGCTGGCGATGCAGGCGGCTGGATCCACCAACCCTGCCGATTACGGCGGCAAGATCATGGACGTTGCCAATGCTCCGGGCGAGAAAATCTATCCCGGTGAGCTGGCCAAAGGTCTGGAGCTGCTGGCTGCCGGTCAGGACATCGACTATGTCGGCGCATCAGGCGTTGAGCTGATCGGCCCCGGTGAAAGCGCGGGTTCGTATCGCGAGATCGAAGTGACCGACGGCGAGAACAAGACCGTCAACTTCCGTTGATCCAAGGTTAACAGTCATAAAAACAAGCAGCCCGGGCCTTGTGTCCGGGCTGTTTCAATGACAAAAGCCCGCACCATTCGTACAGGGATGTGGCAACAACGCCGGAAAACGGCGGCTAGGGGAAAAGATGATCGTCGTCGAAGACGTGCACAAGCATTTCGGCGGGTTTCATGCGGTGGACGGGGCATCGCTGGAAATCCAAAAGGGCTCGATCACCGGCCTGATCGGGCCGAACGGGGCCGGAAAAACCACTCTGTTCAATGTCATCGCGGGCGTTCTGCCGCCGACCAGCGGGAAGGTCCATATGGATGGTGAGGATATCACCGGCCTGCCCCCGCATGAGCTGTTTCACAAGGGCCTGCTGCGCACCTTCCAGATTGCGCATGAATTCTCTTCGATGTCCTGCCGCGAGAATCTGATGATGGTTCCGGGGGCGCAATCGGGTGAATCGCTTTGGAACGCGTGGTTCGGCCGAAAGCGTATCGCCGATGAAGAACGCGCTTTGAAGGCCAAGGCCGATGAGGTGCTGGAATTCCTGACCATCGAACATCTGGCCGATCACAAGGCCGGTCAGGTCTCGGGCGGGCAGAAGAAACTGCTGGAACTGGGCCGCACCATGATGGTCGACGCCAAGATCGTGTTTCTGGACGAAGTTGGCGCGGGCGTTAACCGCACCCTGCTGATGACCATCGCCGACACGATCCTGCGCCTGAACAAGGAACGCGGCTATACCTTCGTGGTCATCGAGCATGACATGGATTTCATCGGCAAGATCTGCGACCCGGTCATCTGTATGGCCGAGGGCAAGGTGCTGGCCGAAGGCACTCTGGATCAGATCAAGGCCAATGAGCAGGTGATCGAAGCTTATCTGGGCACCGGCCTCAAGAACAAAGACAAGCTGGAGGCGGGCGCATGAGCGACAACCCCTACCAGGACGACAAGGGCAACAAGGACGCCTCGATCACCAATACGCATGGTGTCGGCACCATGACCCCCGCCCATCGCACAAGCGGTGAGACGCACAAGGTCGAAGGCGGCCCCTTCCTGATCGGCGACACCATGACTGGCGGGTATGGCAAGGGTCCAGACATCCTGCACGACTGCACCATCGCCGTGGAAAAGGGTGAGATTGCGGTAATCGTCGGCCCCAATGGCGCGGGCAAATCCACCGCGATGAAAGCCGTGTTCGGCATGCTGGACGTGCGCTCGGGCGCGGTGCGGCTGGACGGTGAGGACATCACCAACCTCAGCCCGCAAGACCGGGTGATGCGCGGGATGGGCTTTGTGCCGCAGACCTCGAACATCTTCACGTCGATGACGGTGGAAGAAAACCTTGAGATGGGCGCTTTCATCCGCCGCGACGATATTTCGGGAACGATGGAGCAGGTCTATGACCTCTTCCCCATCCTGCGCGACAAGCGCAACCAAGCGGCGGGAGAGCTGTCGGGCGGTCAACGCCAACAGGTCGCCGTGGGCCGCGCGCTGATGACACAACCTAAGGTGCTGATGCTGGACGAACCGACCGCTGGTGTCTCGCCCATCGTTATGGATGAGCTGTTCGACCGGATCATCGAGGTCTCGCGCACCGGGCTGCCGATCCTGATGGTCGAACAGAACGCCCGTCAAGCGCTGGAGATCGCGGATAAGGGATATGTGCTGGTTCAGGGGCGGAACGCCTATACCGGCACGGGCAAAGAACTGCTGGCCGATCCTGAAGTACGTAAGAGTTTCTTGGGGGGGTGAGGTGAGAACCGTATTGATTGTCGTATTTACCTCTTTTTGCAGTTCAGCATGGGCAGCCCCCTGCATACTGCAAGAAATCTGCACAAACGTGGAGAACTGTGAGGGCGATGAGTTCACGCTTGAACTATTGGGCACACCTCCCGAGCGAATAAAAAGTAGCTTCGGAGATTTTTCAGTCGATAGGATCGCCAGAGCAGGCGAGATCACCTCGAAAATTCGCTTGTCCGATGGGCAAGAGTGGACCGCCACTTCACAAAACGATTTGCTGACAGCGTTCCGGGTCGAAGGTGATAAACACGAGTATATGTATGTGACAAAGACTTCGACCACCGAACTATCAGTGACGTTTCTAACCCAACCGCTGCGCTATGCCGACTATACGAAAGCTAACAACGGACGACGCGCATTCTCAGGCAAATGCGAGCAGGAGTTTTAATGGACTTCCTCAACGCCCTTGTGGCGCTCTCCAACTTCGTTCTAGTTCCCGCAATCGCCTATGGCAGCCAGTTGGCGTTGGGCGCTCTTGGGGTGACGCTGATCTATGGAATTCTGCGGTTCTCGAACTTTGCCCATGGCGACACGATGGCCTTTGGCGCGATGATTGCGGTTCTGGTCACGTGGGGCCTGCAGGCCGCTGGGGTCAGTTTCGGACCGCTGCCGACCGCTCTGCTGGCCCTGCCCTTTGCCATTCTGGGATGCATCGTGCTGGTGCTGGTCACCGACCGGTTGGTTTACCGCTTTTACCGCGAACAAAAGGCCAAACCGGTCATTCTGGTGATCGTGTCGATGGGGGTGATGTTCATCATGAACGGCGTTGTGCGCTTCATCATCGGCCCGGATGATCAACGCTTTTCGGACGGCGCGCGGTTCATCGTCTCGGCGCGTGACTTCAAAGCGATGACCGGCCTGCGTGAAGGGCTGGCGATCAAGACCTCTCAGGGTATTACCGTGGTCGTGGCCGTTGTCGCCGTGGTGCTGCTGTTCTGGTTTCTGAACAAAACGCGCACCGGCAAGTCGATGCGGGCATATTCGGACAACGAGGACTTGGCGTTGCTGTCTGGCATCAACCCGGAACGCGTGGTGATGATCACATGGATCATCGTTGCCGCGCTGGCGACCACTGCAGGTGTGCTCTATGGCCTCGACAAAAGCTTCAAGCCCTTCGTCTATTTCCAGCTTCTGCTGCCGATCTTTGCCTCGGCCATCGTGGGTGGCTTGGGCAACCCACTAGGCGCCATCGCGGGTGGCTTCATCATCGCGTTTTCCGAAGTGACCATCACCTATGCGTGGAAAAAGGTACTGACCTATCTGGCCCCTGAAAGTCTGGAGCCTTCTGGATTGGTCCAGTTCCTGTCCACCGATTACAAATTCGCCGTCAGCTTTGCCATCCTGCTGATCGTGCTTCTGTTTAAGCCCACGGGCCTGTTCAAGGGGAAAGCGGTATGACCGAGCCCGTCAAAAACACACTGCTTTTTGTGGTCGTTGCCAGCCTGATCCTGCTGTCCGGTTTCACGCAAAGCTGGAACTCGGCCATATTGATCCTGAACATGGGGCTGATCTCGGCCATCATGGCGATCGGGGTAAACCTGCAATGGGGATTTGCCGGTCTTTTCAACGTCGGCGTCATGGGGTTTGTGGCCTTGGGCGGGTTGGCGGTTGTTCTGGTCTCGACACCACCGACACCCGGTGCGTGGGTCGCAGGTGGGTATGGGGTCATACTGTCGCTGGTGCTGGGTGCCGCGACCGTGGTTGCGGCCGTCGTGACCGCCCGGAAATTACCAAAAGGTCGGGTTCAGACACTGACGATTGTGGCCATACTCATTGTGGGGTTTTTTATCTACCGCGCGGTATTTGACCCCAATGTCGCAGCGATCGAGGCGATCGACCCGGCCGTAGCGGGTAACATCGGCGGCTTGAACCTGCCGGTCCTGATCGCGTGGCCTGCTGGCGGTCTTCTGGCAGCCGGGGCAGCCTGGTTGATCGGAAAAACTGCACTGGGGTTGCGATCCGATTATCTTGCCATCGCGACCTTGGGGATTGCCGAAATCGTCATCGCCGTCATGAAAAACGAGGATTGGCTGGCCCGCGGCGTCAAGAATGTCTACGGCATTCCGCGCCCGGCACCTGTGGTGGGATATGAGGTCGAATTGCAAGCAGATCCCGGTTTCATCGCTCGCGCCGAATGGCTGGGTCTTGATCCCGTTACTGCCTCGACGCTTTCGGTCAAGCTGGGCTATTCGCTGCTGTTCACCATAGTGCTGCTAGTGCTGCTATGGATGGCGCAGATGGCGCTGAAAAGCCCATGGGGCCGCATGATGCGCGCCATTCGCGACAATGAAGTCGCGGCCGAAGCGATGGGCAAGGACGTCACGCGCCGGCACCTGCAAATCTTTGTTCTTGGCTCTGCAATCTGTGGCATCGCTGGCGCAATGATGACCACCCTGGACGGGCAGCTGACACCGGGCACCTACAACCCGCTGCGTTTTACCTTCCTTGTGTGGGTCATGGTGATCGTCGGCGGTTCGGGTAACAATTTCGGAGCGGTTTTGGGTGCGTTCTTGATCTGGTTCCTGTGGGTTCAGGTGGAACCCATTGGTCTTTGGCTGATGAACCTGATCACGTCCGGAATGCCCGAAGGAAGTGCGCTGAAAGACCACTTGATCGAAAGTGCCGCGCATATGCGCCTGTTCACTATGGGGCTGATATTGCTGATCGTTCTCAGGTTCAGCCCCCGTGGCCTCATTCCGGAAAAATGATCACTTCATCTTGAGAGGCACTACAATCACGCCTGATTTCGGGCGTGATTTCTTGATTTACCCGCCTCTCCCGTCTAGAGCACGTTACACACCATGCGGCCCCAGGAAAATTTCCGGTGTTTACCGGAATTTAGACAAACCGCTTGAGACTGCGACCAAACACTCACAATAAAGAGTTCACATGATTATGACACTAGCCAAACCAATCCTTTTTCTGACGCTGATCGCTGGGCTGACAGGGTGTGTTCCAAGCCCAGAAGATTTTGAAACCACCCCGGTGAAAATCCAGACGCCCGAAGGTGAAATCACCTGTCAGCTTTATCGCCAGGATCGCGTGAACTGGGACCGGGCCATTGATTTCCCCGCGACCAAGCTGACGGTTCCTCAGGCCGATGCCTATTGCAAGCAGGAAGGCCAGCGCCGACTGAAAGGGTGACCCTTCGGCCGGGAAAGCAGCCTGTTTTCCCGGTTTTACCTGCTTTTGAATAAACCCCCAAGAATTCCGCGGACAATACGCCGGCCAGTGGTTCCTTTCAGCTCTTTGATGACAGCTTCACTCATGGCGGTCGCGAACGTGTCTTTCTTGCGCGATACTCGGGAAGATGAGCGTCCAACACGACTGCCTGAATATCTGCGGGCTGTTGCGAACTCTCGCTCGGCTACGGACTTGGTTTCGATCTCTTCCTCGGCCTGTTGAGCCGCCTCAGCAGCGGCATCCGCCCGTGACTGCAAAATCTCGAACGCCGACTTTCGGTCTTTCAAGTCGCGGTATTTCTGTTGCATGGGCGAAGCATCAATGAGCGTTTGCCGCTCGGCTGAGGTAATCGGCCCAAGGTGAGTCCCTGGCGGGCGGATCAGCGTGCGCTCGACAATTCCGGGCACGCCCTTTTTTTGCAGCATCGAGGTGACAGCTTCGCCGACGCCGACTTCACGAATTGCTGCCTCGGTGTCGAAGGCGGGGTTTTCTCGATATGTCTCTGCGGCCAGACGCAGATTTTTCCGATCCCGTGCAGTGAACGCACGCAGCGCATGTTGAACGCGGTTTCCAAGCTGCCCAAGAATATCCTCGGGGATGTCAGCAGGGTTCTGCGAGATGAAATACACTCCCACACCTTTGGATCTGATCAGGCGTGCGACTTGCTCGACCTTGTCGACAAGGATCTTTGGCGCGTCTTCAAACAGCAGATGCGCTTCGTCGAAAAAGAACACCAGCTTAGGCTTTTCGGGGTCGCCGACCTCGGGCAGTTCCTCGAACAACTCGCTGAGCAGCCACAGAAGGAATGTCGCATAAAGGCGGGGCGACCCCATCAGCTTGTCCGACGCCAGAATGTTGACCATCCCCTGCCCCTGTGCGTCGGTGCGCATTAAATCCGCCAACTCGAGCGCTGGTTCTCCGAACAGGTTGGTCCCGCCCTGATTTTCAAGCACCAAGAGGCGCCGCTGAATAGCTCCGATCGATGCCGTCGAGACATTTCCGAACCGAAGTGACAGTTGCGACCGGTTCTCGCCGATCCAAACCAGCAACGACTGCAGGTCCTTCAGGTCCAAAAGGGGCATTCCTTCATCGTCTGCCACTCGGAAAGCTATATTCAGGATGCCTTCCTGCGCCTCACTAAGATCCATCAGGCGGGACAAAAGCAGCGGGCCCATTTCAGTCACTGTTGTACGGACCGGGTGGCCCTGCTCGCCGAACAAATCCCAAAAGGTAACCGGGCAAGCGCCGTATACGTAATCCGTAAACCCAATACGCTCGGCGCGTTCCTGAAAAGCCCGTTGAAGCTTATGAGTTTCGCTTCCCGCCTTGGCCAACCCGGACAAATCCCCTTTGACGTCGGATAGGAAAACGGGAACGCCGGCTTGCGAAAATCCCTCGGCCAAAATCTGCAATGTCACTGTTTTGCCAGTTCCTGTCGCTCCGGCGATCAGGCCGTGCCGGTTGGCGTATTTCAATGCAAGGGCCTGCGGCTGCCCATAATCCTCACCACCACCGCCCAAGAAGATACTGTTTTCCATAGATTTTCAGCCTTGATTTGAACCGATCTGTCCTCACCATACAAATTTAACATTTGCCTGCGATAGTCTAATCGCTGCCTTCGCGTTTAAGCGCGTGGGTGGCAATCTTCCTCCCTGTCGACTGGCCGCGCCTTATGGCGCGGCTTTTTTGGACAAATCACGCTTTTGAGATTAAAATTTCAGGTTAGCAGTTGACCGTTGCGCTCCCCTTTCGTAACGTCTGCGCATAACTAAGTCGGCCAGTCCGACGGGGAGAAAATTCTATGAAAGGGAGCCGCTCCACCGGCTCCCTTTCTACATCTGGTGCTGGTTTCACGATATCGTATAAACCGGCAAAAATCCGACCAGATTATCGGCTTGGTCCACCTTAGCGACTGACACTGCCGATCAGGGATGCTAGACGAGAAAAAAAGATCAATCACCTGACCGAGGCATTCATGATCAAGAACACTCTATCTTATAGCTTGCTTGCGACCGCGCTCTGGTGCGGTGCTACTTTTGCACAGGAAGCCGCGCAAGACAGCGAAACGCCACAAACACAGGTCGGAAGCGATCTGGACCTGGGCGAAGCCGGCCCGCGCGTGGGCGAGCAATATGTCAAGGAACAATCCGGCGACTGGGATATCACTTGCCTGAAGACAGAAAACGGAGATGATCCCTGCTTGATGCGTCAGGTTCTGAACGGTCAAGAAGGGCAGCCCATTGCGGATATCACGGTCACCAAACTGCCCGAAGGTTCCGCCGCGATTGCCGGCGCAACCGTTCTTGTCCCTCTGGAAGTTCTTCTGCAGGCGCAGATTGCGCTATCAATAGATGGTGCCCCAGGCCGCCGCTATAATTACCACCACTGCAACCCTGTGGGTTGTCTGGCGCAGCTAGGGTTCACGCAAGGCGATGTCGACGCGATGAAAGCCGGAAGCAAGGCCGTGCTCTCGCTGGTATCTGTGGTAGCGCCGACGCAGTTGTTGGAACTAGAAGTTTCTCTGGCCGGGTTCACTGCCGGATTTGACGGACTGCAAGCGCAGCAGAATTGATACCCGATGCAAAAAAGAGGCGGCTTTTCAGATCAGCCGCCTCGAATGTTTAGGGCCTTAGACCTGCTTTAATGCCAGCACAGCGTTAAGACCGCCGAATGCAAACGCATTGCTGAGCGCGACATCAACCTTAGATTCTCGCGCCTCGTTTGGGACTACGTCCAGTGCGCATTCAGGATCGGGTTCTTCGTAGCCAATAGTCGGAGCAATGACGCCGTCGCGCAGCGCCATTATACAGGCCAACAACTCAACCGCACCGGTTCCGCCGATCAAATGGCCATGCATGGACTTGGTGGATGAGATCATCAGATCATCCGCATGTGGACCGAACACATCCGCAACCGCCGCGCATTCTGTTTTGTCATTGGCCGCCGTTCCGGTGCCGTGGGCGTTGATATATCCCACCTGATCCGCATTGATACCCGCATCAGACAAAGCACCCGAAATCGCACGTGCAGCCCCTTGTTTGCTGGGCATGACGATATCGGCCGCATCCGAGGTCATGGCAAAACCGACCACTTCGCACAGGATGTCAGCGCCGCGCGCACGTGCGTGTTCGTATTCTTCAAAGACAAAGACGCCCGCGCCTTCGCCTTGGACCATTCCGTTGCGATTGGCACTAAAAGGACGGCAGGCATCTTTGGACATCACCCGCAGCCCTTCCCATGCCTTGACCCCGCCAAAGCACAGCATGGATTCCGCGCCACCGGTCAACATTGCCGGGGCCGCTCCGCTGCGGACCATCTGAAACGCCAACGCCATGGCATGGTTGGACGATGCACAGGCTGTCGATACGGTAAAGCTGGGCCCCTTGAGGTTATGCTCCATCGAAACATGGCTGGCTGCCGCGTTGTTCATCAACTTTGGCACGACGAATGGATGAACCCGGTTCTTACCATCCTCATAGACCGAGCGGTAATTGTCGTCCCAAGTCGATACACCGCCCCCTGCGGTTCCCAGAACAACGCCTGAACGCGCGGCCAAGTCGCCGTGGAACTCGATGCCAGACTGTTCGATCGCCTCTTTCGCAGCGGTCAGAGTGAATTGCGTGAACCTGTCATACAGGCTCATTTGTTGACGGTTAAAACGGCCCTCGGCTTCGAACCCGCGGACTTGACCGCCAATTTTGATGGCCAGCCGTTCGACGTCACGAAACTCGAGGTCCGAAATGCCGCAACGCCCTTCGCGCATCGCCTCAAGCGTCGCGGGAACGGAATGGCCCAACGAGTTGATCGTTCCGGCCCCGGTAATAACAACGCGTTTCATGATCCTGTGTCAGACCTTTTCCGACACGAGTTTTTCAATGCCCGCGATGATTGCCGCCACGTTCGAGATGTCAAAATCGCTGGCCGACGGTTCGTTCGCATTGAACGGGACCGAGATGTCAAACTCTTCCTCGATGGCGAAAATGCTCTCGACCAGTCCAAGGCTGTCGATTCCCAGATCCTCGAGCGTACTATCGGGCGTCACATCCGAAGGTTCCAGCACGGCCTGCTCGGCGATGATGGCGATGACGCGATCGGTGATGCTCATGTCGATCCTCTGATTATCACATTGAGGATGATTTAATCGCTCGGCGACTGTTTGAAAACAGCCTTTTTCAGCGCCTCGACGTCACGCGCCATGCGCGGCAAACGCCGTTGAGCTTTGTATACGTCCGTATGAGTTTCCATCTTGATACCCGGATACCCCATGATCACACGGCCTGCTGGTACGTTGGACAAGATTTTTGTACCGCCGCCCGAAATCACCCCGTCACCGATAAATATGTTGTCGGCAACGCCGGTCTGACCGCCCAGAACAACATTATTTCCAATATCAACCGATCCAGATACGCCGGTCTGACCGCACAGAAGGCAATCGCGACCAACCCGCGTATTGTGGCCGACATGCACAAGGTTATCCAGTTTGGAGCCATCGCTGATCCGGGTGTTCCGGATTGTGCCATTGTCCACGGTGCAATTCGCTCCGACCTCGACATCATCCCCAATCTCGACGGCACCAAGCGAGTGGATGCGCAGCCAGCTTTGCGCGCGCGCATCGCCCTTGTCGCCCATAGTCTTGCGTACGTTTTCGACGTCCGAGACCTCGGGGGTCACAAAGCTGAACCCGTCCCCGCCAATCCGTGCGCCTGGTTGCGCGATAAAACGGTCCCCAATGACAGCACGGGCCCCTATGCTGACCATCTCGCGCAGCAAGGCGTTTTTGCCAAGAACAGCGTCCATACCAACGACGCAATGGCTGCCAATCACTGAACCATCGCCGATCTTCGCTCGCGCTCCGATCACTGCGAGAGGGCCAACCGATACATCTTCCCCTAGCTCTGCCGACGGGTCGACAACGGCTGAGGGGTGAATGCCCGGGTCAATCCCCTGCCCGCGATCCAACATCGCAGTAATACCAGCCATGGCCATACGAGGGCGTGGAACAAAGATCGCGGCGGACAATCCCAAAGCCTGCCAATCGGCCCCTTCCCACAACACCGCCGAACGGGCCGCTCCGCCGCCAAGTGCCTCGGCATATTTGGGTGACATTGCCATTGCCAGATCATTCGAGCCCGCATCTGCGGGTTCCGCGGCGCGTTGGATCGTCAGCGATGTGTCGCCCTCGCAGGTCGCGCCCAAAGCGTCGGAAATCTGCTGGATGGTATAGTTCATGTCGGGTTCCCCGGATTAAGGATAACCCGGTGATTACCCCTGAACGTCCGGCAGGGCTACCCCTGCTTTCTGCAGAGCCTCCCAGATTTTCTGATCGCGGCCGTAAACGTCACGGCGATACTGCACATCCCCTTTCGGGCCGATATAGGCTGTCCGGTAAATCAAGTGAACCGGCACATGCTGTTTGAGCGGAACAGTTATTTCCTTACCGGTGGACAAAACACGTTGAAAGAATGCTTTGGGATCTTCTTCCTGCTTGGCCAGCAACGCATAGGCAAACTCGAACGGTTGGGCCAGTCGGATGCACCCATGCGAGAACGCGCGCGTTTCCCGGGCAAACAGGCTTTTCTGCGGCGTATCATGAAGGTAGATGTTGTACTGGTTGGGGAACATGAACTTCACCAACCCCAACGCATTGCTTTTGCTGGGGGGTTGACGCATCGCGAATGGGAAGTTCCGTGCCGTGTATTGCGAAAAATCAACTGCTCCACGATCGATCTGACGACCACTGCGATCTGTAATGTGGATATGATTAACTGCATTCGGGTTGGATTGCAGTTGCGGTAAATATTCCTTGGTGATGATCGAGCGCGGCACATACCAGCTGGGGTTGATCACCATATGCTCCATCTTATCCGAGAATTCCGGGCTCCGACGATCGTGAACATTTTTGCCAATAACAGCGCGGGTTTCAAAGGTTACCAGCCCATCATCCACAATTTTGGCGGAAAAATCCGCCTGATTTACCAGGATATGACGCTCTCCCCGCTCGCGGGGCAACCAGCGTTCGCGTTCGAGCGCTACATATACGGATTTCAGACGGTCTGACGCGCTTCGGTTCAACTCGGTGATCGTGCCCTGCCCGGCCACCCCATCCGATGCGAGACCATGCGCGGTTTGGAAAGCCTTCACTGCTGCAAGTAGTTCTTTGTCAAACTTGGGGCTTGCCGACGGTTTCATATATCCCATCGTGATCAGCCGATTGCGCAGCTTGATGACGTTTGGCCCGGTGTCACCGAATTCCAACTTGTCGATGGGCACACCAGCGCCCCATCCGCCCTGATCCACCAATGTCTGCAGGGCTAGCTTTTGCTTCATCAATGCGCGGTATTGCGCAGTCTGGGGCGGCAAACCGTCTATATAGGACGCACCGCCAGCAATGACGCCGCGCAAATGATCTTTGGTTGATCTTCTCTGGACTTTACGCACCAGACCGTCGTCAATTTCGGAAGGGCGCAACGCCCCCGAGTACATGTCATTTGCATAGCGAACAAAAGCACGGGTCAACGAGATCTCGATTGCGCCGATTTCGCGCAGAGAACGAGCATTTTCCATTTTGGCCATAAGGCCCTGCGCGCCATATTTGTCTTCCGGCAACCCGTGTAAATGTACCGAAGTCAATGCCCGCATTAAATGCGCGCGGCGCGTTTGGTGTTCTTTCGACGTCCCTGTCCAGATTGGCGCGAACCCGGTTTCTCGATAGAAGTCCGCAATACCAGATCCCGCAGGTGCAAACTCGGCAACGGCCATTTGAAAGCTGGTCGCAGGCGCACGTTCCGCATGCGCAAAGCTGACAGATGCGGTCACACAAGCCGCGACTACAAAACCGGTATAAGCACGAAAAAACGTTCGCATGGGATGACCTTGACTAAACAATGACTTATGCGTCGCACTGGACGCGTTCAGACAATATGGTTTTCCTCATAACCTTATGTCCATTCACAAATACCTCAATTTGACGCTTCTTTATCCGCGTGATGCGCGTTTGCATCGGACACCCAAAAACCGAAGTAACCTGCCCTAAGTTTAAACAGAAAAGCGTCATCTGCGCAAAAAACTGCCGAAAATTCCCCCTTGAAAAGATGAATATGAAAGACTTCTTGGCGCTCTTCCGCGACTGTGCCATAAATTCGCCACCTGGGATGGGAAAAAATTAAGAACGCGCGCGTAACATCGTGTGCAGGCAGGAACAGTACGGGACGAAACATAAAATGACTACGAGCAGTTCCTCGGGCATGACCCGGCGGGCCCTATTGGGCGCATTTGCGGCAACAGCAGTGGTTGCAGCACCGACATATTCAAACGCAGCAGGTTTCCTCCGCGGTGGCGGCGATATTCGTCGTATCCGTATGTATTCCGGTCGCACAGGCGAGCGGATCGATATGATATATTGGGTTGATGGCAAGTACATCAAGGACGCTGTCAAAGAAGTGAACCACTTCATGCGTGACTGGCGGACGGACCAAGTCAAAGACATGGACCTGCGCACTATCGACATCATGGCCGCTTCGCATAATCTGCTGGACGCAAACGAACCTTATATGCTGCTGTCGGGATACCGGTCGCCACAGACAAATGCTATGCTGCGGTCTCGCTCGCGTCGCGTGGCAAAGAACTCCCTTCACATGAAAGGCCAGGCTGCAGATTTGCGTCTTGCTTCTCGGTCGGTTTCGCAGATGGCGAAGGCTGCGATTTCATGCCGTGCGGGCGGTGTCGGTAAATACTACCGTTCGAACTTTGTTCATATGGATTGCGGCGAGGTCAGGTCCTGGGGCGGTTGATACCTGCTAAAGACCATGTCTTCTCTAGCTGGCAGGCGCGATTCTTTCGCGCCTTTGTCTTTGCCGGGTCATCCAACCGAGATACCGACCAAGTGTTTGGCCTGAATTGTTCTGGTTGACGTAAAATCGGCCCCGTTGCGCCTTTTTCGACGCTACAAACAAGTTACTTGCCGATGATTCAGCGCGGGGGTGCTGTCATCTGCACATCGAAAACCGGCCACACCTCGCAAAAGGTTTCGACAAAAAAACGGCCGCAATTTCTTGCGACCGTTCGGAAATCGGAGTTCGAAACGATTAACGCTTCGAGAACTGGAACGAACGACGAGCTTTGCGCTTACCGTATTTCTTACGTTCCACAACGCGGCTGTCGCGGGTCAGGAAGCCAGCGGCTTTCAGAGCGCCACGCAGCGAGGGATCGTACAGTTGCAGCGCTTTCGAGATGCCGTGCTTGACCGCACCGGCCTGACCGGTCAGGCCACCGCCTTTGACGGTTGCAACAACGTCGAACTCACCTTCCACACCGGCAACCTGGAACGGTTGGCGCAGGATCAGCTGCAGAACGGGGCGAGCAAAGTACTTGTCCTGATCTTTGCCGTTCACGGTAACCTTACCGGAACCCGGCTTGATCCAAACGCGGGCAACAGCGTCTTTACGCTTGCCGGTGGCGTAGGAACGGCCCAGCTCGTCACGGACGGGCTCGCGCGCGATGACTTCTTCAGCCACGGTTTCAACGCCTGCGACGGCGCTCAGCTCTTCGAGAGTATTGATCTGATCAGCCATCGGTCATTAGCTCCGGGTGTTTTTCTTGTTCATGGACTTCACGTCCAGAACTTCGGGCGCTTGCGCCTCGTGGGGATGCTCGGCACCAGCGTAAACGCGCAGATTGGTCATCTGCTTGCGCGCCAGACGGTTGCCCGGCAGCATGCGCTTGACCGCTTGGGTTACGACGCGCTCGGGGTGTGCACCTTCCAGGATTTGCTGTTTGGTGCGCGACTTGATGCCGCCCGGGTGGCCAGTGTGCCAGTAGAAGTTCTCTTCGCGCTTCTTGCCGGTCATCTGGATTTTGTCAGCGTTGATCACGATGACATTGTCGCCCATGTCCATGTTCGGGGTGAACGACGCTTTGTGCTTGCCACGCAGGCGCATGGCGACGATCGAGGCAAGACGGCCCAGAACAACGCCCTCAGCGTCGATCAGGATCCATTTCTTGTCGATGTCTGCAGGTGTTGCAGAAAAGGTTTTCATGGCAGGATAGTCCTGTTTGATGTGAAAGACCGCCCCAAGTCAGAGCGGTCCGAATTCGATGGAGCGTATTTAGAGGGGAGTGTGGCGCAGGTCAACAACAGCAATGTCTTTTAAATCAAGCAATAACAGAGACTTATAAAATAGGTATTATTTTACCCCAATCTAAACGCTGATTTGCTCGGGCGGATTGTCTAGTAGGTTGCGCAGGCGTTGCATTGCGTCCTCGAACCTTTCCAATGAGACATGGCCGTTCATTGCAATACGCACTGCGTTCGGCGCACGACCATCCCGTAAAGCAAATTCATCAGCCGAACGCAGTTGGATGCCTTCCCGCTCCGCCGCACGACTGAACGCTGCGGCGCGCCAACCGGAGGGCAGGTTTAGCCAGACAAAAGGCACGTCCGGTGCCCAATTCAGGTCAAACCCTCCCAAAGCATTCACAGTCACGCGAACATATTCACCCATTTTCAGTCGAACATCGCGTGCAATGCGCCGCGTGCGGGGGTCGGACAACATTAACCGAGTTAACTCGGCAAGCGGCTGCGCAAGACCGAAATAACCGTATTCAGCCGACCGACGCAGATCTACACTTCGTTCGCGCGGCGCAATAGCGAAACCAACACGCAGCGCGGGCGTCAGCGTCTTGGAGATGGAGGACACGTGCCACCCCCGCTCTGGTGCAAGAGCGCGATAGCTGGGTTCACGCGCTTCGCCCATTCGGTAGCAATCATCCTCGATGATTTGTAGATCAAAGCGTCGCGCGATTTCGACAACCTCTTTCCTTCGCTCAAGTGGCGTATGCGCGCCGGTGGGATTTTGCACTTCAGGTGACACGCAAACAGCCTGGGCAGGGTTCTGGCGCAGAACGTGCTCCATTGCGCTGGGGTCGATTCCCCACTTGTCCATCTTTACGCCGACCACTTCAGAGCGCATGAGTTCCCCGGCTCTGCGGAATCCCGCGTAAGACAAGTCTTCCACCAAAACGATGGGCTTGGGTCCTCGCAGGATGGTTTGGAAGACAAGGCAAAGGCCGTTCTGCCCCCCGTGCGTAAGTACAATGTCATCATGGGACAATGCGCCCAAGGGCAGATCCGACAACCACTCGACCACCGCCTGACGCATGGGTTTGTAAGCATCTCGGGTGGGGTAGTTCAGAAACAATCCCGGATCCGCATGCGAAACTTTTTGCAAGCACTCGCGGATCAGGGCCACTTGCCCCACATCGGCTAAGCGTGGGCTGAACAGGCTGACATTTGCGCTATACTTGGCCTCGCGCAAATGCAGTTGCCGTGCCCAAACGTCGTCCAGTATCGGCGATTTTGGAGGGGCGACAAATGTACCACGCCCCACCTCGGCATGCAGCAACCCCTCATCGGTCAGAATAGTATAGGCGCGCGCCACAGTGCCCGGTGTGATTTGTAACCGATACGCCAGCTCCCGGACCGGAGGCAACTTGGCTCCGACTTCCAGTAAATTGTTATCAATAGCTTTTCGAATTGTATCGGCCACCAGAGTATACTTGGGGCATTTGGATTTCGGCAGTGATTCCGGCCAAATTGTATCCATTACAATTCTTCCTTTGATTTTAATACAATGTGGAATGTATCAATCACACATACCGAACATATTACGTTTGTGTCAATACAATTTGAAAGGATACCCAAGATGACACGCGCAATGCACACCCCTGCCCTTTTGTTGCTGAACGACAGCCCTCGGTTGCCGCTGATCGCATCGCTGGCCGTGCGGTTTGCGGCGACTGTCACCAAGTGGGAGCGACAGCGCCGCAGCAGGGTAAATTTGTCAAAGCTGGATGATCGGTTGCTGCGTGACGTCGGGTTGACCCGCCATCAGGCCGACCGCGAAATCAATCGCCCGTTCTGGCACGGGTAGCAAATCCCCAGTCCCATTTGGGACCTCTTCCTTGGCCGGGCTTGACCCGGCCAATTTTTATCCGAATGCTGCTGCAGCCGAGCCTTCTGGGGGCAGAGAATAAGTCATTGTCGCACGGGCCACAGGTTTATCTGAGCCCTCCGAAAACATCAGCACATCACCAACGGCCAAAGTTTTTCCAAGTTTCAGCAAGGTGCAATGTGCGATCATGTCCCGCGCTCCATCTGGTTTGCGCATAAAATCCATCGAGCAACCTGTGGTAACAGCCAGAGACTGTCGGCCTTTGCGTGCAAGAATAATCGCGTAAACGCAGACATCCGCCAGACCGAACATCGACGGACCCGACACAGTTCCCCCCGGCCGCAAATGACGGTCTTCAACGACCAGCCGCATGGTGATTTTGTCTTCGGTCAGATCTTCGACTACGAAATCGCGATGAACTTGCGGAAAGATCTGATGCATGTAGTCGCTTAACTCTGCCCGGTTCAGAACCAATGACATACTTCCCCTCCTCGATTTGCCGACCTAGAGTTGGCCCCACATCAGATCGGAGGGCAAGATGGGAATTCTGGAACGTCGCGACACGGGTGCGGTTGCAAGGTTGAAAATGAACGCACCAGAGCGGCTTAATGCCCTGAGCGACGAAATGCTGACCGCCTTGCAGGATGAGTTCGACACGTTGCGCGAAGACCAGACGATCCGCGCTGTTGTCCTGTCGGGCGAAGGCAAAGCGTTCTGCGCAGGGCATGACCTAAAACAAATGACTGCCGGTCGTCAGAGCGAAGACGGAGGCAAAGCGTATTTCCAGGATCTTTTTGCCAGATGCGCGCGAATGATGTTGTCGATCCAGTCCCTACCCCAACCCGTCATTGCGCAGGTTCATGGTATTGCGACCGCGGCCGGGTGCCAATTAGTGGCCACCTGCGATCTTGCCGTCGCCGCCGAAGGCACAAGGTTTGGCGTAAATGGGGTAAATATCGGGCTGTTCTGCTCGACGCCGATGGTGGCGCTCAGTCGCAACATTCCGCGAAAGAAGGCGTTTGAAATGCTGACCACAGGCGATTTCATATCCGCTGAGCGCGCAACAGAGCTTGGGCTGGTCAACCGCGTCGTCCCTGAAATGCTGCTTGAACACGAAAGTCAGGCACTGGCGGAAAAGTTGGCAGACAAGCTTGGGTCGGCGGTCAAGATCGGCAAACAAGCTTTTTACCAACAACTCGATATGCCAATCGAAAAAGCCTATGACTATGCCGGTGAGGTAATGGCGCAGAATATGCTGCATCGGGATACCGAGGAAGGAATATCAGCATTTATCGAAAAAAGACCGCCAAATTGGCAGCAATAACGCAAATGTTCTTAAGTATTTTATACACTGTTCGCATTTTTGGACTTTTCAAAAGGGCAACACTGTGGCAATGCTGAGACAAGGCTAAGGCCGAATTACGTATTTTGGGTCGCCGTAGGCGGAAGGTCCCTCCGAGCTGGTCTCTCTCACCAGCGTTGACATTCCCGCAGCGGCGACCCCAAAATTTCCCAGAAAATGTAAGAGTTCCGCCCCATGAGGGTTTGCGTTGCTTTGTGCTGTGCCCTATGTGGCAGCGCATGACACAGAAATTGCATATCGTGGGCGGCGGCATGGCCGGGTCCGAGGCAGCCTGGCAGGCTGCGGAAATGGGCGTTGACGTGGTGATCCATGAAATGCGACCCAAAGTGGGCACCTTTGCGCATCAGACTGGAAATCTGGCCGAAATGGTGTGTTCGAACTCGTTCCGATCCGACGATGATGAGCAGAACGCTGTGGGTCTGTTGCATTGGGAAATGCGGGCAGCCAACGGATTGATCATGACAACCGCAGACACTCATCGCTTGCCTGCGGGCGGAGCGTTGGCCGTGGACCGCGACCCTTTTGCCGAGTCTGTCACAGACAAGCTGCACGCCCATCCACGTGTCGAAGTGACCGGAGAAGAAGTTACTGCCCTGCCCGATGACGGCCATTGGATCATTGCAACCGGTCCACTGACCTCGGCCGCGCTTAGCGAGTCGATCCGTTCTGAGACAGGGGCCGAGTCACTGGCGTTTTTCGATGCCATTGCTCCTATCGTCTACGCGGACAGTATCGACATGAGCAAAGCCTGGATGCAGTCGCGATATGACAAGGGCGAGACCGAGGAAGAGCGGACCGCATATCTCAATTGCCCCATGGACCGAGACCAGTACGATGCATTCATCGACGCTCTGCTGGCTGCCGATAAGACCGAATTCCACGAGGGCGAAACGGCGGGCTATTTCGATGGATGTCTGCCGATCGAAGTCATGTCCGAGCGTGGCCGGGAAACGCTGCGCCATGGCCCGATGAAGCCGGTCGGTCTGACCAACCCGCATCAGCCCGAGGTCAAGCCGCATGCGGTTGTACAATTGCGTCGGGACAATGCGCTGGGGACGTTGTTTAACATCGTCGGCTTCCAGACCAAGATGAAATACGGCGCGCAAACGGACGTCTTTCGGATGATCCCCGGGCTTGAGAATGCCAGTTTTGCCCGTCTGGGCGGCATTCATCGCAACACGTTCATCAACTCTCCAACCCTTTTGGATGAGCAGATGCGTCTGAAATCACGCCCTAATATCCGGTTTGCGGGACAGATCACCGGTGTCGAAGGTTATGTCGAAAGTGCAGCCATGGGGTTGTTGGCAGGACGGCTCGCCGCAGCAGAGATGCTGGGTCGCACCCTTCCTGACGTTCCGCAGGACAGCGCCATGGGGGCCCTGATCCACCACATCACAGGTGGGGCCGACGCCAAGACGTTTCAGCCTATGAACGTGAACTTCGGCCTGTTCCGTCCTGTCGACGGTCTTAAGGGCGGACGTCGGGGGCGCAAAGATCGCTACAAGGCTTATACGGATCGCGCCAAGGCGGCTTGGACTGACTGGCTCACCCAATGCTGACTGGACGTGTGACGCTGAACAAGCCTAACATGGTGATATGAGCGATGATTA
Source organism: Ruegeria sp. YTSC325 (assembly GCF_059609525.1). Classification (NCBI taxonomy): domain Bacteria; kingdom Pseudomonadati; phylum Pseudomonadota; class Alphaproteobacteria; order Rhodobacterales; family Roseobacteraceae; genus Ruegeria; species Ruegeria sp. YTSC325. Next base: position 354,259 of record NZ_JBXWLY010000003.1, read on the forward strand.
TCTAAAGGACGTCTATGGCCTCGACACGCCCGAGGCCACGCGCGATCACTATCAGAAATGGGCCTCATCCTATGATTCAGAAGTCGAGGCGCACGGGTATGCAACCCCCGGCCGCGTGGCCGAGGCGCTCTGGTCCAAGCTTCCCGAACCTCAGACGCCAATTCTGGATTATGGATGTGGAACTGGCCTGTCTGGCGAGGCCCTGAACGCTGTCGGATTTCAGGTGATTGACGGCATCGACCCAACGCCGAAAATGCTAGAAGGCGCAAAGGCCAAAGGCGTTTACCGAACCCTAAGCACTTTTGATATCGCGGATCCAAACCCGTTGAAAGTCGGAGGCTACAAAGCCATCGCGGCAATCGGTGTAATAAGTGTAGGCGCCGCGCCGCCCGAGACGTTTGATATGCTGATGAATGCTTTGCCCACAGGCGGTCTACTCGCATTCTCCTTTAATGATCATACGCTTGAGGATCACACCTATACATGCCGCCTGAACGATTGGCTTGATATGGGGGCCGCGCGGCTGCTATTGCGCGAATATGGTCCGCACCTTCCTGGAATGGACCTTAAATCCGACGTCTACATTGTTGAAAAAGCGTGACATTCACAACCAGGTTTGCACCTTCTCCGACCGGCCCATTACATCTTGGGCATGCCTATTCGGCACTGCTGGCCAGCGATATGGCTACGGATCAGCAAGGCGTATTCCTGTTGCGGATCGAAGATATCGACCGATCCCGCTCTAGAACGCATTGGGAAGATCAGATTTATGATGATCTTGAGTGGCTTGGATTAAGCTGGCCAAGCCCGGTTCTGCGTCAGAGCGAACGCCTGCACGTATATGAAGCAGCACTTGAGGACCTCTGGTCGCAAGGCCTGCTGTATCCTTGCACATGTAACCGCAGGGATATCGCCGCAGCTGCCAGCGCACCGCAGGAGGGTGCTCCTCTCTTAGGGCCGGACGGGCTTGTCTATCCCGGAACCTGTCGTAACGCAGCCATTCGGACGGGTGCTATGCCGCGAAAGGTTCCTCTGCGATTGGATATGGAACAAGCCGGTCGGGTCGTCCCCCCCGAAATCGAGATGAGTTTCCTGGAAACCGGCTTTGGACCGAACCGTGAAACCGGGCAAATTTCATTCAGCCGGGCAGATTTGGTTAATACGATTGGAGATGTCGTTCTCTCGCGCCGAGATATGGGTACGTCTTATCACCTATCGGTGGTTCTGGATGATGCCGAACAGGGAGTAACGCGGGTCGTGCGTGGGCGCGATCTGTTCGAGGCAACTCGAATCCATATTCTTCTACAAATTCTTCTGGGGCTGCCGCGCCCCTCTTATCACCACCACAGCCTGATCCGCGACGATATCGGTAAAAGACTGGCCAAGCGGGATGATGCCCGCGCTATTTCCAAATACCGGGCTGATGGAGCCAGCCCGGAAGACATTCGTGAGATGGTGGGCCTACACCATCGGTGACATCAGCTCGACCTCGTCACCGTCACGAACTGCAGTGTAAAAACAGCTGCGCCTGTTCGTGTGGCAGGCCGGTCCTGATTGTCGCACGACGACCAGCAGGCAATCCCGATCACAGTCGACGCGAAAATCAACCAACTCCTGCACATGGCCCGAGCTTTCGCCCTTGATCCAGAAGGATTGCCGGGATCGAGACCAATAAGTTACGCGCCCGGAGGACAGCGTTTTTTCAACCGCCTGCATGTTCATCCAGGCCATCATCAACACCTCGCCCGAGTTTTCGTCCTGGGCAATGGCGGGGATTAAACCGGCCTCGTTGTATTTTAAGGTGGAAGGGTCGAAGGCGACTGTTCCTGTCATGGTAAAAACCTTTTGCATCCCGATGGATGCTGACTATGTATGGGGAACAGTCAATGAGGGAAAGCCATGTCCGGCGAAAATGACCTGATCAAGCTCTACTCCGGCCGCATTCTTGCTTTGGCTTCCGATATTCCGCATCTGGATCGGTTGGAAAACCCGGATGCCACAGTGAAAAAACGGTCGCCTTTGTGCGGGTCAACGGTAACGGTTGACGTCAAGCTAGAGAATGGGCGCGTCTCCGAATTCGGGCAGGATGTTAAAGCGTGTGCTTTGGGCCAAGCCTCGGCTGCTGTCGTCGGAGCTGGCGTTATCGGAGCCACACGGGCACAGGTCGAAACTGCGCGCGATCAGTTGTCGGCAATGTTGAAGCAAAACGGCCCTGCCCCAGACTCGCCATTTGATGCCCTTGAGGTTCTGATGCCCGCGCGAGACTATAAGAACCGACATGCCTCGATCTTACTGGCGCTGGATGCCACCGCCGAGGCAATGGAACAGGCCGAACAAGCCAATTGCGCCTAAGCGTAGCGTTTTCTTGTGATCCGGTCTAACTTCCTGTGAAATCAGCGGAGCGACCGATTTGAATAATCTGCTCGAACACTTTGTGACGCTTTGGGTCGTTATTGATCCCATCGGTACTATTCCCGTCTTCATCGCAGTCACCGCCGGGCTCGAGGCCGCGGCTCGGCGCAAAATGGCGCTGCTGGCGTCAGTTATCAGTGCCGGTGTTCTGCTGTTCTTTCTTGTCTTTGGCCAGTTGTTGATTGAGGCGCTGGATATCGGCCTTAATTCCTTCCAAGTGGCCGGAGGGATCATCCTGTTTCTATTCGCACTCACAATGATATTCGGCGAAAGTAAGCAAGACGTTGAACAGAAAGCGGCCGAGGACGACGAGCAGGACAAGTTACATCAGCACAATCCCGCGATATTTCCTCTGGCAGTTCCATCTTTGGCCTCGCCTGGCGCGATGTTGGCTATTGTCATTCTAACCGACAATAACCGCTACAGTGCCGCGGATCAGGGCATCACTGCGCTGGTCATGCTTTCAGTTGTCGCGGTCGCGTTTGTGCTGATGTTGTTGGCCGAGCCTATTATTCGCCTGATCGGACATTCCGGAGCAGCGATAATCAGCCGCGTAATGGGCATGATACTTGCTTCGGTCGCGGTGAATTCCGTCCTGTCGGCGATGTTGGAAATCATGAAAACCGGTCAGCTATAAAAAAGCCGCCGCACCTTCCGGGCGGAAAGGGCGGCGGCAGGCTGTGCGTGTCTCATGTGGGGTCCGGAGGTCCGCGCAGGGCCGAGGCATGGCCCTTCAAGGGAATTAGGACAGGCAGGTCACCCTTGATTCAGATGGGGATGACAGCGCGGGATATTCGGCACGAGATCGCAGGCAGAAAGGGTCAGAACACTGCAGGAAGGTGAAGAGCGACCATCAACATGACCACCAAAGACACCGCACCCACCGCATCTTGCAGTAAAGTTGTGTGCGAGCGGCTTATCGCGGTCTTGATCTGGGTCAGCATGGGTCACCTCCGGTCAGGGTTTTAATCCTTTGTTGACCTTTTGTTCTCATATTTCCCCGAGTCGGTAAAGAACTTTTTGAGAACATTTGCGAACTTTGTTGTTAACCCACTGAAATTAAACGGATCGCTTCATCCTGCTTCATTAACCACAATAGAACGCGAACGGCTTTGCCCCGTTTTGTCGTAAGTTTTGGATCCTTACCCAGTAAATTCCGGGCATCGCTTTGGGCGATCGCCATCAACCCGGCTTGCCGCTCAAGATCGGCAATTCTGAACTTAGGCAGACCAGACTGCGCCGTGCCGATCAGATCACCGGCGCCGCGCATTTGCAGATCGGTCTCGGAGATTCGAAACCCATCTTCTGTCTCGCGCAGTACCTCTAGCCGCTTGCGTCCCCCGTCGCTCAGCGGCGCTTGGTACATCAACAAGCAAGTCGAATCCGCCTCTCCTCGCCCGACTCGACCCCGCAACTGATGTAGCTGGGCGAGTCCAAAAATTTCCGCGCGCTCGATCACCATGATGGAGGCGTTCGGGACATTCACCCCGACTTCGATAACTGTCGTCGCCACAAGAACTTTGGTGTGACCCTCTTGAAAGGTTTTCATCGCGGCGTCTTTTTCGGCAGCGGGCATCTGGCCATGTACCAAACCGACCACATCTTCACCCAATATGGCGCGCAGCCGCTTGAACCTTTCTTCAGCCGCAGTCAGATCTGAGACCTCGGATTCGTCTACCAATGGACAAACCCAATAGCATTGACGACCTTCGTCGATGGCACGGCGCAGATGGCTGACAACTTCCTCCATCCGATCGGTGCTGACGATGGCGGTTTTGATGGGCTTTCGACCCGGTGGTTTTTCGTCAAGAACCGAAACGTCCATGTCGCCATATTGCGCCAAAGCAAGGCTGCGGGGGATAGGGGTGGCCGTCATGACCAATACATCCGCGCCCTTCCCTTTCTCAGACAGTTCCATTCGCTGACGCACCCCAAACCTGTGCTGTTCATCCACAATCGCCAACCGCAGCGCGTTGAACTCTACATCACTTTGAAACACCGCATGTGTACCAACAAGGATATGAATGTTCCCCTGTTGCAGCGCCGCCAACTTGGCGCGCCGCTCAGTCCCTTTGTCGCGTCCGGTCAGGATTTCAAGCACGATACCAGCCTGTTCGGCCAGCGGGCGCAAGCCTTCCAGATGCTGTCGCGCCAAGATTTCAGTCGGTGCCATCATGACACCCTGACCACCGGCTTCGACGGCAACCAACAACGCCATGAACGCCACCAGTGTCTTCCCGGCCCCGACATCGCCTTGCAGCAATCTGTTCATACGCGCATCAGAGGCCATATCGGCCGTGATTTCGTTGATCGCCCGCATCTGCGCACCAGTCGGAGTGTATGGCAGGTTTTGCAGGACCTTGGATTGTAATCGCCCTGTGCCGATGCTCACTATACCGCGGGCCTTGCGTTCGCGTTGCCGTGCCAGTGCCAGCGTTACCTGATGCGCAAACAGCTCATCATAAGCCAGCCTTTGCCGCGCGGGAGCATGCGCGGACACATCGTCGGCCCCGTTCGGTCCATGCGCGGCTGTTATTGCATCGATCCAACTTGGCCACTCCTGCTGTCCCACCTGAGCCGGGTCGATCCACTCGTCCAAAGCGGGAGCGCGGGACAAAGCACTACGGGTCGCCTTGAACGCGACTTTTTGCGTCACGCCTTGCGTCAAATGATACACCGGTTCGAATTCGGGGATGTCACCAGCGCTTTCGATGGGCAGGATATGGTCGGGATGAACCATCTGAGCCATTCCATCAAACAACTCCAACTTACCCGAAATGATCCTGCGCGCCCCCTCTGGAAGCATCTTTTTGAGGTAATCGCCACGTGCATGGAAAAAGACCAACTGGAATTCCGTTTGCGCATCCTCGACATGGATGCGGTAAGCACCGCCCTTGTTGCGCGATGGGCGGTGCACACCAATGGTTACCTCAACCGTCAGTGTAGATGGCAGATCGACACCCTGAATCGTGTTCCTTCTACGCCGGTCGACAACCGCATAAGGCAGCCCGAATAGAACATCGCGCGGAGTTTCGACACCAGATTGCGTGAGATTTTGCGCAATTTTGGGGCCGACGCCGTCTAAAGTTTCCAACCGGGCAAATAGGGGAAACAGAAGTTCAGGACGACCACTCATGCCGAACCAATCAGTTGCAACCAGCCATCTTCATCAAGGGTCTGAATGCCAAGTTCGGCAGCTTTCTGTGCCTTCGATCCGGCTCCTAGTCCCGCCACAAGAATATCGGTCTTTTTACTGACAGACCCAGATACTTTGGCACCCAATGCCTCTGCCCGGGCCTTGGCCTCGGCTCGGGTCATTTTTTCCAATGTCCCTGTGAAAACGACAGTTTTCCCGTCGACGGGGCTTCCACTTGTATCGGGGCGTTTTGCATCCTCAACGTCCAGCTGAGCAACGAGTGAATCAATCGTTTCACGTTCTGCCACTTGCGCGAAAGCCGAGACCAGAGCCCTGGCCATGACCTCACCCACGCCATCAATGGCCAACAGGTCTTCCCACTCAGGCCCGTCAAAGCTGCTGGCTGCCGTGATTGCAACTTCGAACTCATCCCAAGCGCCATAATGGTTCGCCACAAGGTTCGAGGCGGCCTCTCCCATATGTCGGATGCCGAGTGCAAATAGCAGGCGACCAAACGGAATGCGCCGCTTTTCATCAATGGCGTCCCATAGGTTACCGACGCTTTGTGCGCCCCAACCCTTTCTGTTTGCCAGCTTGTTAAGGTTCGCAGAATCCCGCAGTTGCAATGTAAAGATATCGACCGGAGTTTTGATCGGCAGATCCGGGTCATCATAGAACATTTCTATTTGCTTGGCGCCCAACCCCTCGATATCGAACGCCTTGCGAGATACAAAATGTTTCAATTTTTCCACGGCCTGCGCGGGACAAACGATTCCACCTGTGCAGCGCCGGACGGCATCCCCTTCCTCACGCACTGCATCACTGTCGCACTCGGGGCATCGTGTCGGGAAGATGAATTTTTCCGCGCTGGCTGGTCGTTTAGCTATATCAACGTCGGCCACTTTTGGAATGACGTCCCCAGCGCGATAGACCTGAACCCAATCTCCGACGCGAATATCCTTGCCGTCGCGAATTGTCCCGCCTTTGGCATCACGCCCAGCGATATAGTCTTCATTGTGCAAGGTCGCATTGGACACGACCACGCCGCCCACGGTGACCGGATGCAGCCGGGCAACGGGGCTAAGCGCTCCTGTGCGTCCAACCTGAATATCGATAGCCTCTAACCGGGTCCAAGCAAGTTCCGCCGGAAACTTATGCGCAATTGCCCATCTTGGTGTGGTGGATCTGAACCCAAGACGCGCTTGCAGCGAGAGGTCGTTTACCTTGTAGACAACTCCGTCAATGTCGTAGCCTAAAGTCGATCTCTGAGCCTCGATATCGCGATAGTGGTCCAGCATCTGCCGGGTTGTGTCGCATAACGCGGTCAATCGGTTTGTTGAAAAACCGTAAGCGGCCAGTTGCTCAATCGCCGCCATCTGCGTCGTCGCCAAAGGTTGAGATAGATCGCCCCACGCATAAGCAAAAAACCGCAACGGTCGTGCGCGCGTGATCGATGCATCCAACTGCCTGAGAGACCCGGCGGCCGCGTTCCGAGGATTGGCAAAAGTCTTGTCCCCTGCCTCGGACTGCCGTGCATTCAGAGCGTCAAAATCAGCGTGCGACATGTAAACTTCGCCGCGTACCTCCAGAATCTCTGGTGCATTTTTTAGAACATGCGGAATGTCTGCAATAGTACGCGCATTGGCCGTAACATTTTCACCAACCTCGCCGTCGCCACGCGTCGCCGCCTGAACCAATTCCCCATTCTCGTAGCGCAATGATAACGATAACCCGTCGATCTTCGGTTCGGCAGTAAATGCCACGGGTACAGCATCGTCGAGTCCGAGATATTTCCGAATCGAGCGTGTAAAATCAGCGACATCCCCGTCTTCGAAGGCATTTCCAAGGGACATCATGCGAACCGCATGTGTCACCTTTGAGAATCCATCAGCCGGGCGCGCACCGACTTGCTCTGATGGGCTGTCGGAACGTTTTAGATGTGGGAACCTCTGCTCAATGGCAGAGTTTTTTGCTTTGAGCGCGTCGTATTCCGCATCGGAAATATCCGGTGCATCTTCTGCATGATATTTTTGGTTTGCCTGTGCAATCAGCTCTGCCAACCGCGCAAGCTCTGCCTGCGCCTGACCTTCTGTCAGCTCTGAAACCGGAATTGAATTGCTCATGGCCTCGCCCCGTCACGTCTTCTTGGACCTCAGTGATAGGGCGAGGCCATGGTCAGGTCCAGATGTGCTGTTCAGTGAGTGAGCAGGCCGCCACGGACCAAAGCGGCTGTTGTTTTGGAAAAAGTCAGGCCCCGACGGCAAGTCGGCGGTCATCCATACTGTTGCTTTGCGGATCGCGAAGCACATAACCCCTGCCCCAGACGGTTTCGATGTAATTTTCTCCGCCGGTTGCATTGCTCAGCTTTTTGCGGAGTTTGCAGATGAAGACGTCAATAATCTTAAGTTCCGGCTCGTCCATTCCGCCGTACAGATGGTTCAGGAACATCTCCTTGGTTAACGTCGTGCCTTTACGAAGGCTCAGAAGCTCCAGCATTTGGTACTCTTTGCCTGTCAGGTGAACGGTTTGCCCCTCGACCTCTACCGTTTTCGCATCCAGGTTAACGGCGACACGTCCTGTATGGATAACGGATTGCGAATGCCCTTTTGAGCGCCGGATGATCGCGTGGATACGGGCCACCAGTTCTTCCCGATGGAATGGCTTGGTCATATAGTCGTCAGCACCAAATCCGAAGCCTTTGATTTTGCTTTCGGTATCGTCGGCACCCGAGAGGATTAGAATAGGCGTTTCCACCCGCGCAATGCGCAACTGCCGCAAGACTTCATGGCCATTCATGTCCGGTAGGTTCAGGTCCAGCAAAATCAGATCATAATCGTAAAGCTTGGCCAGATCGATCCCCTCTTCGCCCAGATCCGTCGCATAGACATTCAGGTTCGCGTGGGTCAGCATCAACTCGATGCTCTTCGATGTTGTGGGATCATCCTCGACAAGAAGTATACGCATTTACTGCTCCAATTCGGTTCAATTTACCAATTCAAATCAAACCTGCTCAAAAATGGTTAATCTGACGTTACCGTTGAATCATTTATTCACTTTCATCTTTAGGTTGTCGATATTTTTTTAATGCGGTCGCCTTCAAAGCTTCTGTTCCGTGTTCTGCGACCGCGGAAACCCACGAATTGAATTCTTCATCACTAAGCCCATAGCGTTTTTTGGCATCGGCCAAAGTGATCAACCCATAAAGGACGCCACGTACAACAATCACCTTTCGCGACGCCACCCAACGTGTGGTGGTTTCCGGAGGTAGGTCCGATCTGGATAAAACCGTTCCATCCGGCAGGGTTACGGAGCGTGGCCCTTCAACTTTGTGCAAATACATCTTTCCAACCTTTTCTGCTGCGACAAAGCTGACACCACCCTACTTAATGTGCGGTGAAACCGCCCCTTGAGAGTGTGTAGAATTTTCCTATATTCTGCCGGTCTTTCTTAACCCGCACTGGAATCGTCATGGCCCTCGATACCGAGACACCGCTGAACTCGCTTGGCTTTGCCAAACCGCCCTCGGAAACGCGGGTGGTTGTCGCTATGTCAGGTGGCGTGGACAGTTCCGTTGTGGCAGCGCATCTGGCCGATCAGGGCTATGACGTGGTCGGCGTCACCTTGCAGCTCTATGACCATGGCGCGGCCTTGGCCAAGAAAGGCGCCTGCTGTGCGGGTATCGACATCCACGATGCGCGGCGTGTGGCGGAAGAACGTGGCTTTCCCCACTACGTCCTGGACTATGAGAACATCTTCAAGGACGCGGTGATTGACGAATTCGCCGACAGTTATTTGGCCGGTGCCACCCCGGTGCCCTGCATCCGTTGCAATGAGCGGGTGAAGTTTAAGGACCTGCTGGAAACCGCCAAGGACCTTGAAGCCGACTGCATGGCCACCGGTCACTATATTCAGCGCAAGATGGGCCCCAACGGTCCCGAGTTGCACAGCGCCGAGGATGCGAACCGCGATCAGTCCTATTTCCTGTTCTCGACCACACCCGAACAGTTGTCGTTTCTTCGCTTTCCCTTGGGACACTTGCCGTCCAAGGACGCCACACGTGAAATGGCTGCGCAATATGGGCTGGCAGTAGCGGATAAGCCCGACAGTCAGGACATCTGCTTTGTGCCCAACGGCAATTACGCAAGCGTCATCGAAAAGCTGCGCCCGGGTGCGGCTGAACCCGGCGAGATTGTTCATGCCGATGGCCGCGTGTTGGCGCAGCATGACGGTGTGATCCATTATACGATCGGGCAGCGCCGCGGTCTGGGTATTGGTGGTCTGACTGAGCCGCTTTATGTGGTCAAGCTGGACGTGGATAAAAAGCAGGTCGTCGTTGGTCCAAAAGAAATGCTGGCCACCCGCACCATCCCCGTGCGCGAGATCAACTGGCTGGGGGATGAGCCCTTTACCTCGCGCGACGAATGGCACCTAAAGGTCAAAGTCCGCTCAACCCGTCCCTCGCGCGAAGCGATCCTCCGCCCGCTTTCGGACACGACGGCCGAGGTCGAGTTGCTGACCCCCGAAGAAGGTGTCTCGCCGGGGCAAGCCTGTGTGTTTTATGCGTCTGAAGGAAGCCGTATTTTCGGCGGCGGTTGGATCTGGCGTGGGTACTGATTGCTAAAGCACGTCGGTTGGCGTGTTAAGCAAAATATAGAGACCGACCAAGATCATGACATAGGGTGTGATCCTCTCTAGCCGTGCGAAACGTGGCGCAAGGCTTTGAGCATGCGGCGCCCCTATCACGGCGATTGCGGAAACCCCCAAAATGGCGACAACCGCTCCGATCAAGGCAGCAAGTCGAAACGTCGTGGTTGAATCGGCAAGTAACGGGGTCATTGCAGCCAATGTGTCGATGGACAGGCTGAGGAACAGGGCAATAATCGACGAGACGTGGCTGTAATCCTGCGTCTCAGTCGAGCCGTGTAGGGTGAATTGCCGCCAGAGACCGCGCAGGCCCAAAACCAAGGGAATGACGCCCAGATAGCCGATCCACGACAGTATGCCAGTTTGGCTCAGCCCGCTGGCAATGGCGAGCGACACGATCAGAATACCGAGTTGGGCGATGATAAAGCCCATCGCAGCGCGACGGGCGCTGACCACCACGATCAGACCAAGTAATACCGCCAGATTGTCCAGATTGGTCGACACTGTGACCAAAGCCGCGGAAATTGCGAATAGCAGATGCTCTAGCATCGGTTCAGCGCATTCTTTCTAAGACGGCACGGGCAGCGCGCAGGCCGGGTGCCTCGCCGCCTCGCCCAAGCCGGTCCATGGTCAAATCCATCGCATGTTTTTGCGCCTCCGGCGCATTGGCCACGCCTGACAATGCCGACGCAATTTTCTCTGGCTGACACTCGTCCAGCAGGCACTCAGGCACCGTGCGGGTTTCAGACACCAAGTTGACCAGCGTAACCGTGTCAAGTTTCACCATCCGTTCGGCCATTTTCTGCGTCAACCAACTGAGCCGGTAGGCGATAACCATAGGCGTCGCCTGTGCTGCCAGTTCCAACGATACGGTGCCCGACGCGGCCAATGCCAGATCGGCAGCGGCGAAAGCAGCCCGTTTCTGAGAGACCGCCTTGTCCGAAGGTATGTCACGCGGGTCGACAACGACCGGGTTGCCGGGCCAGTTCTGGATATGGGTTTGGACAGTATCAACCATATGCGCCACAGCCGGCACCACGACGCGCGTATCTGGGCGGTCCTGCAAGTACAGGGCCAAAGCCTGACCAAAGACCGGAGCCAGCCGGTCAACCTCACCGCGCCTGGAGCCGGGTAAAGCAAGCACCAGCGGCGAATTTGCTAAATCATAGGCGTTGCGAAACGCCGCGATCTCGTCGTTGGTTGCAACAGGTTCGCTGGCGACAGGGTGCCCGACGAAATCGCACTCCATACCCGCGCGCTTCATATAGGGCGGCTCGAACGGTAACAGCGCCAACACGTGGTCGATCACCTTGGCCATCTTGTCCGCGCGCCCCGGACGCCACGCCCAAACACTGGGGGCCACATAGTGGACCGTGCGGATGTTGCTTTGCGCTTTTACCAACTTGGCGACCCGTAGCGAAAAGTCTGGGCTGTCGATGGTGATCAGAACATCGGGTTTTGTATCCAGAACCGCCTGCGCAGTCTCGGCAATACGGCGTTTCAGATGGAAGAATTTGGGCAGCACTTCGACCAACCCCATCACCGACAGTTCCGACATTGGAAAACGGCTGTCCAAACCCTGCGCTTGCATCAAAGGGCCGCCAACCCCGTCAAACTGTACCTTAGGTTCAAGGGTGCGCAGCCCCTCCATCAAAGCGCCGCCCAAGCGATCGCCCGAGGGTTCACCGGCGACCACGAAAACACGCATCAGATGGTCCGCTCGCGCACGCAAAGGAACAGACCCAACCGGTCACATTCGGCAATGACCTGTTGGCGTCGCAGCACCATCACCCCACCCTTTTCGATGACAATCCCCGCTAAACCGGCGGCGACCGCGTCCGAAACAGTATCCGGCCCAATCGCGGGCAAATCCACACGACGGTCTTGATCGGGTTTTGGGGCCTTGAACAGAACACCCCCGCCTGCATCCGGTCGTTGCGTCAGAGATTGCAGCATCCAGGCTGTGCCGAAAATCCCCTCAACTGCGAGCGCCTGTCCCTTCGAGACAACGCAGGCTTGCCCAATATCCGCAGCGCCCATGGCACGCACAATGCCTGCTGCGCGATCGGCATCGGTTAGGTCCGCCTCTGATGGCCGGGCCTTGGTCAGTGACCCAAGTTCAGGCAGCAGATTGGGGGCTATTTCATGTGCGGCGCGGACCTTGAGGCCCGCCTCCTCGAAGATCCCTATCACGGCGCGCAACGCTCCATCATCGCCAGACATGATGGCCTGCTGCAAAATGGGTACCAAAGGCATGGTTGCAGCATCGATACGGCTGGGATCAATCGCTGGTCGTTGGACCGCGCCAGCCATACAGATTTGCGTTACGCCACGCGCTTTCAAATCTGCAATGAAAGTCCCCAACTGCTCGAGTGGAAAGGTGACGTCGGCATCCAGAACATCAGGGGGAAACCCCTCCATCGCACAGATGACAGGACGTTCAACCAGTTGGGCAACCACCTCGGCGGGCAAAGCCCCTGTTCCCGCGATCAATGCCAGCATCGGTTCATTTCCTCGGGGTTAGGAAGGATCGATCTGATTGCCCGGTTACGAAATCCACGATCCGCTGGACATATTCACTCTCATTTTCGGCACCGACGCGATGCGCGCGCTCCATGAACGTCCCGTCTCCGGTCGACAGCTCTTTGAACGCGGCACGCAGAGCCGAGATATCCTCGCGCGAGACGCCTTTTCGTTTCAGGCCGACCAAATTGAGCCCGTCCAGTTCGCCCCGCGGTGCCTGAACCAAACCGTAGGGAATGACGTCATTTGGCACCATGGTCAGAGCACCAATAATGGCCCCTCGCCCGACCCGCACCCATTGATGCAAGCCCGAGATACCGCCCACGATCACGTCATCCTCGATGATGCAATGTCCGGCGGCTCCTGCGTGGTTCACCATGATGACCCGATTGCCAATCTGCACGTCATGCGCAACATGCACACCGGCCATCAACAGGCAGTCATCGCCGATCCGGGTTACGCCGCCACCGCCCTCGGTTCCCGTGTTCACGGTCACATGTTCACGGATCCGGTTACGTTTCCCAATTTCCAGCCGCGTGTTCTCGCCGCCGAACTTCAGGTCCTGCGGGATCTCTCCAATGACCGAGAAATTGAACACAACGGTCTCATCACCGATAGCTGTGTCGCCTGTGACAACAACATGCGATTTCAATTCAACGCGCTCGCCCAGCTTGGCTTGCGCACCGACATAGCAGAACGGACCGATGATACAGCCTTCACCAATCTGCGCGCCGTCTTCGATAATTGCGCTTGGATGGATGCCGTTCATGTCGTCTTTTCCATGTCCCAGTCTACATAGGCCGAGAATTCAGCTTCGGCGGCCACTTCGCCATCTACAGTCGCGCGACCTGCAAACTTAAAGATCTTCCCGCCCTTTTTGCCCCGCACGGTTTCAACATGCATTTCCAGCACATCGCCTGGAACCACTTTGCGGCGGAATTTGCATTTGTCGATGTTCATGAAGTAGATCAACAGCTCGCTGTCGATCACATCCATACCCACCCCCAGCATTACACCTGCAGTCTGTGCCATCGCTTCAACAATGGTAACGCCGGGCATGATCGGAGTACCGGGAAAGTGACCCTGAAAATGGGGTTCGTTCATTGTGACATTCTTGATCCCAACAGCAGACTGATAGCCGGAAATATCAACGACTTTGTCAACCAGCAAAAACGGATAGCGATGCGGCAAGATCCGTTGGATCAGCTGTATGTCTGCGCTCTTGGTTTCCGTCGTCATCGTATCGTCGTCCCGTACTGGATTGCTGTTTGACGCGTGGTTAGCAACACCGCGCTTTGAGGGCAAGCAAACCTATTCGTCAGTTTGGCTTTCTAGCGCTTGACCGTCTCCGATCGCGGCGTTTATCCGCGCGATGGCTGTCTCGGTCACATCCGTACGGTCCGAGCTGAGAAAAACGCTCGACCGTTCGATGATGACCGTGGCCCCGGTCTCGCGCAACAGGTCGATCAGGACTGGTTGGATCGTCTCAAAGAACAATTGCTGCGCTTCTTCACTTCTGCGAGACAAAGCGTCCAGCTTGGCGCGTTGTCCATCGCGGTGTGTCTGAACCTTGTTGTCGAACGCCTCGGCCAAAGGACGGAACTCTTCTGGAGTCACTTGCGTGCGCAGTTCCGTCAGATCCTTTTCCTCTTTACTAAGTTCGACGACGATCCGCTCATTCTCCTCCGCCAGCAAAGTTCCTTCGGCCTCGATCTCACGCAAAACGCGCTGACCGAATTCCGAGTCCGCAAACAATCGTTCGCTTGAAATAGTCAAAACCGTCGACGATGGAACCGAGAGTTGCTGCGCCTGTGTCGCAGAAACGAAAAATGCACTCAGCAAAACGCACAGGGCCCATAAAGGGCCCTGTAACTTAGACTGTATCAAGTATGACATCGCCTGATCAGAACCGCGCCTGAATGGTCAGGTCAAAGTTCTGCTCTTGGTCAAAGTCCTCTTTCACCAGTGCCTTCGAGAAGTTGAAGCGCAGCGGACCAAACGGGGTGTCCCAAAGAAGGGACACACCGATGACATGACGGATCGACCCGTCCTCACCCACAATGTCAGCACCGGCTGTGTTCACGTCGTCAAGATTGTACAGGTTGCCCACGTCGTAGAATACACCACCCCGCAGACCTAGCTCTTCAGGTAGGCCAAGGGGAAAATCGGATTCAAACCGCGCGACCCAGTAATAGTTCCCACCGATCGCGTCGTCTTGACCATTGGACAGGTCACGCGGGCCAATACCCGACGGCTCGAAGCCACGGAACGTGCTTGGGCCCAAGACAAAGCGGTCAAGTGTTCGGCTGAAGTCATCTCCGGTCCAATGAAGCGCGCCCAGTTCAAGCGACGCCCGCAGCACCACTTCTTCACTCAAAACTCTGGTCTGCGCGATTGCACGTGCGGTGGATTTGAAGAACTCATTGTCTCCGCCCAATCCCGCGGCATCGACACCAACTTCAAACAGCACGCCCGCGTTGGGGTTCAAGCCACCAAGTCGGCTGTCATACACATAAGACACGCCCAAAGAACTGGTCGAACGCTCACCCTGAGCAATCTCCGACGCAATGACAGCTCCGTTTATTTCATCGTCCTGCTGCGTCATTTCGCTGTTTTCCCAATTATAGCGAAGGCGCAGCGACGACAGTTCACCGATTGCATAGCTTAGCTGAGGGGCAAAGAAGAGACGCTCGGTGTCAAAGCTGGCAAAGCTGGAATTGGTTGTTGCCAGACCAAGCCCCAAGTCAAAACGCAGCCTACGCCCCAGCAAGTAGGGTTCGGTAAAGTTGACAACGTATTGTTCCGAGTCCTGAGCCGTTGAAAGGGTAAGGCCAAGGTTTTGACCCCGTCCCAGAAAGTTAGACTCGTTCAAGCCAACGGCGATACCAAAACCATCCGAGACCGAGAAGCTACCACCGAGGCTAAGCGACCCGGTAGGCTGTTCCTCCACATCAACGTCGACAATGACCTGACTTGGAGTAGACCCTTCGCGGGGTTCAACATCAGCCACAGCAAAGAACCCAAGGGCACGGATACGTTCAGCGGCCTGCCGGATTTCACGGGGATTGAACGGATCACCTTCAACTGTGTCAAACTGGCGGCGGATAACCCGATCCAGCGTGGTTGTATTCCCTTCGATATCGATCCGTTCAACAAAAATGCGCGGCCCGCGGGTGAGTACAAATTGCACATCCAGGGTCAGATCGCTTGGATTGCGTGTGACGCGCGGTTCGACCCGCAAGAAATCAACACCCTGCTTGATCCCTAGACGCTCTTGCCGGGCAATCGAGTTTTCGATCAGTGAGGGCGAATAGGTGACACCCGGCTTGATCTTCAAAGCAGCCTGATAGTCTGCGGCGTCAACGCCGGGAATTTCACTGACTGTCGAAATCTGTCCAAACGAGAATTTTTGTCCTTCGGTGATATTCATCACCAGAAAAAACGCGTCCCGTTCCTGAGTGAATTCGACATTTGTGCTGTTGACGCGAAAATCGACATAGCCCCGCGACAGATAGAAATCCCGAATGACCTGCTGATCAAACTCGATGCGGTCCGCGATGAAGGTGTCTCCGCGCAGGAAGGTACGCAGGAAGTTTGCCTGTTTTGTTTCCAACACACGGCGCAACCTGCGGTCGGTATATGCCCGGTTGCCTACAAAACTGACGCGCTCGATCTCAATGGTTGTACCTTCAGCCACCTCGAACACCAGATCGACCCGGTTATCACTGCGGCGGATAATGCGCGGGATCACCGTGGCAGATACACGCCCTTGGGCTGAATAGATCTGAGCAATCAGGTCCGCATCTGCTTCGGCGACCTGCGGCGTAAACACCCGACGCGGCTCAGACGATATGGCTTCGATCAAAACGTCATCTTTGACGCGACGGTTCCCCTCGATGCTGATCTGATTAATGGTCGGATATTCCTCGACCTCAATCACCAGAGTATTGCCGCGCGGAGTCAGCTCGACTGTTTCAAAAACACCACTGTCAAGCAAACGCTGAAAGGCATCGTTCAGTTCTCCAGCAGTGACAGTCTGTCCGGGTTCGATTCCTGTCCTGGTGATAATCGTCGAGGTTTCGATGCGCCTGTTGCCCTCGACCTCGAACGAATTGATGGTAAAGCTTTGAGCGTGCGCGGACTGCGGTGCAGCCATCAAACCCAACAAAACACAAAAAGAAATTACGGATAGCGCTCGCCACAAAATGTTGTCTGCTTGCGTCTGCCCCCCGCAGGATGTGCCTGCGCCTCGCCTATCAGTCATATTTTTCTCTACCCAAAAATTTAGGACTTTAATGCTGAGTAGCGGGATTAATATTCCTTGTCAAAAGGCCAAAAAGCAAAGCGGCCCGATGGGCCGCTATGATATTAATTCTGATGCTGGTTAAGAATCACAACAGCGTGTCGCAGACCGCGCAAAGATTGGCTGCGAGAAGGAGATACCAGCATGCCAGCAACGCTAATGCAGTCGCTCCAAAGAACAAAATCGAATCCCAGTTCAGCGTGAACAGACAGCTGAAGCTTCTGTACGAATCTTTCAATACACGTGTCATGGCTACCTCTGCGGCATTCAAACTCGTCAGAAAGTTAGTCGCAAAATGAGGCAGGAATGGGGCTTTCGCAGGTCGGTTGCGCCTTATTTAGCAGAACAGATCATTGGTGACGGAAAAGACCATCAAGCCAAGGATCAAGGAAACGCCCACACCCATCAGTACACGCAAAGCACCGTCACTGGGCGGCTTGCCCGCCACGGCTTCGTATGCATAGAAAACCAGATGTCCGCCGTCCAAAGCAGGGATTGGGAACAGATTCAGCAATCCAACGGCCGTGGACAAAACCGCAATGAAGAATATGAAACTTTGCGCGCCCTGACTGGCCATCGCGCCAGATGTTTCGGCAATTCCGATAGGACCTGACATATTACAGGTGCTGATTGCGCCCGTAATCATGTGCCACAGTCCCGACAACGACCCGTCAATGATACGCAGTGTTTGCTGTACTCCGCCGCTAAGGGAGGTGATGAGTCCAGCCGGCTCGCGTTCGGGTTCCAACATCATGCCGCCGACAATTCCGATACGCCAATGAGTCACGAACCCGCCTTCTTCCTGCGGTTCGTCCGTTCTGCGCGGCGCCAAAGCAAATTCCAATTCGGCCCCGTCGCGCCACACATCCAGCAAGAGAACCTTGCCGTCGGACCGCTCCACGTGTTCTTTAAGTTGCTCAAAGGCATAGATGGGGTCGCCGTCGACTGCGTAGATGACGTCTCCGGCTTGCAGGTCGATATCCATGGCAGCACTGCGCGGTGCAACTTGCTGGATAAGGGGCGGATACAACCAAGGACCGACAACATCCAGCGTCTGATCATCCCGAAGGACTGTGTAATCCAGAACAGGTTTGACCGGCAATGTATCCGTAAAGTCCGTCCACGATTCACCCTCATCAAACGCAGGCAGTGGCTGACCTTCGATGGCCAAAATCTCATCGCCTTCACGCAGTTCCTGAACAGTGCCAGGAAGCGGGTAGAGCTTTCCGATGGTCAATGGGCTTTTGGTAACACCTTGTGACAGGAATATTAGCCCGAACACCAATATCGACATAACGAAATTGAACACCGGTCCGGCCGCAACGGTTGCCGATCGTGCCCAAAGCGGGGCGCCATGCATTGTGCGTCGAAGCTCTTCTGGGCTTTGTTCCCGGATTTCAGACATAGCAGTCTCGTCCTTGCCGGACGCCGCGTTGGCGTCCCCAAGGAATTTGACATAACCACCAAAGGGCAAAGCCGCGAATTGCCACCGAGTGCCGCGCTTGTCTACCCTGCTCCAAAGAACCGGACCAAAACCGATCGAGAAGACCTCGGCGTGTATTCCCGACCAGCGACCAACGATATAGTGGCCATATTCATGAACAGCGACAATCGCCGACAGAGCGATCACAAACGCACCGATGGTGTACAGCAAATTACCAAACTGAGGGATCAGCGAAAATACGTCCAAAATTCTATCCTGCTCTTTGGGTCACGGCTTCATCTACCCACTTACGTGCCAAATGGTCCGTTTGCTGTATGTTATCAAGTGTCATAGGGGCATCAATAAGGCCATTTTCGGCGTCAAACCGGTCCAGCACTGCAGCGACCATGTCTGCCATGGCCAGAAAACCGATATGACGCGCGATAAAGTGATCAAGCGCCCGCTCCTTCGCGGCGTTGAACACAGCACCCGCGAGGCCACCGCGTTCCATCACCTGTCGCGCCAATGACAGCGCGGGATACCGCGTTTCGTCCGGTTCAATAAATCTAAGCTGACCAAGTTTAGCGAGGTTCAGGCGATCCACCGGAAGGTGACGTCGGTCCGGCCAATGTAACGCATATCCGATGGCATGGCGCATGTCGGGCGCGCCCATATGCGCCATAACGGCCCCGTCATCGAAACCCACCAACGCGTGGACGATAGATTCCGGGTGCACAACTACTTCTATCTGATCAGGCGAGACGCCAAAAAATTCTTTGGTTTCTATCACCTCCAACGCCTTGTTGAACATCGAGGCGCTGTCGATCGTGATCCGTTGACCCATGTTCCAGTTGGGATGGCTTGATGCCTGTTCGACCGTGGCACCTGCAAGATCTGCGATCGGCCAATCCCGAAATGCACCACCGCTTGCTGTAATGACAATACGCTCGACCGTCGCCATGTCCTCGCCGACAAGAGCTTGAAAAACGGCTGAGTGCTCGCTGTCGACCGGCAACAAACGCGCGTTGTGGTTCTGGGCCGTCTGCATCACCAAAGACCCGGCACACACCAGAGTTTCTTTGTTCGCCAAAGCCAACGTAGCGCCTTGTTTCAGCGCCTCTAAACCCGGCGGCAAGCCTGCCGCCCCGACAATCGCCGACATCACCCAATCCGATTTTCGCGCAGCGGCTTCGATCAGAGCGGTCGCGCCTGCGGCGACTTCTACACCGCTTCCGTCCAGCGCGGCCCGCAAGTCGTCCAGTTTGTCTTCATGGGCGGTCACCGCAATATCGGCATTCAGTCGGCGCGCATCCTGCGCGAGACGCTCGATATTCGCGCCTCCGGTCATCGCCACGATATCGTAGGCTTCGGGGTTGCGGTTGATCAGATCAATTGTGTTCTGACCGATAGAACCGGTCGCCCCGAAAATGGAAATCTTGCGCATTACATGGCTCCTGGCGCGTAGAGCATCCCAGCAATCAAAACGAACAGCGCGGCGCCCATCATACCGTCAAAACGGTCCAGAAACCCTCCGTGACCCGGAATAAGGTTCGAGCTGTCCTTGACGCCAAATTTCCGCTTTGTGGCGCTTTCGATGATGTCTCCGGCCTGACTGGCCATCGAAGCCAAGACCGAGACAACCACAAACAACAAGCCAAACCCGGCATAGCTGGCAAAGATAACGCCGACAATAGCTGCTGCAACCCAGCCTCCAGCCGTGCCGGACCACGTCTTCTTTGGGCTAACTTTGGGCCAGAACTTGGGGCCACCTACAGCTTTGCCAACGAAGTACCCAGCCACATCCGTGGCAACGACAACGGCGATCAGCCAGATCATCCAACCAAAGCCCATATTCTCGCGGATCGAGATGAACCCAAGACCTGCTGCTGCAATCCAGAAAGCGAACAGCGCATAGGTTCCCTTGGATCGACTAACCTGCCCTGCCCCAACCAAGGCCGGCGCGGCCAAAAACGGCAATGTGTATAAGGGTGGTAAGTGATAGCTGAGAACGACCGCTGCGCCTGTCAGGACGCCAAGCTGTACCGCAACACCGGGTTTGCCGGGGTCAACCATACGGACCAGTTCCCACGTCATGAGACCACAGGCTACCGCGATGAAGGCTTCGAACCAAAGCCCGCCCAGCCAAACTTCGACAGCGCCTATGGCGACCAAAACAGCCGCCGACAGCACACGCGCGGTTAAATCAGACCATCGGCCTTCGCTCATGCTGGGATCGCTCCGAACCGGCGATCGCGTGCGCCATAACTGCGGCACAGCCGTTCCAGTTCTTCTGCCGTAAAATCCGGCCACAGAGTGTCAATGAACTCGTATTCGGAATAGGCAGACTGCCAGAGAAGAAAGTTAGAAATCCGAGCTTCTCCGCTGGTGCGGATGACAAGATCCGGATCAGGAAGAACGTGCGTATCCAAATACTTGGGTAGCGTCTCTTCATCCACGTCTTCAGGCTTCAGGCGCCCTTCGGCCACATCCAATGCCAGGCGTTTCGTTGCGCGCGCAACTTCATCCCGCCCACCGTAATTCAAAGCGATGGTCAGGTGTACCAGGTCGTTGTCCTTCGTTGCCTCTTCGAGCGTGTCCATCAAGTCGACCAACTTCGAATCCAACCGCAAACGGTCACCGATAAAGCGAACCCGAATCCCGTTTTGGGCCAACGTTTTGGTTTCTTTGATGATATACCGCTTGAACAAGCTCATCAGGCCAGCAACTTCGGCCTGCGTCCGTTTCCAGTTTTCGGTCGAAAAGGCAAAGACAGTCAAATATTTGATCCCGAGACCCGGGCAAGCTTCGACCACATCCCTCACACGTCGTGCACCTGCCTGATGCCCGAAAAGTCGCGGCCTACCCCGTGCCTGTGCCCAGCGTCCGTTGCCATCCATAATGATCGCAACGTGATGAGGGCCGTCAATCGGCGCTGTATGAGGGGTATCAGGCATAATTCCGTCAGACCTGCATGATCTCGGCTTGCTTGGTTTCAAGCGCAGCGTCGACGGCCTTGATCATCTCATCCGTCAGGTCCTGAACTTCACTTTCCCAAAGCTTCTGGTCATCTTCCGACATCCCATCCGATTTGGCTTTCTTGATCTGGTCCATCCCGTCACGGCGCACATTCCGAATAGAGACCCGTGCGTGCTCGGCGTATTGGCCGGCGACTTTACCCAACTCGCGGCGGCGTTCCTCGTTCAGTTCCGGAATAGGCAGCATGATGATCGTGCCGTTCAGTTGCGGATTGATCCCCAACCCGCTTTCGCGAATGGCTTTTTCAACTTTACCGACAAGGCCCTTGTCCCAAACGTTTACCGTAACCATCCGCGGTTCAGGAACGTTCACGGTCCCGACCTGATTGATCGGTGTCATCGAGCCATAAGCATCGACCATAACAGGTTCCAACATTGATGCTGATGCGCGCCCGGTACGCAAAGACGCAAATTCGGTCCTGAGGTTCGCCATCGCGCCGTCCATGCGGCGTTTCAGATCATCGGTGTCCAGTTCGAAATCGTCAGACATTCTGCTCACTCCCCGTCTTCTGGTGCTGTTTGAAAGGCTCATAAGCCATCACAATCGGGATGTATAGCAATGATGCTCGGGAATTGTGCCAATGACCAGAGGTGTTTCCGGCTTTTTCTCGGTCATTAAATGGCAGGTGGCCCGGCCAGTGGCGTGTCCGGCCGGGTCGCAGGATAAAGTTCCGGATCAGGCGTTTACGTCAATCACAACGCGGCCTTTGACCTGACCCTTGAGGATGTCAGCGCCCAATTGTGGCAGATCGCTCAGCGTCGCGGGGTGCACCATTGCCTCAAGCTTATCCATCGGCAGATCGGTTGCGACGCGTTGCCATGCACGAACACGGTTTTCGTAGGGCTGCATGACGCTGTCGATGCCCAGCAGGTTCACACCGCGCAGCAGGAACGGAATGACGGTTGCTGGAAGCCCGGCGCCCCCCGCCAGACCAACGGCCGAAACCGACGCACCGTATTTCATCTGCCCCAGAACGCGTGCCAGCATATCACCTCCAACGGCGTCAACACAGCCTGCCCAAGTCTCGCTTTCCAACGGGCGCTTGGTTGTCTCGTTCAAGTCATCACGGGGGACAATGGTCGTGGCCCCCAGAGATTTGAGATAGTCGCCCGCTTCAGCCCGGCCTGTAACTGCCGCGACCTCGTAACCCAGATTCGCCAGGATCGCCGTCGCGACCGAGCCAACGCCGCCCGCAGCACCGGTTACCAGAACCGGCCCGTTGCCAGGCTTAAGGCCGTGATCTTCAAGCGCCATAACGGCAAGCATCGCGGTGAAACCGGCGGTTCCGACTGCCATTGCCTGACGCGTATCCAGCCCGTCCGGCAGCGGCACCAGCCAGTCCGCTTTTGCGTTAGCCTTTTGGGTATACCCACCCCAATGGGCCTCACCCACACGCCAGCCGGTCAGCACAACCTTGTCGCCGGGCTTATAGCGATCGTCCGAGGACGCCTCGACCGTACCGGCATAGTCAATGCCGGGCACATGCGGGTAATTGCGCACCAGACCGCCACCCTTGGGCGACATGCACAGTCCGTCCTTGTAGTTGACCGTCGAATATTCGACAGCCACCGTGACCTCACCCGAAGGCAGATCATCGGTTGAAAGTTGTTTGACCACGGGGCTGGCCAGTCCGCTCTCGTCGTCTTTTTCCATCACCAATGCATTAAACATCTGATTTCCTCTCGTTTCAGAAAAGCCAGGCCCAATTCTTCACCTGGCGAAAAATATCTCGGGGGAGCCGCGTAGCGGCGGGGGCAGAGCCCCGACCCCTTTAGATCCAGAACTTTTCCTGCACCTTGGCGCGGCGCATTCCGTCCGGCGTTTCCACTTCAACAACCGAACCCGCGTCCCAGTGGCTCAGCCGCAACATGCCAATGGCGACGTTTGTCTGAAAGTCGGGGGACCACGCCGCCGAGGTCACCTGACCTACGCGCTTACCACCGGCCATCACCGACCACGGTTGATCGCAAGCAGGAACCGCATCGCCATCAATCGCAATGGGGCGAATTTGCTGAACGGGGCCTTCTTTCGCGACGCGTAGGAGCGCATCCCGCCCGATACAACCGATCGCCGTGTGCGTGTTGCAGAACTTGCCCAAACCGCACTCATGTGGCGTGTTGTCGTCTGTCATATCGTTACCATAAGACAGCAGCCCACCTTCGATCCTCTCGATCAGGTTCGGGCATCCTGCGCGCACGTTCAGGTCTTCTCCGGCTGCAAACAGTGCGTTCCAGAGGGGCATCCCGATATCCGAGCCCTCGACATAGATTTCGAAGCCGCCCTGCTTGGAATAGCCCGACCGCGCGACCGCCAGATCGCGGCCTTCGAATTCGAACATGTCAAACTTGAAGAAACGGATATCGCGCACGCGATCACCGAAGACACGCGACATCAGTTCATCCGCTTTGGGCCCCTGCACTGCGAGTGGCGACACATCGGGTTCATCCACCAGCACATCCAGCCGATACCCGTTGGCAATCCCCTTGACCCAGAGCAGCAGATCGCTGTCCGCAATGGAAATCCACCAGCGGTCATCAGACAGTTTCACCGCCACAGGGTCATTCAGCATACCACCTGTCTCATCGACGATTGGCACGTAATAGCACTGCCCTGGCAGCATCCCCCGCAGATCACGCGGGGTCAGCATTTGCATAAGCCGCGCCGCATCTGGCCCGCGCAGTTCAACCTGACGTTCGCAGGACACGTCCCAAACCTGAACATGTTCCTTCAGGTGGCGGTAATCTGCCTGGACACTTTCGAAAACCGTGGGCAAGCGCATACGGTTGTAGATGGTGTATGCTTTGACACCAGCTGCCTCGACACCTTCCGAAAACGGGGTGCGACGCAACCGGCGCGAGAGCGAAACTTGCGGCATTCAGGCCTCCTGCAAGATGGGGACCGGATCGTTGACAGGCCGCGTTGATCCATTTTCGGTCAACATCTTCTGGACCTGCCCGCGATGGTGGGTCTTGGGGTTAAGAGTGTAAGAATTCCATTGCCACCACAGCAATGTAGTGAAACATTCAGGACCCATTGGCGCTTGGGGGGATCAGCCTTGACCGCCCCGCTGCGCCATCAGGATCATCACTTTGGGCCAGTCCAATCAATCGGGCAAATTTCAGCCGACTTACCTCCGAAATCCCATACGCGTCCGTAGTCGCGCACCTTGGATTTCGTACCCCGCGCAACGATGATGTCAGGTCCCATCCAGTACTTCGAATTTGATACCATAACAGGGTGGTCAGCGTCTTTCCCGGCCAGCATCTCGACCTCGCCCTGAATCTTTCGACCAATCGAAATGCGGCGTTTATTTCCGTCGCGCTCGATCTGGACCGGCGCTTTTTCGGCGCCAATAATCTCGCTCACCAGCATGGTGAACAAACCCGTGGTTCCGCCAGCTTGACCGCTGAAGATCTGTAGTAGCCCGTTATAGGCCTTGCCGCTTGCTCTTTCGTCAACATACGCAGCAACTTTCCACTGACCTTCACCCATCCGTCCGGGAATATCGACCAAAAGCCCAACATTCAGCCCCGACAGATCTTCGCCCTCATAGTGCCCTTCGTCGATAATGATACCCATCCAAGCATGACAATGCCCTTCGGTCGGAGGGTGCGCGCCAAGCGACACAACACACGGACAAAACACATCGCAGGAACAATTCAGGATTAGCTCACCCTTGATCGCCCAGTTCGTTGGCGACATCTCACGCCGTTTGGGATTTGGCATACGACTGTCAATACGTTGACTGATCGGCAACCTATCAGCTTCGGGTTTTCTGTTTTTTGCCATTAGCTTATCCTCCGAAAATATAGGGATAGATCAACAGGATTATACCGCCCGTGATCAGTGCAAACCCCAGCGGACGCGTGATCGCGTGCCCGATTTGGGGAAGTTTTTCGAGTACCATGAAGAAGGTCGCAAGACCCATCCACAACAGGCTCATGACGCCGCCCACAAAACCAAGCGCCATAAAGCCCCAGCAACAGCCGACACAGAATGCGCCAAGACCCAGACCCATGCGCAAGCCGCCAGTAAAGCCGGTTTTCCAATGCCCAAGGAAATAGGTCATGGGGGCGTGACAGACGCCGTGACAGACCTCTTTCGCGCGGGTGAACTGAAAAGCTCCGACCGCAATCATCAAGCCGCCTGCCACAAGCCCGGATTTGGCAATGCCCAGCATGTCCACGACGCCGCCGAACAACAAAGCCAATTGCACCCCGGTGATCAGGGCGGCAAATCCGACCCAGACCACGAAATATCCGGTCAGGACACCCAACCACCCCGTGCGCGAGCCGTTTGCGCTGCGGATCAGATCGTCATAGCTGCGCAAGGTCGGGACCAAAGTTGGCAGCATCATCGCCGCCATCATGATTGCCCACATCCAGAACAAGGGGCCGAATTCGGCCATGGGCATATACATGTCCATTCGCGGGTCCATGGCGGCCATCGCCTGCCCCATCGGACCGGGGCGGCCGATAAAATCCAAATCCATATTGCGGCTCATGGTGAACATCATCCACCACGCCCACAGGATCAGAATGTAGAATCCCAGCCACAAGCCACTGCGAAGTACAGCGCGACTCATATGCTCCTCCCGACTCAGTTCTTGCTTTTCAAATGTCAGACTTTTAAATGTCAGACAAATAAAAAAACACAGGCGGTCACAGGATTATGAAAATCGACCCTCGGAAACCTGCAGATTTATCTGCACAAATCGCGCAAGCGATACGCGACGCCATCGTATCAGGCGAATTGATCGTTGATGAGCGTCTGCCGTCCGAAGCCGAACTTGCCGATCAGTTTGAGGTCTCGCGCCCCACGGTTCGTGAAGCGCTGAAAAGACTTGCTGCTCAGTCTCTTATTCGTACGCAACGTGGTGCTACCGGTGGCGCTTTTGTCAATCGCCTGAGTTTCGAAGACGCCTATTCCCAACAGATTACAACCTCAACCTTACTGTTGTCGATGAACACTGTCAGTTTCGATACTGCTTGCGAAGCGCGCTATGCACTGGAACGCGCCTGCGCTCGCCTTTCGTCGGAACGTCGGACGGCCGATCAGCTGGCCACGATGCGCGCCGAAATCTTCAGACAAGCACAGCCGGGCCTGACGGACGAAGCCTTCTGCGCCTCAGACGTGGCCTTCCACCGCGCTTTGGTCGACGGCGCCGGAAACCCCGTCCTGTCCTATCAGCTGGCCGGAGCAGTCGAGGCGATGCAACCGCTTATGAACATGATCACCTTTACGGCCAGATCCCGAGAAGAGATCATTTCGCTGCATACGCAGATCGCGGATGCCTTGGAGCGCGGTGATGTGGAAGAAGTTGACGATAGCCTTTTAAGGCTCGAGAAATACACAAGAAAACTGGCGCGCGATGTCGCCGAAAAAAAGCGTAAACCAGCTTGATGAGGAACAGATGGTACCGGTCCTTAATATTGTCGCAGCCTTACTAACTATTGCCTTTGGTCTGTTCGGCTTTCTTGCACCGGCGTGGACAGCAGCTTCGTTGGATTTAGCACCAACAAGCAGCACCATGGGCCTAAGTGAGATGCGCGCGTCGGTGGGAGGGCTTTTCGTCGTAACCGGGATAGCAGTTCTGTGGCTTAACGCGCCCATGGCTTATACGATGCTGGGTGTTGTTTACGCGGGCGCGGCACTCGGGCGGTTTGTGTCAGTCCTTTTGGACAACCCGCCTTTGATCAAAGCAGTGACATTCGGTGGAATCGAGGCTGTTCTGGCTATTTGGTTGATTTTGGCCAACCTAAACAAAACAACGTAAGTATCTGTTCTGGCGCGCTTCACCCGAAAAACTCGGGAATTGCATCCCGATAGCACCTCACCTATATAGAACAGGTCCTTCGGGACTATGGACATAAACGCGCTCGTAATAAGCGGATCGGACCCGGGGGCGGTACCCGGCGGCTCCACCATAAACCTTCGTTTGGGGTGTTTGGGGCCGAAATAGGATCGACGAACGTCTAAAGGGGTTAGCTTTGTCTCGGCTGTCTGCCACCGTTATCGGCGAAACTAGTACAATTGCAAACGACAATCGTGCTCCGGTTGCAGTTGCTGCGTAAGCAGTAGCAAGACCGAAACTTAAGCCCTTGCGCCTAGCCGCGTAAGGCGGGGTTCGCAGGTACCTGGCAACAGAAACCTGCATTTTCCCCAATATGTTTTTCTACTGTCTTTCGGGCGTTCAGACTTTTTTCACTCCTTTTGCGCATGCATGACCCACAATAAAGGAGAGCTGAGATGTCTCACGCAAAGGTGCTCAGAGAATGGTATTCCGAAGTCTGGGAAAAGGGGAATACCGATGCCATTGATACCTATTTTGCGCCGGAAACAATGGCCGAAGGGCTGATTCCTGAAATGCAGGTAGGTGCTGACGAATTCCGAGACCTCGTGATAGCTTTTCGGCATATCCTGGGCGAAATCGAAGTCGACATGCCCAAAATCGTTGAAGATGGGGATTGGGTGTCAGCTATCATTCATCTGCGTACCACACGCGCCGACAACGGCGCTCCGTTGCAGGCGACCGGTAGTATGATGGGCCGGATTAGAGATAATCGCGTGGTTGAGGTCTATAATCAGTTCGACTTCATCTCACTGTTTGAGCAGCTTGGCCAGTTTCCTCAGGATACCTTACCCATATGTATGACGGGTCAGAGGTTGGATTGGGCGTAAACCGCAGTTCCAATCTTTAAGCTGCGCTGTTTCCCCAACAACTCTGAACCCGCCCTGACAATTCTTGTCTGATCCCTGCTAAAAGCCTGTAAAGCATGACGGTATCCGGATAGAAGACCCGCATAACAGGTCAGCGGATCAAAAACCATGGCGCCAAACACAGCGGAAATGATCAAAGTGTTCGGGCGCATCGGTCTTTTATCTTTTGGCGGCCCTGCAGCGCAGATTTCCCTAATGCATCAGGAGTTGGTCGAGGAACGTTCATGGTTGGACGAGCAAACATTCTTGCGCGCGCTCTCGTTGTGTATGTTGCTTCCCGGCCCAGAGGCAATGCAGTTGGCAACCTACGCAGGCTGGCGGCTACGTGGCGTTTTGGGCGGGTTGATTGCCGGCTTTCTGTTCGTTCTGCCCGGAGCTCTGGTTATTGCAGTGCTGGTATCACTTTACGCGAGTTACGGCGCGCTTCCGCTTGTGCAATCCGGGTTCGTGGGGATCAAAGCTGCGGTGATCATCATTGTTTTGCATGCCCTTAGAAACCTGTCCCGAAAAGCGCTGAAAGATACCGAGCATATTGGCGTTGCCGCTCTGAGTTTTCTGTCGATCTTTCTTCTTAACCTGCCCTTTCCACTGATAATCGTGGCCGCCGCGGTTTGGGGTTTTATTAGGTTCCAGAGCGACAGCCCAACTCGGACAATGAATAAGGTCGACACTCCCACAGGATATATCCGCACCGGACTGACCTGGGTGACACTTTGGTTGGCGCCTTTGATTTTGCTTAGTCTGACGGGTCAGAAATTACTGGCGGACCTCGGCTGGTTCTTCGCACGTCTTGCAGTTGTGACCTTTGGCGGCGCTTACGCTGTGTTGGCGTATATGACCCAAACGGTCGTGGACAAGTACCAATGGATTAGCACACCGCAGATGATTGATGCACTTGGATTGGCCGAAACGACTCCAGGTCCTTTGATTTTAGTGACCCAATTCGTGGCTATGCTTACCGGTCAGGCGGATGGAGGGTTTCCACTTGCCCTCGCGGCCGGTGCAGTTGCGCTTTGGGCAACATTCGTCCCATGCTTTTTATGGATTTTCATTGCCGCACCTTATCTGGATCACCTCGCAAGCCGCCCAAGATTGTCAGCGGCTCTGAACGGAATCACAGCAGCGGTCGTAGGTGTGATTCTCAACTTGTCGGTGTGGTTTGGCTTAAATGTGCTGTTCCACAATGTCCCGCAGAAAACATGGGGTTTCTTTTCGTTTCCTTGGCCTGACTATGCATCCGCGAACCTGATCGCTTTGTGTCTTGTAGTGCTGGCTTGGGTGTTGATATTTAAATTCAAATTTGGCATGGGGCGAACATTGGCCATGATGGCGGCGGCCGGAATGGCCTCTCACTTCCTATGAACAATCCGCCCAATCGTGGTCTTTCGTTTCCGGCGAAATCGCTTATGCTTAGAACATCAATTTTGAGGAAGACACATGTCGCAGGACATTGATTACGGGAACCTTATGCACACGGCGATGCGTGGGCTAATCAAGAAGGTTCTGACAAGCGTTTCGAAAAACGGCCTGCCAGGGGCGCATCATTTCTTTATTACCTTCGACACCCAACAAGATGGGGTGGAATTAGCTGACTGGCTGCGCGACAGATATCCCGATGAAATGACAATCGTCGTGCAGCACTGGTTTGAAAACCTAGAGGTCGGCGACAAGGGGTTCGCGATCACACTGAATTTTGGCGACGCGCCTGAGCCGCTTTATATCCCTTATTCGTCCATCAAAACGTTTGTTGACCCCTCGGTCGAGTTTGGTTTGCGCTTCGAAAGCCCGGAAGAGGAAGAGGTTGCTCAATTCATCGAAGACGCTATCGAAGTTGAGGAAGAAGAAGAGCAACACGACGCCGACGTCGTTTCGCTCGACAGCTTTCGCAAATAACCGCTGGATTATTGACGCTTTAGAAAAGTCTCGACTGATCGGGACTTCACTCCGTTTCTGAACCGCGAAAACGACAGATTCAGACCGCCTTCAGTCAGCGTTCGATCGTATTGCTGCAGCTCGTAGCCACCGTTTTCGTCGATGAACAAGGAAAAAACTGTCATTGTTTGCCCATCGATCCGGCCCCATACGAACGGTTCGCCCTGCATCGGATCCAAAGGCACTTCGTGTCCAAAGACATTACGTCTCATTGCGGCAGAAAATACGTCTGTACGCTCGGACTCTTTGAAATCAATGGAAAACGATTGCTCTTTTATCCGACCGTCTGCTTTGTAGGTCGTTGTTTTCCAACTGACATTAAACCCATCTTTAAGTTCGTGGATCGAGACGCTCATGTCCCTGGGGACTTCACCTCCATCCGCGTCCACCATGTTTGCAGAGCCAACATAGTCACCAACAAAGGGGGCGATTTCGTCAGCAAGAACAGGTTGAGACGAAAGCGTAATGCACACGAGCGCAACAACAGAGAACGTGAGCATTTTTAGGGCAAGTAGCCGTTCTGAAAGTAACACGAGACTCTCCGCAACATTGACTAACTTATTCTAGCCCACCTGTTAGCACGCACAATGGGTCGAATTGTAATCCCCTAAATAAAATGAAGCATTTGTCGATCTATACCTTTGTGAACCATAAGTTTAAGGTGCGCGAAACTGCCCGATTGCACGGTGGCGTAGTGGCAGGTAAATGGCATACGACTGTATACAAGACGGAGTGACAGATGTCCCAGACCCGCACAGAATCCGACAGCTTTGGCCCGCTGGAGGTTCCTTCGGATAAATATTGGGGTGCGCAGACCCAGCGCTCCATCATGAATTTCCCCATTGGATGGGAGAAACAGCCTGTGGCCATCGTGCGGGCCTTGGGCGTTATCAAAAAAGCCTGCGCAATGGAGAACAAGGCGACTGGTAAACTGGACGCTCGGATCGCTGACGCCATCATTCAGGCAGCCGGAGAAGTCTTCGAAGGCAAGTTCGACGACAACTTCCCACTGGTCGTGTGGCAAACCGGGTCGGGAACTCAGTCCAACATGAACTCAAACGAGGTCATCGCGAACCGTGCGATCGAGATTCTGGGCGGCGTTATTGGATCCAAGGATCCCGTGCACCCCAATGACCATTGCAACATGGGACAATCTTCGAACGACACCTTCCCCACCGCCATGCACATCGCCACAGCCATGAGCGTGCGTGACGTTCTGTTGCCTGGGCTCGAAAAGCTAGCCTTGGGGTTGGAGCGGAAATCCGAGGAATTCAAAGATATTATCAAGATCGGGCGGACTCATACACAAGACGCAACGCCGCTGACTCTGGGTCAGGAATTCGGTGGCTACGCCCATCAGATCCGTCAGGGGATCGAGCGCGTAAAGGCCGCTATGCCTGGTATCTATGAGCTAGCTCAGGGTGGCACTGCCGTGGGCACCGGTTTGAACACTCAAAACGGCTGGGGCGAAGCCGTTGCAGCAAATATGGCCGAGATAACCGGCCTGCCCTTCGTGACCGCGCCTAACAAGTTTGAGGCGCTGGCCGCGCATGACGCCATGGTCTTTTTGTCGGGCGCTTTGGCGACAATCGCGGGTAGCTGTTATAAAATTGCCAACGATATCCGTCTGTTGGGATCGGGTCCTCGTTCAGGTCTGGGCGAATTGATCTTGCCGGAAAACGAACCGGGTTCGTCAATTATGCCCGGCAAAGTGAACCCCACACAGGCCGAGGCACTGACACAGGTCGCGGCGCATGTCATGGGCAATGACGCCGCAGTAAAGTTTGCCGGAAGTCAGGGCCACTTCGAGTTGAATGTTTACAACCCGATGATGTCCTACAACCTGTTGCAGTCAATCCAGCTTTTGGGCGATGCCGCCGATAGCTTTACCGAACGGATGCTACTGGGCATTCAGGCAAACGAGCCGCGCATTGAAAAGCTGATGAAGGAGTCGCTGATGCTGGTGACGGCTCTGGCGCCCACCATCGGCTATGACAACGCCACGACGGTTGCAAAGACTGCGCATAAGAACGGCACGACCCTCAAGGAAGAGGCCATCGCCCTGGGTTTTGTGGATGAAGCGACATTTGACGCCGTGGTCCGCCCCGAGCAAATGATCGGTCCAAAGGACTGATGAGTAAGCCGGTCAATCTGAACCGGTACCGAAAGGAAAAAGCGCGGGCTGAAAAGAAGGCCCGCGCCGACCAGAATGCTATTACCTTTGGGCGTAAAAAGCCTGAAAGAGATGCAGCCGAGAAAGTACTGAACAAACAACGCCGCGACTTGGACAACCATGAGTTGGAGGAATGAGCGGCCGCCCCGTCAAACGGTCCCTGACCCTGAAGGGACACCGTACTTCGGTATCGCTCGAGGATGAGTTCTGGCAGGCATTCCGTGACATTGCCAAAATAAAGGATATTCCAATCAATGCGCTAGCGGCTGAAATTGACGTGTCTCGTGATCCTGAAATCGGCTTGGCATCGGCAATTCGTGTGTACATTTTGAACTGGTATCGCGCCTGATATTGGGTGCTTGATTTAAAACTACCGGGCTGTGTATGCTCGACCGGAACAAAAGTGGTACATACATGAGCCAGACTACACAAGGACCGGACGGTCAGCCTCGCTGCAAATGGTGCCAGGCCGCGCCTGAGTTTTTCGATTATCATGACAACGAATGGGGATATCCCGTTGCGGATGACCAACGCTTGTTCGAAAAGCTATGTCTCGAAAGTTTTCAATCCGGGTTGAGCTGGCGGACAATCCTATCCAAGCGCGAGAATTTTCGGAGAGCGTTTAAACAATTCGAAATCAACGCTGTAGCGGCGTTTGATGATGCAGACATTGAACGTCTTTTGCACGATGAAGGAATTGTCCGACATCGCGGCAAAATTCAAGCCGTCATAAATAACGCCCAATGCGCACAATGTCTGATCACTGAGTACGGATCACTTGCTGCTTATGTCTGGCAGTATGAGGCAGATATGCCACCCGAACCTCAGACAGCGTCAACCTCGGCTGAGTCTGTGGCCATGTCCAAGGATCTTAAAAAGAGAGGTTGGAAATTCGTTGGGCCAACCACTGTTTTTGCGTTCATGCAAGCGATGGGGCTTGTAAATGATCACGCAAATGCATGCGTCATGCGCGAAAAAGCGGCGCAGATGCGCCGCAATTTCATTGCGCCAACGTAGATCTGTTTAAATCGACGCGCGGTAGATTTTCTCGATATTCCCACCCAGAGCTGCGTTGAACTCATCATTCGATTGCTTTTTCGACAGTCCCTCAGTCAAAGCACGCGAGAAAGATGCGATCATTTTACCGTTCTGTCCCAACAAATCGCAGGCTTGTTCTGTTGAATATCCGCCCGACAAAGCAACCACACGCACCACGCGTGGATGATCGGCAACGGCGTCATACAGGTTCGCATTGGTGGGGATCGTCAATTTCAGCATCACATCCTGTCCCTCGTCCAATTGATCAAGGTTTTTCAGGATCTCGGCCTTCAGAATGTCTTCGGCCTCGGCTTTGGATGCCGAATTGATGTTCACCTCAGGCTCGATGATCGGAACCATATCAGCCGCTATCACTTCCCGCGCAATGTCGAATTGTTGCGCAACTACAGCTGCGATGCCCTTGGCATTGGCTTCATGAATAACCGAGCGTTCTTTGGTTCCAAACACGCCCGACGCCTTCGCTAGGGTGTCGGCCAGACCAGGGATCGGCTTCATCATCTGAACACCATTCGCCTCGTCCTCTAACCCTTTGTCGATCTTGAGAAAAGGAACGATGCGCTTTTCCGACCAAAGGAAATCAGCGACTTTTCGGCCATTAATTTCTTCACCCAGAGTCCGTTCGAACAGGATGGCTCCGATAACTTTTTCATTGGTGAAATCATCTGCCAGGATAATCCGGGCGCGCATCTTCTGAATTTCCCCAAACATCTCCTCGTCCGAGGAATAGTCTGAAGCCTCAACCCCATAGAGTGCCAGCGCTTTGGGAGTCGAGCCGCCGCTTTGATCCAGTGCTGCAATAAAGCCAGCTCCATTGGACATTTGCTCGCGCTGTTCTGATTTGGACATATGATATTCCCGTTCGAAATGATTCCGCTGTTTTCAACCGCATACAGCATGGCGCATCGCGATGGTAGTTTGTTAGCGCTCAACGATGCGCAACCAAATTCCGTCTTTCGACCGGACAGTCAGATGCGCCACCGGAATCGGCGTTTTGCCCTCGATTAACTCGAACCGGAAGTGCTGCAGCAATTTGGACAGGATCAATGGGCCCTCGATCATGGCAAATCCAGCGCCCGAGCACACACGAGGACCAGCTGAGAACGGAATGAAGGCTTCTCGCTGGCAACGCTTGCCGTTTTCCGTGGCCCATCTGTTCGGATCAAACTCATCCGGATGATCCCAAAGGCGTTCGTGCCGGTGAACATGCCACGGGCTGATAACGATTTGAGCCCCTTTTGGAACGTCGCGGTCGCGAAAGCGTTCGGGGCACGTAGTTTCCCGCACCATCATAGGGACAGGCGGATAAAGTCGGAGCGTCTCGCGAAAGACATCTCTGCTCAGCTTTAGTTTCGACATCTCCGAGATATCGGAGAGATTTACAGCCTGAGCTTCGGCAGCAAGCTTATCTTGCCACTCTGGGTATAAGGCCATCAGGTACAACGCCCAAGCCAGAGCCGAGGCGCTTGTTTCATGGCCTGCCAGAAAGAAAATCGCAACTTGGTCGACCATCTCATTTGTGTCGAAACATGTCCCGGTCTCAGGGTCCGGAGTCGTCATGATTTTAGTTGCCAGATCGTTGGGCGCACATCCTCGCGCAATTAATTCAGCACGTTGTTGCGTCAGCTTCCCAATCAAAGCCCTTATTTCATTTGCGTTTTTTCGAGTTCTTGAAGAATGGAACCGAGGCATCCACCGTGGTAGCGGAACAAATGCGGCCAGGTTCAACAAGGGTTGCTGGCGTTGGTAATCCCTGAACTTCTGAAAGACTTGCGCTGCGACTTCATGTTCGATCGGCACTGAGAATAAGGTTCGAAAGATAACATCGGCGGCGGCATGGCTTGTTAACTCTTCACATTCGATATCGGTGCCGACCAGAGGGCGTATTCGTCGCACTGCTGCTTCCGCGGCCTGAAGCATCGCAGGGAACGTATCTTTAAGCCGTCCCCCCTCAAACGCCGGGTCGATGATCCTGCGTTGTCGTTTCCACGTTTCACCATTGGTTAAAAAAACAGACTCTCCTAAAAGTGGTCGTAAGCCTTCGCTGATGCGTTCAGATTTAGGAAAACCTTCCGCTCGTTTTTTCAAAACAGTTTCAACAAGTTCAGGCTGATTCATCATGTATGAACGGAAGAACGGAGTCCGAAACTCGGCCATCCATGCGCGATACAGGCGTTGCGGTTGTGCCGAAAGGATATCTTGACGAAACAGCTTGAGGTACCGCCACAGCGAAACATGGTTTGGGCGTGAGGGCGGCTTTGGCGGTATCACAGCATCACCGTCCGGTGCTTTGAGACTGCGATATCGATACGAGACTTAGACGAACTACATTCGCGGAATCTCTGGGCCAAAGACTGAGGTCCGGCCGTGATGCGGAAATAGTCGTACGCCCCGACACGATCAAAGGCGCACAAATACTGAAAATGAAGACGAAAGAAACGCCACCGCAAAGCCTGCCAACGCTCTGGCGAAAGTGTTTGCGTGAATGCAGCCGACAAGACCAAGGGCCATTTTTTACTTTCGGTTGCGACGCCGGAAACGCCGACAGGGTCGCAAAGAGCAAAAGAACATCCGTCACCCGGAGCCGATACGTCCACCCAGGTGAGATTGTACTGAACGGAAAGAAATTGAAGATCTGTCCGCAACTCTTTGGCATTTGGGAGAAACGACACCATTGGCACGACCTGACCCAAGGATAGGAAAGATAGAGCTGGTCGGAAACCTGTATCCGGTGCATTCCTGATTACATCAGCCAGAACTGAGACCCCGATATGTGCGCCGGAACTGTGGCCAACAACCAAGACTTCATCCACGTCCGTAACCAACGCCTGCTTAATAAGTTCGGTGAATTCGGTCATGCGTTTTCGCAAAGCAGCGGGCGTTTCACCCTTTAAGCTCGCCGAATAGGCGTAGTCGTGCATCAGATAATAAGCGAATAGCTTGTTGTCGATCTTTTGAAACCAACGCAAAAGCAGGCAGAACGTCAGAATGGCTGGAGCAATGGCAAAGAGGTCAAAAAATTGGCTGCCGCCTTTCCAGATGCCCCAAGCGATGGCCAGTGCTGCGGCCAGCTGGAATACAAGCATCGCAAACGGATAAAGTGCAGCGATTACAGGCCCCTTGCGTAAACGCATCAGTCGTCCAAATGTCCCATTCGCAAGGTAAATCCACGCGGTTCTAACCAGTTGCACATAAGTCGCAACAACCGAGTTGGACATGCTGTCCCTGACAATATCCGACCAGACCAACACCTGAATCTGTGTCTCAACCTCGGTTCCGTCTTGTTCCGAATGGACATGCCATCCAAAGGGACCGTCCCCCATTTTGGCTGAAACCGATATCTGATATCCTGACAACGCGGACTGCGCCGCCCCTTCCGAGCGGTACAGTTCGCGGTATCTGCGAGGATGTATAGGATCATAACCGGGAATGTAAAACACCCGGCGCCGTTTGACCTGCTCTTGGTTTTCGTGACTGTTCATAGTCTTACCTTCTGCTGAGCAGATTAGCGCAGCGTTATTATCAAGGTAAGTCAGATCAGTACTTTAGCCAAAATTTGCCAGCGCCGGGAAAGCTTCCAGCAACCACCAGCTAAACTCGGTGAACAACCCGGTGATCAACATGATGCCAACGAACAACAACAACCCACCCATCACTTTTTCGATTGTCGCCATATGAGGCTTGATCTTGTTCATAACGGTCATCGAGCGGTTAAGGAACATTGCAGCCAGCAAGAACGGTATGCCGAGTCCCGCAGCGTAAACACCCAAGAGCAACGTTCCACGGGCCACCGAGGCTTCAGACGCCGCCAAGGACAGGATCGCGCCAAGCTGAGGACCGATACACGGCGTCCATCCAAAAGCGAAAGCCAGTCCGAGGATGTAAGCTCCAAAAACAGAACCGCCCGAATCTCCGGTTTCGATCCGCGCTTCACGGTCCAGGAACGGGATGCGGAAGACATTCAGAAAGTGAAGACCGAACACAATCACCACAGCACCTGAAATCTTCGCGAAAAGCACTTGGTTTTGCAGGACAAACGCGCCAAAGGCCGAGGCCGTGAAGCCCAGTAACAGGAAGACAGTCGACAAGCCCAGCACAAAGAACAATGCGGTCAGCGTCGCTTTGCGCCGCGCCGCAGTCTGGTCCTGCATTTCGTTGATCGACACACCGCTCATATAGGCAAGATACGGTGGCACGATCGGCAAGACACACGGCGAAAGGAAACTAATCAGTCCGCCCAGCATCGCGATGAACATGGCAGGCAGCAGGCCCGCGTCGATGATATCTATTCCAAACATAATTCAGCACATATGGTATGATGTGGCGAACGTCACGAGGCCATTCAGTCACATCCTCGTGGTTGCACGCTGGACACCCGGTCAAAGTGGAAATATTTCATCTCTATGTCAAACCCAACTGAAACTCTCGACGCATTGGGCCTGCTTTGTCCCCTGCCCGTTCTGAAAGCTAGAAAACGTTTGAAATCAATGCCCTCCGGGGCAGTTCTGCGTGTTCTGGCCGACGATCCTGCTGCGATTATTGACGTCCCGCATTTCTGCAGCGAAAGCGGTCACCACTTGCTGGCGCAAGAAGAAACCGAAGGCCATCAAGTCTACCTGATCCAGAAAAAAGGCTAAGTTTAAGTCGCGAATGTTACAAAAAAGGCGGGTCTTTCGCCCGCCTTTTTGTTTATTGCCCCAGTGACCACCATCCGCGCCGCTTGGGCTTCGTAGGTTCTGCAGGTTCCTCGGCAACGACCTCAAGTACCGGCTCTTCTGTTACTGGTTCCGGTTCCGGCGCTACCTCCGGTTCCTGACTTTCCTCTGCGACTGCTGCTACAGGCTCTTCCGCCTCCGCCTCGGGTGACTCAGTGCTTTCAGCAACAATATCGTCAGCGAGTTCGACTTCATTCGATTCCGCTGGTGCAGCCGATTCCTTTACGGTTTCTTCGACCACTTCAGTTTGCACCTCAGCAGTCTCAACTGACTCGCCTTCGGCATCAACCGGTGTGGTTTCCTTCTTTTTACGACGTGGCGCTCGGCGGCGTTTAGGCTTAGCCTCTTCCTCGCCGCTTTCCGCCGGAACGGACTCTGCAGCGTCGGTTTCGTCTACTTCGACCGGTGCTTCTTCTCCAGTGGGCGCCTCTGCGGCCTCAACGTCATCTGCGCTCACCTCAGCCGTTTCGCCATTTCCATTGCCCTTCTTGCGGCGGCGGCGGCGGCGCTTGCGCTTGGGCTTGGCTTCTTCGTCTGTCTGAGGCGTTTCGTCTTCGACCTTTTCCTCTTCATCCGCGTCGACAAGATCCATCAGCGATGCATCTACGGAAACGACCGGCGCTGTCGCTTCGGGTACAATCCGGCTTGCAGTCTTGAACTTCTCCATCGAGAAATCCGGACTGACCAGATGGATATCCCCTTCCACACGAACTGAAAGACCATAGCGCGACTCGATTTGGGCGATATGCTCACGTTTCTGGTTCATCAGGAAATTCGCGATGCTGACGGGGCAGCGCACCAAAACCTCGCGCGAGCGGCGCCGCGTACCTTCTTCTTCGATCTGACGCAAAATGGTCAACGCCATGTTGTCGTCCGAACGGATCAGCCCAGTTCCATGACAGGATGGGCAAGGCTGCGTCGTTGCTTCCAGCATACCCGGGCGCAACCGCTGGCGACTCATCTCAAGCAGGCCGAAGCCGGAAATACGACCAACCTGAATGCGTGCCCGATCCGTTTTCAACTTATCCTTAAGGCGCTTTTCGACGGCCGAGTTATTCTTGCGCTCGTCCATGTCGATAAAGTCGATGACAATCAGACCGGCCAAGTCGCGCAGGCGCAACTGGCGCGCCACTTCTTCGGCCGCTTCGAGATTTGTCTTGAGCGCGGTTTCCTCGATCGAGCCTTCCTTGGTCGCCCGTCCCGAGTTGACGTCGATCGCTACCAATGCCTCAGTCACACCGATTACGATGTAGCCACCCGATTTCAACTGCACAGTCGGGTTGAACATCCCGGCCAGATAGCTTTCCACCTGATAACGCGCAAACAGCGGCAGAGCATCCTCGTACCGTTTCACGTTCTTGGCATGGGACGGCATGATCATCTTCATGAAGTCCTTGGCGATGCGGTACCCGCCCTCGCCTTCGACCAGCACCTCGTCGATATCGCGATTGTACAAATCGCGGATCGAGCGTTTGATCAGGTCGCCCTCTTCATAGATCTTGGCCGGCGCTATGGACTTGAGCGTCAACTCGCGGATCTGCTCCCACATACGCTGCAGGTATTCGTAGTCACGTTTGATCTCGGATTTGGTCCGTTTGGCCCCAGCGGTCCGAATGATCAGGCCGGCACCTGTCGGCACGTCAATATCGGCAGCGATCTCTTTCAGTTTCTTGCGGTCCGGCGCGTTAGTGATCTTGCGGCTGATACCGCCCCCCCGCGCTGTGTTTGGCATCAAGACGCAATAGCGACCGGCCAACGAGAGATACGTGGTCAGCGCTGCGCCCTTGTTGCCACGCTCTTCTTTGACGACCTGAACCAGCAAAACCTGCCGGACCTTGATCACCTCTTGGATTTTGTACCGGCGCGGGCGCGGCTTGCGCGGAGGGCGAATGTCTTCGCTATCATCCTCATCCGCAACAGATTCGATCGTGTCGTCTTTTGCGGTAGCATCCGCGCGGGCTTCGGTATCGTCCGGCTCATCGGAGTCAGCCTTGTTTTCAGCTTGCTCAGTGTCGGCATCCGCCGGCGCGTCTTCCGACGCAACAGCGTCGGCGTCGGGTTGAGCATCAACCTGACCCGCCTCGTCGGCGGAGGATGTTTCCAAG
Organism: Ruegeria sp. YTSC325; assembly: GCF_059609525.1. Lineage (NCBI taxonomy): Bacteria > Pseudomonadati > Pseudomonadota > Alphaproteobacteria > Rhodobacterales > Roseobacteraceae > Ruegeria > Ruegeria sp. YTSC325. Next base: position 394,437 of record NZ_JBXWLY010000003.1, read on the forward strand.
TCCTCTGTTTGGGTCTCTTCACCCGCCGAATCCGAGGCCACTTCTTCCTCTACAGTGGGGTCGGCACTTTCCGGTTCGTCTGCTGCTGCTACAGTTTCCGCATCCAGTGCTTCCACGTCGTCGAGCGGTTCCTCGACAGGAGTGTCCGCCACGTGATCCGCTGGGGAAGTCCCTTCGGGCACAGCCATCTCGGGTTGTTCGTCGCCCTCATCCAGATCAATCGTTTCCATACCCGAGGGTTCCGAAGACACCTCAAGCGTCTCGACTGCATCATCCGTTTTGACGTCGGCAGCCTTAATCCGCAACCGCGAACGGCGTTTCTTGGGCTTGGATTCTTCCGCCTCATCCCGAGCCCTCATGGCCTCGGCATAAGCGCGTTCTTCCTCCATCAGCGCTTCACGATCGGCAACTGGGATTTGGTAGTAGTCGGGATGAATTTCGGAAAACGCCAGAAAACCGTGCCGGTTTCCGCCGTAATCCACAAAAGCCGCCTGCAAAGACGGCTCAACCCGCGTTACTTTTGCTAGATAGATGTTGCCAGCAAGCTGGCGTTTGTTTTCGGACTCAAAATCGAACTCTTCGACCTTGTTTCCATCGACCACCACAACCCGAGTCTCCTCGGTGTGGGTGGCATCGATAAGCATTTTCTTAGCCATGTGTCCTTGGTGCACCGCGCCAAACGCGTTGTCCTGACCCGTCCAGGCGGACAGGCACTTTTGGGGAGGTGTCTTGTACGGGCGATTTCGGACGGCGCGCGGCAGGGTCTGGCACTGTGGCCCCCTGCCCGTATAGTCAATCGTTGCGCGCGCGTCATCGCGGTTCTTCTCCGACAGACGCGCCTTGACGCTGTCTGCCCATTATATTCCTTTCGCCCGCATCCACGGGCTCAGGCGTTCAACTGCCCCGGTTCGGGGCACAATCGGTCTGCGCGGCCTGTGTGGGATTAGGTCACCACCTGCGGCGTTGCAGCGAAACTCAAAGATTCGGGACTTTTGGGCACCAAAAACGGCCCGGCCCGTTCAGGTACAATAAAAGCAGTCCTGTGGAAAAGACAATGGGCAAACTGCAATCCCTGCACTTCTGACAACAGGGATCGCTTCATCTGGCCAAAAATATCTCGGGGGTGAATTGAGCTGAAGGCTCAAGAGGGGGCTGGCCCCCCTCTCTTCCGTCACAAGTAGTCCGAACGTTGCAGCCCGTATTTGGCCATCTTTTCGTTCAACGTTCGCCGCGGCAAACACAGCTCGTCCATCACAGACGCGATCGAGCCTTTATGACGGCGCATAGTATTGTCGATCAGCATCCGTTCGAACGCCTCAACATATTCCTTCAGGGGCTTGCCTTCCGTTGTCATGACGGGTTGCATTTCTTCATGATCCGACATGAGCAAAGAGGCAATCGTTCCAGAGCCGCGACGCGATTGCAAAACTGCGCGCTCGGCGATGTTGATCAGTTGTCGCACATTCCCCGGCCAAGGCGCCTGCAACAACTGCGCGGCCTCTTGTGCACTGACTTGCGGCGCATCACAGCCATATTCTTCGGCGAATTGTTCGCTCAGGCGGGTGAACAATGTCAGGATATCTTCGCCGCGCTGGCGCAGCGGCGGCATGGTGATACGCAACGCCGCCAGCCGATAGAACAAGTCCGGCCGCAGAACATCTTCAGAGGTCTTACCGGCTTCCTGAAGGTTCGAGATCGCGATAATCCGCGTCTCGGCAGGCGTACCCTGATCATTCATCACGCTCAGCAAGCGCGCTTGCAGCGTATCGCTTAGCGCTTCAACGTCTTCCAGAACCAAGGTACCGCCGCGCGCTTCTTCAACGGCAGGCAGTTGCGCGTCCTCGGGCATCATGGGGCCGAACAACCGTTTGGAAAGCGCCTCTTCTTCCAGGGCCGCACAAGAAATCAGAACGAATTTCTTACCGGCCCGACTGCCCACCGCATGCAGGGCGTGCGCCACCAAGGTCTTGCCGGTACCGGTTTCACCGTCGATCAGCACATGACCATCGGCCTGCCCCAGATCCAGAATATCCTCACGCAGGCGTTCCATGACCGGGCTGGCCCCGATCAGCTTGCTCATGATTTGCGTGCCATCCGACAGCTCTCGCCGCAGTGCCCGGTTGTCCAAGGTTAGGCGCCGAGCGTTACTGGCACGTTTAGCCAATTCCGACATCCGGTCGGGATTGAAGGGCTTTTCCAGAAAATCGAACGCGCCCACGCGCATGGCTTCCACAGCCATCGGCACATCCCCGTGCCCGGTAATCATGATCACCGGCAGCGTACTGTCCGCTCCCATGAGTTTTTTCAGCAACTGGATACCGTCCATTCCCGGCATCTTGATATCCGAAATAACGATCCCTGGATAATCCGGCCCCAGAACTTTGAGCGCATCTTCGGCGCTGGCAAACGTTTCCGTGTCATATCCTGACAGTGCCAGCCATTGACTGATTGACTGCCGCATATCCTGTTCGTCGTCCACAATGGCGATCTTCATGGCCTGTGCCATAGTCTTTCCCCGTTATTCCGCGGCCTCTAGGCCATCGCTTCCAAGTATAGGCAGCTGCATCTCGAACACCGCGCCCCCGTTGGGGCTGTTGCGGGCAGTCAGCCGTCCCCCATGGTCGTTCACGATCCCGGAGGAGATGGCAAGCCCCAGCCCGACGCCATCGCCCGGCTGCTTGGTGGTATAGAAAGGCTCGAACAGGTTTTCGATATCCTCGATTCCATGGCCATTGTCCCGCACCGTCAGCACCGCCATATCCCCTGCGGCCAGAATGATTTCTACATCCGGTTCAGATACTGATTTGGTGGCGTCCAGTGCATTACGCAAGAGGTTGACCATTACCTGCTCAATCCGCATTCGGTCCCCCAGTGCAAACACCGGTTCTTCGGGCAGAATCTGAGTGATCTTGACGTGTCGCTGACGCAATTGCGGCTCCATCATCGACAGGGCAGAAGCCAGCGCTTCGCCAAGATTTACAGGGGAAAACGCATCCGCGCCCTTCCGAGCATAGGATTTGAGCTGACGGGTTATCGCACCCATCCGCTCGATCAGTCCATCGATACGACCAAAGCTGGCCAGTGCTTCTTCCGGACGGTTCCTGCGCAGCAGCAGGCGCGCGCCTGCCAGGTAAGTTTTCATTGCAGCCAGAGGTTGATTAAGCTCGTGACTGACAGCGGCCGACATCTCGCCCAACGCGGCCAGTTTCGAGCTTTGCGCCAGCGTCTGTTCAGCAACTTCCAGCGTCTTTTCAACCCGTTCTCTCTCAGCGATTTCCCGCTGCAGGCGCGCATTCAATGCGCGAAGCTCTGCCGACTCGCGCTGAAACAGCGCCATGCGGAACGTCGCCCGGCGGCTGAGAGCGTAGAAAGCCAAAGCAAGAAGAATCGCAAACCCCATGATTTCCAGCGCAATTACACTGTTCACCTTTTCCCGGATGGACGAGTAAGTTGTGAAAGACGTGATCGTCCAACCACGGAACGGTATGCGTGAGTCCATACGCATAACAGCTTCGCCCTGCAGATAAGCATCCGGCGGCAGCGCGGTCCAATCAGCGGTTGCGCGGATCGCCCGCTCAATGGCGTTTTCGGGCGGTTGCCGCTGAATGGCAGTGCTTTCCTCCAATCCGCGCCACCGCGGTTCGGTCGACAGAATGACCGTACCCGTACTATCTACAACCATCACAGCATCAGAAATACCCGCCCAGGCGCGTTCGAATTTCTGCAAATCGACTTCAACGACGATGACGCCCAGAATATCTGCTCCAGAGTCCATGCGGCGCGAATAGACAAAACTGTATCCCCCCGCCTCATTCTCAATGACCGAAAAAATCGTGGCATTGGAACGAACAGCATCCACATAGTAAGGCGAGTTTCGATGCGCTTCGCCTAAGCGGTTCCTGTCGGTTGCAGCCACGGTCCGCCCGTCGCTGTCCAACAACATCAATGATGCGGCGCCGATCTCCTCGACAAACGAGATAAGGCGCTGAGTGGATAGGGTATAGTCGCTGGACTGAAGCGCCGATATCAGTGTCGGATCACGAGCCAGTAGTTGCGGAACAATCGCGTTCCGCCGCAGTTCGCTCAGCAAGTTTCCCGAATACAGCGCAAGGCGTACTTCGGCTCTGTTTCGGGTCGATTCAGTAAAACGATCCGTCAGCAAACGGTTGGTCACCCAAATCGTTCCAACGGTTGCAATCAAAAGGATCGAAACCGCGACACGCAGGCGCCACCCCAAAGGAGCGCCCCGGAACGGATTTTTGATAGAAGACCAGCCAGATTGGGTGTCGGAGCTCATGCCCGGAAACTACGCGGGCTTGAGTGCAACCTCAAGTCACGCCGGTGCTAAAACACCCGACAATGCGCGGAACAATGCCGTGCCGTCTGTGCCGCCGTGACCTTCGTCTGCAGCGCGCTCGGGGTGTGGCATCATGCCAAGAACGCGACGGTTTTCCGACAAGATGCCCGCGATATCGCCAACCGACCCATTGGGATTCTCGGTATAGGTGAACGCGATCCTGTCTTGATCACGAAGTGTGGACAGTGTTGCGTCATCGGCGAAATAGTTTCCATCATGGTGCGCAATCGGAATACCAATGACATCGCCGGCATTATAAGCGTTGGTGAAAGCACTGTCGCTGGTCTCTACCTTCAAGCCTACAGTCCGACAGATATATTTGAGCCCGGCATTGCGCAGCAAAGCGCCCGGAAGGATGCCGGTCTCGGTCAGGATTTGGAAGCCGTTACAAACACCAACCGCATAGCCACCGCGTTCAGTGTGTTCCACAACAGCTTTGCAGATCGGCGATTGCGCCGCGATAGCGCCACATCGCAGGTAGTCACCGTACGAGAAACCGCCGGGGACTCCGATGATATCGACGCCCTCAGGCAGAGACGCGTCTTTGTGCCAGACCATGTCGACCTGAAAACCGGCTTGTTCAAAAGCGACGGCCAAATCCCGGTCACAGTTGGAACCGGGGAATACGATGACTGCAGCGCGCATGGCGGGGCCTCCGGAGGTAAGGGTCAGACCAGTTCGATCTCGTAGCGTTCGATGACCGTATTGGCCAACAGCTTTTCGCACATCTCGGTTACGTCTGCCTCGGTTGCACCTTCGGCCAATTCAAGGTCAATCACCTTGCCCTGACGTACGCCTTCGACCTGGTCAAAGCCCATGGCACCCAATGCGTGACGCACGGCCTCGCCCTGTGGGTCGAGAACCCCATTCTTGAGCATCACATGCACACGTGCTTTCATTCCTGCAACTCCAGCTAAGGGCCAGCGGATACGGCCCGTTCCGTTGCGCGGGGGATAGCGCGCCTTTTGCCATTCGACAACCCTTGTCCGCACGCAGTTTGCCGCAGGCCGCGTCAGTTCTTGCCTGAAAGCCCGGGGTAATGGGCATCAATCGCGTTGAATGTCCCTGTCAGCACCATTTCAACGGCAACCGCGACAAGAATAATAGCCATGACCCGAGTGACCACATTTATCATCGTCGGCCCAAGAACGCGCGAAATCGGATCGGCGAACAACAAACCAAGCCCCACAATTGCGCAGGCTATAAGGACCGCTGAACCCAATGTTACAATCTCGGCCCCGTCTGGTAGGCTATGCGCAAACACGATGGTGGTTGCGATTGTACCGGGGCCAATAGTCAGGGGGATCGCCAAAGGCACAACGGCTATGTTGCTTTTCTTCGCCCCATCTTGCACGGCCTGCTGATCCCCCTTTGGCCGGTCCGATGCATTCAGCATAGACATGCCGACCCCGAGGATGATCAACCCGCCCGCAATACGAAATGACGGGATGTCGATCCCGAAAACGGCCAGAATTTCTTCGCCAATCAAAACGGCAATCAATGCGACAGCGACAACCGTGGCAGTCACGATCAGCGCGACCCGTTTGCGCTCGGGTGCCGTGTAGCCATCGGTCATACCCAGGAAAATCGGGATACCGTACAACGGGTTGAAAATCGCGAGCAAAGCCGCAAGAAATTTCAGAAAAACTGCCTGGTCAAATAGTTCAGCCATTTCACGCCTAGCTTACAATTACCTCGGCAGACAATGCGAGACAATCCATGGCACTGTCAAACGCCACCAACAAAAGAAAAAACGCCGCTTGACTAAGCGGCGTTTCGACTTGTCCTGAGGGCAGAGATTCAGTTGATCAGCGTCGGCTTGGTTACATTGCTTTTTGGCAAAACACCCAAACGACGGGCAACTTCGGAATAGGCATCTGTAAGATTGCCCAAATCTCTCCGAAACACATCTTTATCCAACTTTTGGCCACTTTCGATATCCCAAAGGCGACAGCTGTCAGGGCTGATTTCATCTGCAACGATCAAACGTTGATAATCGCCTTCGAAAACACGCCCGATCTCGATCTTGAAGTCGACCAGACGAATGCCAACGGCCAACATAATGCCGCTCATGAAATCATTTACGCGCAGCGCAAGGCTTAGAATATCGTCCATATCCTGCTGGCTGGCCCAGCCAAAAGCAGCGATGTGCTCTTCGGTCACCAGCGGATCACCCAGCGAGTCATCCTTATAGCAGTACTCGACGATGGGGCGCGGCAATTGAGTACCTTCGGCAATACCCAAACGTTTGGACATCGACCCTGCAGCATAGTTACGCACGATGACTTCTAGCGGCACGATTTCACAGCTGCGCACCAATTGCTCACGCATATTCAGGCGGCGAATAAAATGTGTGGGCACGCCGATCTGGTTCAGGCCGTTCATGAAATACTCGCTCAGGCGGTTGTTCAGCACGCCTTTACCGTCGATCACGTCCTTCTTTTCCGCATTGAATGCGGTCGCGTCGTCCTTGAAGTACTGAACGATCGTACCCGGTTCGGGACCTTCATACAGAATTTTGGCCTTGCCTTCGTAGATTTTCTTGCGACGCGCCATAAGCGACCCTTCCAGACTGTGAAGCGAGAGATTTCCCACTTTGTTGCGCCCTCATAGTCCAAGCCCCCCTTTCCCGCAAGTTCAGTAAGCCGAGGGCCTTTGACGCAGCGCAAATCCCTTGCGTCGAAGCCTTGCTATGGTCATATCTGCAAAAGACAAGATGTAATCCAAGGGGTCCCCAACCAATGACCACATTTGACGAACGCGAAAACGCCTTTGAAGCGAAGTTTGCCCATGACGAAGAAATGCAGTTCAAAGCACAAGCACGCTGCAACAAACTGCTGGGTCTTTGGGCCGCAGAAAAGTTGGGAAAAACCGGCGAAGAGGCTGAAGCTTATGCTAAAACTGTCGTGATCGCCGATATGGAAGAGGCAGGCCACGAAGACGTCGTCCGCAAAGTGTCGGGTGACTTGGGATCACTGTCGTCTGACGACGAAATCCGCGCCAAAATGACTGAACTTCTACCCGAAGCCAAATCGCAAATCCTGAGCGAGGCGAATTAACGCTCTGCCCTTGAACTCATGATCTTCATGAGTTTTATGAATTTGATTTGAAGCCCCGGTCATGAGACACGGGGCTTCTTATTTTTTTCGGCTCCGCCGACTTTTCGGGAACGCCCAATGACAAACGCGCTGACTGATCTTCTTGCCGCAAATGATGCCATCCTTGCCGACGGTGCAACCGGCACAAACTTGTTCAATATGGGATTGCAGTCCGGGGACGCACCAGAATTGTGGAATGTGGACGCGCCAGACAAGATACGGGCTTTGTATCAGGGATCAGTTGATGCGGGCAGCGACCTGTTTCTGACCAACACGTTCGGTGGTACGTCAGCACGGCTTAAATTGCACGACGCCCAGAACCGTGTGGGTGAATTGAACCGTATTGGCGCCGAGCTTGGTCGCGAAGTTGCTGACAAGGCGGGCCGGACGGTCGTTGTGGCTGGTTCGGTCGGTCCGACCGGTGAGATAATGGAACCTGTCGGAGCTCTGTCCCATGCCGGGGCGGTCGAAATGCTCCACGAACAAGCTGAAGCGTTGAAAGCGGGCGGCGCGGACGTCCTGTGGCTGGAAACGATCAGCGCCCCCGAGGAATTCCGCGCGGCGGCCGAGGCGTTTGCTCTTGCTGATATGCCTTGGTGTGGCACCATGAGCTTTGACACCGCCGGTCGCACCATGATGGGCGTCACGTCGGCCGACCTGGCGCAGCTGGTTGAGACCCTGCCAAACCCGCCCGTCGCCTTTGGTGCAAATTGCGGAACCGGCGCATCGGACATCCTGCGCACGGTTCTGGGTTTTGCCGCGCAAGGCACCGAACGTCCCGTGATCTCGAAAGGGAATGCGGGCATTCCTAAATATGTGAATGGGCATATCCATTACGACGGTACACCCGAACTGATGGCGCAATACGCCGCAATGGCGCGTGATGCGGGTGCGACGATTGTTGGCGGTTGTTGCGGTACGATGCCCGACCACCTGCGCAAAATGCGCGAGGCGTTGGATAGCACGCCCCGTGGAGCGCGCCCAACACTGGATCAGATCACTAATGCGCTGGGGCCGTTTTCGTCCGCCTCTGATGGCACCGGTGACGACGCGGTGCCAGAGCGCCGGACCCGCCGCCGCCGCCGCGCGTGAAGCTCAACGCCCTTCGAATTTCGGGGGGCGTTTTTGCATGAAGGCTACGACGCCCTCGGCAAAATCCCGAGACCGTCCGCATTCACCCTGAAGGTGGGCTTCGATCTCAAGCTGTTCACCCAGCGTCTTTTCGTAAGTCCCGCGGATCGCCTTTTTGATCGCGCCAAACCCAGCGGTCGGACCGCTGGCCAGATAGGCGGCTCGGCGTCGCCAATGGGCGTCGAAATCGGCATCCGGGACGGCCTCCCAGATCATGCCCCACTCATCGGCTTGCCGCGCGCTGATCTTGTCCGCAAACAGAGCGGCCCCCATCGCTTTGGCAAAGCCCATTTGGCGCGGGGTAAACCATGTCCCGCCAGCATCCGGCAACAAGCCGATCCGGGCAAAAGCCTGCAGGAAATAGGCGCTTTCCGTTGCAATCACTACATCCGCGCACAAGGCCATATTGCAACCAGCCCCCGCAGCCGGGCCGTTCACAGCGGCAATGGTGGGAACCGGACAGTTGTAGATCGTTTCGAGCATCGGCTCGTATTCATCCCGCAACGTGCGTTCGAGGTCGATTTTTCCTGTGGTCGAGGAATCGCCCAAGTCCTGTCCGGAACAGAACGCGGCCCCTGCCCCAGTAAGCACTACGGCGCGTGCATTGGCTGCCGCCTCTTTCATGGCATATGCAACTTCGGCCCGCATCTGGGCGGTCATCGCATTCATCTTGTCCGGTCGATTCAGGGTCACTACCGCCAAATCGTCCGAGATGTTCAGCAGCACGGTTTCATAATCCATCAGGTTCCCCCCCAAGCACTATTCTTGAGGACAAGCCTGACTTAATTCACAATCAAGGGAAAGACCGACCAAGGGTCAGTCCTTCAGAATTTGCTCTAACCGCTTCTTTTCAGCGTCGCTAAGCCCGTCAGTGTCCGCGGTCGCGTGCGCATCTGCGCGCTTTCGAAGGAAACTCCAACCCACCGCTGCAGCAATCAACAACATGATCGGTCCCGCAAGCCACAGCAGCAGGTTTGAACCAGTTATGGTAGGCTTCAACAGCACGTATTCCCCATAACGGTCTACAATGAAGCTGATTGCTTCTTCGTCGCTATCGCCCGCAACAAGCCGTTCCCGCAACAACAGGCGCAAATCCCGCGCCAGCCCGGCATTGCTTTCGTCAATACTTTCATTGCGACATACCAAACAGCGCAAACCGGTACTCAGGTCACGTGCACGTTGCTCCAAGACCGGATCGTCCAGTACCTCGTCTGGCTGCACGGCGTATAAAGGCGACGCGATAATCGCCAGGATCAGGATCAGGCGTTTCATTCTGCTGGCACTCCGCCTGTTGGGGCCTTGCGTGCGCCTGCAGCCACGCGGAACCTTCTGTCGGACAGGCTAAGGAACCCACCCAAAGCCATCAGGATACAACCACCCCAGATCCAGTTTGCCAGAGGCTTGATGTAGGTTCGCATCACCCAGCCTCCGTCAGCCTGCTGATCGCCGATCACAACGTACAGGTCCCCTAAGAACCGGTAGTCGATCGCCGCTTCGGTCGTTGGCATTCTGGCAACAGGATAGTCCCGTTTTTCCGGGTGCAACATACCCATGGGGCGGCCGTTCTTTTCCACCCGAACATCGGCGGTGGTCGAGAAGTAGTTGGGCCCTTGCACGCGGCGGACATCGTCCAGTGTCAGGGTGAATTGACCAACCTCAAAAGGCTGACCAGGCTGCGCCACTCGGATATCCTCAACCTCCCACGCGGTCAGACCGGCAATGGCAAACATGGTCACGCCAAGCCCGGTATGCGCAACGGCTTTGCCCCAATCGGCTCCGGGCAGCCGGAACAGGCGACTTAGGCTTCCGTTGCGGCCTGTACGGCTCCACAAATCAACCGCAGCGCCAAAAGTGACCCACGCCCCAAGGAACAGACCAATAGGGCCAAGCGCGCTACGCCCCGTTTGCATGACCCAGACCAGTATCGCCAAAGCCACGGCCAATACAAAGGCGTAGCGAAGCGAATACGCCGCCTTGCCAATCTTGCCGCGTTTCCACGGCATCATTGCGCCCACAGGTAGAACGATCCCCAAAACGATCATGAAGGGTGTAAAGGCCGCATTGAAAAACGGTGCCCCGACCGAGAGTTTCCGGTCAAAAGCCATCTCGGCCACCATCGGCCACATGGTCCCGAAGAACACCACAAAGCAACTGACAGCCAACAAAATATTATTCAGTACCAGTGCGCTTTCACGGCTGACCATGCCAAAGACGCCCTTGGCCTCCATCGCTTGCGCGCGTGCGGCAAACAGCGTCAGCGCACCACCGATGAAGATGACCAAAATGAACAGGATAAAAACGCCGCGTTCCGGGTCGTTGGCGAAGGCATGAACCGAGGTCAGCAAACCCGAGCGCACGATGAACGTGCCAATCAACGAGAACCCGAACGCGATGATCGCCAACAGGATCGTCCAGCTTTTCAGCGCCTCGCGTTTTTCGACAACGATGGCGGAATGCAGCAACGCAGCAGCCAGAAGCCAAGGCATGAACGACGCATTCTCGACGGGATCCCAGAACCAGAAACCACCCCAACCCAGTTCATAGTAGGCCCACCAAGACCCAAGCGCGATCCCAATAGTCAGAAAAACCCACGCGGCCAGTGTCCACGGGCGCACCCACCGACCCCACGCCGCGTCGACACGGCCTTCGATCAAGGCAGCAACGGCAAAGCTGAACGCCATGCTGAGACCCACGTAACCCAAGTACAAGAACGGAGGGTGGAACGCCAAACCGGGATCTTGCAGCAATGGGTTCAGGTCCCGCCCATCAAAGGGTGCAACAACAAGCCGGTCAAAGGGGTTCGATGTGAACAGGATAAAGGCATAGAACGCCACGCCAATCGCGGCTTGAACAGCCAGCACGCGCGCCTTCAGTGTAGGTGGCAAACCCGCCCCGAAAACCGCAGCCATCCCACCGAATATGGCCACGATATAAACCCACAACAACATGGACCCTTCATGGTTTCCCCATGTCCCGCTGATCTTGTAAAGCATTGGTTTAGCCGAATGACTGTTCTCGACCACGATGCGCAGCGAAAAATCCGAAGTGGCAAAGGCCCAAACCAGCGCACTGAAAGAAAACGTCATGAGCACCAATTGGGCTACCGCGGCGGTTTCCCCAAAAGTCATCCAACCCGTCCACCTTTTGGACGCGCCAACCAGCGGAATGACGGACTGCACGATCGCCACGAGAAAGGCGAGGATGAGGGCGTAGTGACCAAGCTCTGTAATCATGGCCCTGCATATAATCCTGTTGCACAGAAAGCACCAATAACTTTCGCGTCCTGAAGGCGCACATAGTGTCGCGGCTCATGCCGTGCGGGCGCGCCTCCAATCGTCCAGTGCCCGGTTTTCGTCAGGGTTCAGCGCGTGCTCGGCAAGGGTTACATCGGTCCCCGGATCAGCCGCGCCGACGGAATTCGCCCGCGTATGTCTGAGTTTCGCGATATTCTGCGCAACCACAGGCGCGCGCCGCACGGTCGCCGAAATCTCGCGTTGCCAGTCCTGCATTTTGGCTTGGTGCCGCGCGCCGAAATAGAACGAAACAATAACCCCCAAAAGCCACCACAGCGGTTCAGGAACAAGGGCGATGCCCTGCATCCGCGCCGCAAACCAAAGGGGGTCCACCATTGCCGCCACAAATAGCGCAAGCGTACCAAGCGCCAGAGCAGGACGCGGCAATCGGTTCAGGCCGTCCATAAAACGGTCGAAACCACCCTTGCGCGGCACAGTATATTCAGCACCGAACTGAACCATTGCCTGCTGTTGAAGCGACAGGTCGCGTTCGGCACCTTTTTCCGCATTTTCACGAAACACTTCGGCAGTTTCGCGAACAACATTCCTTCCGTCCCCAAAAAGGAACGACAAAAAACCCGAGATCAATCCCATCCCGCAACCCTCTGCTGAAATTCCGCATCGCTCAGGTGGTACCCCGGAGAGACAAATTCTTCTGCTCTGCGAATCCATCCACCCTTGTGTCCAGTTTGCGTGCGCGCGTATTTCCGCGAAGCAACGCGCCCATCGGCAATCCGGAAATAATAGTTCCGACGCGCCACACCATACGCGTCTCGCAGGGCAATCGGGTCGGGCAGCGCGGCAGTCTTGCTGGCCTTCGCAGTTTGTGGGCCGACAACACCGTCAACTGTGATCTTAAAATCCATTTTCCTCAGAAGATATTGAAGTATTTTAACCGCTTGCGCGCCTGCGTTGACATACATGTCAAAGACAGAAGGTTGCAGTACCTCTGGCAACATGCCCAGTCTTGGGCCCTTGAAATAGTGAGACACGAAAATATCTACAGCCTGCGTTTTTGAGAGACGCTTAACGTCTTGGCGTGTAATGAATCCATCGCCGGTCAAGTCCAGCCCCAAGCGCCGCATTGTGTGGATCGTGACACCGTATTTTGTCACTCCGCCCGGATCATCCGGGTCGTCTACAAAGCCACCTTCGCGCGATACGATATCAGTCGCGATCTCTTGAACCGTCTGCATTGAATCCTCCGCTTGAATTCGCACAAAGGCTGCAGTCTCTGGGTTAAGAGCGATCTACGAAAAAGGGCGCTGCTACCGCAACGCCCAATAACATTCCTATCTATTCGAGGGGTCAGCCTTCGCTCGGCTCCACATACACGCCTTGCTCCTTCAGCGCGTCCACAACCTCTTTGGGCATGTAGGTTTCATCGTGTTTGGCAAGAATCTCGGTCGCCTCGAATACGCCATTCACATAAGAACCAGTCCCGATCATGCCCTGGTTTTCTTCGAACAAGTCCGGTAATACGCCTGTGAAAGCGACTGGTACACTTTCCCCGCCATCGGTTACGACAAACGTCACCGTTTCACCCTGCCCGCGAACGATCGAGCCCTCTTCGACCAAACCACCAATCCGGAACACTTCGGTGGACTTTGGCGGCTCTGCGATTACCTCGCTAGGCGAGCGGAAAAAGTTGATACCGTCCTGCAAAGCCCAGCCGATCAATGCTGTAGATGACACAAGGGCCACGACTGCCAGCAGTATGATCTGTACGCGGCGGCGTTTCTTGAGCGACTTCATGATATCCTCATGGGAACAGAGGGGCCATCATCAGGCCCGTTGTTTCAGCTTCACCTAACATCAGGTTGGCGTTCTGCAAGGCTTGGCCACTGCTACCTTTTGTCAGGTTATCCAGAGCACCGATCACGATCGCGCGACGTTCGATCCGGTCGCCAACTACACCGATATGGCAAAAATTTGAGCCCCGCACGTGGTGGGTCGATGGCGTCTCGCCAAAGGGTAGCATCTGGATAAAGGGTTCGTTTTCATAGGTCTTGGTCAACGCCTCGTACACGCTGGCCGGATCGCCTTTGACATAGGTGGTGGCCAGAATCCCGCGGTTCGCGGGCACCAGATGCGGCGTGAACTGGACCTTGACCGGACGGCCTGCCAACGCCGAGAATTCTTGATCGAACTCACCCAGATGGCGGTGGGTGCCGCCGACGGCATAGGCGTTGTACCCCTCGCTAAGTTCGGCGTGCAGGAGGTTTTCCTTGAGCGACCGCCCCGCGCCGGACACTGCGCACTTAAGATCCAGAATGATGTCATCCAGATCGATCACGTTGGCTGAGATCAGCGGGCGCAGCACATATTGCCCCGTCGCCGCGTTACAGCCAGTGCCCGCCACCAGACGGGCGCTGCGGATGTCGTCGCGGTAAAACTCGGTCAAGCCGTAGACTGCCTCGTCCTGCTGCGCCAGAGCGGCATGTGGGTTGCCGTACCATTTTTCATATTCCGCCGGATCACGCAGACGGAAATCGGCGGACAAGTCGATGATCTTGAGGGTCTTGGGCAGATCGCGGATCACTTCCTGACTGGTCTTGTGAGGCAAGGCACAGAAACACAGGTCGATCTGCGAAAAGTCGATTTCGGAAATCTTGCACAGGGTCGGCAGGTCCATGTGGCGCAGATGCGGAAAGACCTGCGCTATGGTCATCCCGGCCTTCCGCTCGGCGGCCAGTGCGGCGATCTCCATGTTGGGGTGTTCGGCAATCAGCCGTACCAGTTCAGCGCCTGTATAGCCCGAAGCCCCTAGAATTGCGATTTTATGGGTCATGTCAGACCTCTTGTTTGCGTGGTGTCACATGTCACGACCGCCGATGCGACGGTCCGGGAATAAATCAGCACAAGGCTGGGCGTCCTTGACCTAAGTCAGACAGCCTCGAACGTGATTTGTCGTCGCAGGAACTGTGTTGCGCGGTCGCTGACCGTGTCGGGCTTGCCGGTTGTCAGGAATCCGCCCTGCCCCCCGCCCCGCATGTTTGGATGACGTTCCAGATAATCCGCAAGGCTTTCGGCGACCAATGCGCCCTGGCTGAATACCTGCACATCCTCACCCAGCGCGGCCTGAAACTCGTCAGCCATCAGCGGATAATGGGTGCAGCCCAGAATGGCCGCCTGCGGTTCGGGCATTTTACGTTTGAGCGCGTCCACATGGCTGCGCACCAGCGCCTCGGCCAGGATCATATCGCCGTCTTCGATGGCATCGACCACACCGCCACAGGCTTGCGCCTCGACATCCACACCGATGGCGCGGAAAGCCAGTTCGCGTTGGAACGCTCGGCTAGAGACCGTCGCAGGCGTTGCAAACAGGGCCACATGCTTGACCGCAACCTCGCGCGGAGGGCTGTTGTCTCCCCATTGCCGTTCGGTCAGCGCCTCGATCAAAGGCACAAAGACGCCGAGCACTCGCTTGCCCTCGGGCACGCCCTCTTCCTGCATCCGGCGCAGAGCCGCGGCGCTGGCCGTGTTGCAGGCCAGAATCACCAGATCACAGCCCCGGTTCCAAAGCTCATTAACCGCGCCGCGTGTAAGCTCATAGATGTTCTGTGCATCCCGCACGCCGTACGGAGCGTGCGCACTGTCCGCGTAGTACAGGAAATCCAAGTCCGGCAGACGTTTCTGCGCGGCGTCCAGAACGGTCAGACCGCCCAAACCAGAATCAAAAATACCTACTGCCATTAGCCCCTTCAGGCGCGATGCCGTTCCTCAAACTCATAGCCGTAGTCATAGGACTCCAACGGCGTTGGAGACAGCTCATACGTGGCTTTGCGCAGGAAATCCATCATCTTGCGCGTGTCCTTGGCAAGAGGGTCCAAAACGTCGCGGCCAATGGGCTCTCCGACCACCACTTTGACCGGAGTGTCGACGCGCTTTTTGAACTCTTTGATCAGCAAGCCCATGCGCAAAGTGTTGTGCAGATGGCTGGCGACCTGAAACAGGCGCGAGGTGTGGCCCTCAAAGAATACCGGCACCACCGTTGCGTTCGACTTGGCGACCATGCGCGCCGTAAACCCGCGCCAACCCGGATCCATGGGGTATGAGAACGGTTTGACCCCGGTGCTAACCGTGCCACCGGGGAAAATCCCGATCGCTCCACCCTCATCCAAATAATTCAGCGCGGTTTTGCGGGTATCCAGATTCAGCTTCATCGCCTCTTTCGTCTCATCGAACGAGATCGGCAGGATGATGCGGTTCAAATCTTCGGCTTTGCGGAATACGCGATGGGCCAGTATGCGGAAATCGCCCCGAGCCTGAGACAGGATGTGGCCCATCATCATCCCATCCAGAATGCCGTAAGGATGGTTGGCGATCAGGATCAGCGGACCGGTCTGAGGGATGTTGGATAACGCGCCACCGACTACATCCAGCGACAAACCATACCGGTCCACCATAACCGACCAGAAATCGCGCCCCTGCGCGACCTCGTGCTCGTACCCATCCGCACGCTTGATCAGGCGCATGCGGCCTGTGGTATTCTCCATCAGTTTGATCACCATCCGTCCGCCTTTCGTTTCGGCGGAATGGGCATAAGAAATGTCACGAGCGACGTGGCGGCGCGAGGGCATGGTTGTCTCCGAAACTTGCTGCCTGCAATCTATGTGCGGCTAACAATCTTGCCTAGTGACCGTGACAGTGTTGTGACGATTTACTCGGCCGCTGCGCGCAAATTGGGCCCTCCGCTACGGATCGTTGACAAAAGTTCCTCTCGGCGTTTCGCTGCCTTGGCTTCGTTTTCCTGAAGCACCGGGCCGAAGCCGCGAATATCCAGTGGCAGTTCGGCCAAAGCGATGACGGCATCGCGGGTCTCAGAACTGATCAGCGGAGTGATCTCTTTGAGATCACGCTCGTATTGCTTGATCAGAGCTCGTTCCATTCGGCGTTCTGCGCTGTACCCGAATATATCCAGGGGCGTCCCACGCAAGGCTTTCAACCGGGTCATCAGCTTCAATGGCCCCAGCATCCACTCGCCATAAGTTCTTTTGCGCGGCCGACCATCCGGGCCTGTACCACCAAGGATCGGCGGCGCGAGGTGGAACGTCATCTTGAAGTCACCATCAAATTCGGTCTCCGCTTTTTCGCGGCTGGACAACAAAAGACGCGCGACCTCGTATTCATCCTTATAAGACAGCAGCTTATGATACCCTTTTGCAACGGCTTCACGGATACCCTTATCTTCGAATGTTTCGACCAGTCTGCGGTACCGTTTCGCGAGCCGCGCACTTTGATAAGCGGTCAGGTGATCGGCGCGAAAACTGATCATTTGATCCAGCGTCTTGGGTAGTTCAGCCACACTGGGCCGCAGAATCTCCGCGACTTTTTCCGGATACAGAACCGCCCAGCGACCGATATCAAAAGCCCGCTTGTTTCGCTCTACAGCCGTTCCGTTCAGTTCGATCGCCTGAAGGACAGCCGAATGTTTGATCGGAAGCAAACCACGCTGCCAAGCGGCCCCGAACACCATCATGTTGGAATAGATCGAGTCGCCCATCACTGCCCGCGCCAGATCAGTTGCGTCGAACAGCCAGACATCCTCTTTCAACCGCGCCTGTAAAGCCAGCTCGAGACGATCACCCGGAATCCGGAACTTGGTGTCGCGTGTGAAATCACCAGTGACCGTTTCGTGGCTGTTGACGACGGCACCAGTTTGCCCCGACCGGGTCAATCCCAGTGTCTTGGCCCCGGCAGAGACCACCAGATCACCACCTATCAACGCATCGGCTTCTCCTGTGGCGACGCGGATCGCGCTGATATCTTCAGGCCGGTTGGCCAGACGGCAATGGATGTGTACGGCACCCCCTTTTTGCGCCAGCCCGGCCATCTCCATCATCCCGGCTCCTTTGCCGTCGATCTGAGCGGCCTGAGCCAAAACAGCACCAAGCGTGACAACACCCGTACCGCCGATACCCGTGATGACCACGTTATGCGTGCCTTTGATCTTAGGCAGTGTCGGCATCGGAAGGTCTGGCAGGTCGATCTCGGTGGTTGCCTCCTTGCGGATTTTCGCACCTTCCAGCGTCACGAAGGACGGGCAGAACCCCTTGAGGCAGGAAAAGTCTTTGTTGCAACTGGACTGGTCGATCGCGCGCTTCCGGCCGAGTTCAGTCTCTTTGGGCACAATCGACACACAGTTCGACTGAACGCCGCAATCGCCGCAACCTTCGCAGATATCGGTGTTTATGAATACCCGCTTGTCGGGGTCAGGAAAGGTACCGCGCTTACGACGGCGGCGCTTTTCGGCGGCACAGGTCTGTACATAAACCAGGACCGAGACACCTTCGACACCGCGCAATTTTTCCTGGACCTGCATCAGCTCGGCGCGTTCGTGTGTTTCGACACCTGCAGGCAAGGCTTTGAAGTTCACATCTTCCTTTTCATCATAGACCAGCGCGACGTCTTTGACGCCCATAGCCTTAACCTCTGCCACGATCCGTTCCGCGGTCAGATCGCCTTCATTTCCCTGACCACCAGTCATCGCGACGGCATCGTTGAACAGAATTTTGAACGTGATGTTGGTGCCAGCCGACAGGGCCGCGCGGATCGCTTGAACGCCCGAGTGGTTATAAGTTCCGTCACCAAGGTTCTGGAAAACGTGATCCGTGGTCGAGAACGGCTCTTCCCCGATCCAGTTGGCCCCTTCTCCACCCATCTGCGTAAAGCCCGAGGTGCTGCGGTCCATCCACTGGACCATGTAGTGGCAACCGATCCCGGCATAGGCCCGGCTTCCATCCGGCACCTTGGTCGAACTGTTATGCGGGCATCCCGAACAGAAATACGGCAGACGCGTTGCGATCTCCTCCGCGTTGTCGGCACGCCGGGCCTCGGACAGCTTGGTTAATCCGGCGCGAACTCCATCGGTGTCTCGGCCTTCCTCAATCAGAATTTCGCCAAGCTTTTCAGCGATCATGTTGGGGTCCAATGCCCCTCGGGTCGGGAACAGTTCTTCGCGATGCAGAGTACCCGCACCGCCCTTATACCAGCCATACACACGACGCCCCCGACGGTCGTCAAAGATTGCCTCTTTAACCTGAACCTCGATCAGCTTGCGCTTTTCCTCGACGATTACGATCAGATCCAGACCTTCTGCCCAATCGTGGAACCCGGCCATGTCCAATGGGAATGTCTGCCCGACCTTGTACGTCGTGATGCCCAAACGCTCGGCCTCGGCTTCATCGATGTTCAGAAGAGACAGCGCATGGGCCAAATCCAACCAGTTCTTGCCTGCGGCAACAAACCCGATTTTTGCGCCGGGTTTGCCCCAGACACGTTTGTCCATCTTGTTGGCGTGCGAGAACGTCTCGGCCGCGAAGCGTTTGAAGTCTATCAGTCGTGCCTCTTGCAGGTGCGGCGTGTCCACCAGCCTGATGTTCAACCCGTCCTGAGGCGTATCAAAGTCAGGGACGACAACGGACATCCGATCTGCGCTGCCATCCACGACCGAGGTGACCTCGATCGTGTCCTTCATGGTCTTTAGACCGACCCAAACCCCGGCAAACCGGCTAAGGGCAAATCCATAAACACCATAATCCAGAATTTCCTGTACGCCTGCGGGGCTGACGATCGGCATATACATGTCAACCAGCGACCATTCTGACTGATGCAGCACGGTCGAGCTTTCACCGGTATGGTCATCCCCCATAGCCATCAATAC
This sequence comes from Ruegeria sp. YTSC325, assembly GCF_059609525.1. Classification (NCBI taxonomy): domain Bacteria; kingdom Pseudomonadati; phylum Pseudomonadota; class Alphaproteobacteria; order Rhodobacterales; family Roseobacteraceae; genus Ruegeria; species Ruegeria sp. YTSC325. The sequence goes on from NZ_JBXWLY010000003.1 coordinate 413,982, forward strand.
GCCGCCATGGGTCGCAGTGCCCGCCATGTTGGCGTGGCGCATCACGTCGCCGGAACGGTCTACTCCGGGCCCTTTTCCGTACCAAAGACCGAAAACCCCATCAAACTTGCCATCCCCTCGAAGACCCGCCTGCTGACTGCCCCACAAAGCAGTTGCAGCCAAATCTTCGTTTAGACCGTATTGAAAGGTGACATCGCTTTCGGCCAATTGCTTTTGAGCGCGCATCATCTGTTGATCAACCGCCCCAAGCGGAGAACCACGGTAGCCGGTTACAAGCCCGGCAGTATTCAGCCCGGCCTGACGATCCCGTGCCTTTTGCATAAGCATCAGACGCACCAGCGCTTGGGTGCCATTCAACAAAACCTGGTTCTTTTCCAAATCGAACCGGTCATTCAAAGTTACTTGTGGCTTACTCATCAAACGCCTCCCCACGTCAGATCAGTGTGCTTTCTTTAATTGCATATTAGGTCATAAACTATGACCTGTATAGGGATTTTCCCATAAAACATAAGGATTTCACCGTTTGAATGTAGAAGTTGTTACCTATTTCATATAGGCGTTCCGAAGGATAACGAAAGTTGCGGCGATGGATTGGGATAAGCTTAGGATATTTCACGCGGTTGCAGATGCGGGCAGCCTGACCCATGCGGGCGATAGGCTGAACCTGTCGCAATCCGCCGTCAGTCGACAAATCCGAGCGCTGGAAGAGTCTCTTGATTCGACTCTTTTTCATCGCCACGCGCGTGGTCTGATCCTGACCGAACAGGGTGAGTTGTTGTTTGACGCCACCTCGGCCATGTCTAAACGCCTGGACGCAGCGGCAGCGCGCATTCGCGACAGCGAAGAAGAAGTCTTTGGTGTTCTTCGCGTCACCACAACTTTCGGTTTTGGAACCCTATGGTTGGCCCCGCGTCTGCCAAAGCTGTACGAACAGTATCCCGACCTCAACATTGACCTGATGTTGGAAGAGCGGGTTCTGGATCTTCCTATGCGCGAAGCCGACGTGGCCATTCGGATGAAAGAACCCAGCCAGGCAGATCTGGTGCGCAAAAGACTGATGACAGTTCAGATGCAGCTATACGCGACACAGGAGTACATTGAGGAAAACGGCACCCCTCAAACGTTGGAAGACATTTCCAACCATCGACTGATCTGCCAGACCCCCGCTGCCCCACAAGCTGGGGCAAGCGCTGCCATGGTGCGGCATCTTATGACTTATAATCCGGGGTCCTTGCTAACGGTGAACAACTATTTCGGTGTTCTACAAGGCGTACTGCACAATTTGGGCATCGGCGTGTTGCCAGACTACGTGACACAAGATTTCCCCCACCTCGTTCCGCTTCTGGCAGATATCGAAACTGCGGATGTCCCCGTTTATCTCGCCTACCCAGAAGAACTGCGGCACTCCAAGCGCGTGGCCGCGTTCCGCGATTTCGTTCAGGACGAAATTATTGCGCAACGTAAACAGTTGAAGCAGTTGGGAAAGCTGTAGCTATGCGCCTTAAGCATAGCGGGCATGATCACTCAACAGCATGAAACATCTTGATCGTTCATAAACTGATCCCTAAATGAGCACTCGAAGACGGTGATGCTGAAACGCTCATCATCTTCATACCTCCCTGTTGGACTACGGCCGAGCTTAGTGCTCGGCCTTTTTTTTGTTCGAACTTTAGATTTTCGCACGCCACAGGGGAAACATCTGGGAAAATCTGACACTTATCCCTATTATCACGAAAAAATCATCAAGACGTGAGTTCGAGGACAGATTCGATGTTTCACCCCATTCGCCTCATTTTGGCGATCATTTCCGTCATTTGCCTGTCGGGGCCAGTGCTGTCACAAGAAAGCAGTACAACCAGTCCGACTACGCCTATCGCTATTCCCGAAGACCTCACACCTGAACAGGTGGATGATCTGGTCGCGCGGATGTCTGACGACCAGGTTCGCGCCATTTTGCTGGACCGGCTGGACGCCGTAGCAGAGGAACGCGCCGCCGAGGCCGCTGACCGCGAAGACCCCATCAAGGAATTAAATGCCATCTGGGAGGCAATGGTTGCCTCGTGGACGCATGTGTTGACGACCATTCCGAACCTGATCAGCGCTCAGGTTCATGCTACCGAGAACTTTATCGGCACATTTGGTTCAACAGGCGCCCTGACCCTGATGGGTATTGTTCTTAGCGTATTGGTCGTTGGTTTCATTGCTGAAAAGCTGTTCTACCTTTTGACGCGAAAATGGCACGAAAAGTCGGGCATGCACCAAGACAACGACCTGCGGGGAGCTGTTCGTTTTCTATTCCGCCGCTTTTGCCGAGAAATCGCCGGACTGGTAGTGTTTTACGTAGTCATCCGAGCAGTTGGGCGTGGATTGATGACGCCAGAACAGATCACTTATGCCGCACCTTTCGTCTTCTATCTGATCTGGGTTCCCCGTCTAGGTGCTGCTGCGTCGCGTTTCGTACTGGCGCCCAACCAGCCGCATTACCGACTGGTCAACATTGACGATCATTGGGCAAAGTTCCTGCACCGCAACCTGATTGGGTTGCTGATCCTGATCGGTTTGACGCTGTTTACAGTGCACTTCAACGCGCTTAACGGCATCACCCCCGGCGAAACCCGTATCGGTTTCTGGCTGAACGCAGGCATTCACATCTATATTGGTGTCATCGCCTGGAAAGCTCGCGAAGGCCTGACGCAGATGATGCTGGGCACTGACCCGGATCACACCAAGTTTGACGAGGAAGTTGCCTACTATTACCCCTATTTCGCCATTGGCGTTTCAGCGGTGATCTGGCTGCTGGTTGAATTCCTAGCTGCACAGCGAGATCCAGTTCTTCGATCGCTGTTGCTGCAAGGTGCGCATTTCACCACTATGTTCTGGCTGCTGATAGCGCCCGCACTGGATACGCTGATCCGCGGTCTGGTGCGTCACTTGCAACCTCCGATGCTAGGTGAAGGTCCGGTGGCCGAACGCGCGTATAAATCGACCAAGCGCAGCTACATCCGTATCGGGCGCGTTTTGGCCGGTATTCTGGTCATCTTGATGATTTCACGCGCGTGGGATCTGAACCTTCAGGAAATCGCTGGTGGCGGAGATGAGTCCGGCAGCAAACTGGTGCAGTTTTTCATTATTATCGCCATCGGCTATATACTTAATGAGATCATATCGCTGTGGATCAACCGCCGTCTGGCCAAAGAACACACCGCCAATGGCCAAAGTCCTGATGAAGAGGCTGGCGAAGGTGGCGGTGCCGGTGGCTCGCGTCTGGCGACGGTGCTGCCGCTGCTACGAGTCACCGCGCAGGTCGCGATTGCAGTGATCTTTGTGTTGTTGGCGTTGGGCGCGTTGGGCATCAACATCACACCACTGCTGGCCGGTGCTGGTGTTCTGGGTCTGGCCATCGGCTTTGGGGCACAGAAGCTGGTAGCAGATATCGTTGGTGGGATTTTCTTCCTGGTCGATGACGCTTTCCGCGTGGGCGAATACGTCGATGTGGGCGGCACCACCGGCACGGTCGAAAAGATCTCGATCCGGTCCATGCAGCTGCGTCACCACCGAGGCCCAGTCCACACCATCCCCTATGGTGAGATCCAGAAGCTGACCAACTACAGCCGTGACTGGGTCATCATGAAGCTGAAATTCACCGTGCCTTTCGATACTGATCCCAACAAGGTCAAGAAGATCTTCAAGAAGATCGGAGCCGAGATGATGGCCGACGAAACCCATAAAGACGGGTTCCTGCAGCCCTTCAAATCACAAGGCGTATTCGATTTCGACGATGTGGGCATGATCATCAGGGGCAAGTTTATGGCCAAACCAGGCAAGCAGTTCACGCTGCGCAAAGAAATCTTCAACCGGGTGAAGGCCTCGTTCAAGGAAAACGGCATCGACTTTGCCCGCCGTGAGGTGCGTGTTGCCATTCCGGGCCTGGAAGACGCCGACCACCTGACTGAAGAGCAGAAGGCCGCCGTTGGCGCCGCGGCTGCCGACGCAGCGAACCAACAGCAGAACCCGGCCTAAGCCAAAACCTGACTGCAAAATAGGCGGAACCGGCCTCTGGTCGGTTCCGTTTTACTTTGGCGCGTAACGCCTGCGCTGACTTGACCCTTCCCACGGGCGCATCCTTGCCCTACAAGGCGCGCAATCTCGGCCCATTTGGACACAGGACAGAAGATGCAAGAGCCCGCAATCACACCCGATCTGATCGCCGCACACGGGCTGAAGCCCGATGAATATGACATGATCCTCGAGATCATCGGGCGCGAGCCGACCTTCACCGAACTGGGCATCTTCTCGGCCATGTGGAACGAGCATTGCTCGTACAAGTCCTCCAAGAAATGGTTGCGCACCCTGCCCACCTCTGGTCCGCAGGTGATCTGCGGTCCGGGTGAAAATGCGGGTGTGGTCGATATCGGCGACGGTCAGGCCGTGGTGTTCAAGATGGAAAGCCACAACCACCCCTCGTATATCGAACCCTATCAGGGCGCGGCGACCGGCGTGGGCGGCATCCTGCGTGACGTCTTCACCATGGGCGCGCGGCCCATCGCGTCGATGAACGCCCTGTCCTTTGGCGAACCTGCACACCACAAGACCCGCCAGCTTGTGAATGGCGTGGTTGAAGGTATCGGCGGTTATGGCAACTGCTTCGGTGTGCCCTGCGTGGGTGGCGAAGTGCGGTTCCACCCCGCCTATAACGGCAACTGCCTTGTGAACGCCTTTGCTGCCGGTCTGGCCGACAGCGACAAGATTTTCTACTCAGCCGCGTCTGGCGTCGGTATGCCCGTCGTTTATCTGGGTGCCAAAACCGGCCGTGATGGTGTTGGTGGTGCGACCATGGCCTCAGCCGAATTCGACGATACAATCGAAGAAAAACGCCCCACCGTTCAGGTCGGCGACCCCTTCACCGAAAAGCGCCTGATGGAGGCGACGCTGGAACTGATGCAGACTGGTGCTGTGATCTCGATTCAGGATATGGGTGCAGCTGGCCTGACCTGTTCCGCCGTAGAAATGGGCGACAAGGGCGGCCTTGGCGTGCGTCTGGATCTGGAAAACGTACCCCAGCGCGAAGAAAACATGACCGCCTATGAGATGATGCTGTCGGAATCTCAGGAACGGATGCTGATGGTCCTAAAGCCCGAGCTGGAAGCCGAGGCCCGCGCCGTGTTCGAGAAATGGGATCTGGACTTTGCCATCGTCGGCGAAACGATTGCCGAGGACCGTTTCCTCATCGTCCACAATGGTGAGGTCAAAGCCGATCTGGTGTTGTCGAAACTGTCCTCGACCGCGCCGGAATATGACCGCCCGTGGGTCGAAACACCTGCGGCCGAGGAATTGGCCGAGGTCCCTCAGATCGACCCGATTGACGGTCTGCGCGCCCTGCTCGCCTCGCCCAACTATGCAGGCAAGCAATGGGTGTACGAACAGTACGACACAATGGTGATGGCCGACACCGCCCGCACCCCCGGCCTCGGCGCGGGCATGGTTCGCGTGCATGGAACTGACAAGGCGCTAGCCTTCACCAGCGACGTGACGCCGCGTTACGTGCGCGCCAACCCGATTGAGGGCGGCAAGCAGGCAGTGGCCGAAGCCTATCGCAATCTGACCTCCGTTGGGGCCACTCCGCTGGCGACCACCGACAACCTGAATTTCGGCAACCCCGAAAAGCCCGAGATCATGGGCCAGTTCGTCGGCGCGATCAAAGGCATTGGCGAGGCTGTCGCCGCGCTGGATATGCCGATCGTATCGGGCAACGTCTCGCTCTATAACGAGACCGACGGCCAGGCGATCCTGCCGACCCCCACCATCGGCGCGGTTGGTCTGCTAAACCACACTGATGAGATTATCGGCAATGAGGTTCGCGAAGGCCATGTTGCGCTGGTCATCGGCGAAACCAAAGGCCATCTGGGTCAATCCGCCCTGCTTGCTGAGGTGTTCAACCGCGAAGACGGTGACGCGCCCCATGTCGATCTGGACGCCGAAAAACGCAACGGCGACTTTATCCGCGCCAACCGCGAGATGATCAAAGCCTGCACCGATCTGGGCGACGGCGGCCTTGCGCTGGCCGCGTTCGAACTGGCCGAGGCGGCTGGCGTGGGGGTCTGCCTCGATGATGCTTCGACCGAGTTCCTGTTCGGCGAGGATCAGGCGCGCTATCTGGTCGCCTGTAACTTTGATCAGGCCGAGGCACTGATGATCGCCGCCGGTCAAGCAGGTGTTCCGCTGGTCTCGGTTGGTCGTTTCACCGGCGAGACAGTCAAGATCGGAGGATCCGAGGCCGCTCTGAACGAATTGACCGCCACCTTCCGCAGCAGCTTTGCCGACGCTGTGGCCTGATATCGCCTTCGCAAACCAAGATGAAACCCGCGCTTGGACCGGCGCGGGTTTTGTCGTCTCAGGACCACTTGCGCGCCCCGCTTTGGCGCTCTACATCTTGGGAAAGACCTTCAGGAGTGACCTACATGCCGATGAGCGCCCACGAAATCGAACACCTGCTGCGCGAAGCCTTTCCCGATGCGGAAATTCAGGTCGGCGGCAGCGACGGCGTGCATATGTCAGCCATGGTCGTGGACGAAAGCTTTCGCGGCAAAAACCGGGTTCAACAACAGCGGGCGGTCTATGCGGCCTTGAAAGGTAAGATGGACGGCCCAGATGGAGAGTTGCACGCGCTGGCGCTGACTACAAAAGTGCCGGAGTAACATGGAGCATTTGATCGCACTCACAATTGCGATTTCTGTCTTTGTCCTGCTAATCGGACTGTTAGCGTGGAACCACTCAAAGACCGGCCGCAAAACAGGACGAGGATCTCTGCCTGCGCAGGACAAACACATTCTGCACTCGTCTTACAAGTCGCATGACGGTGCAATTCGTTCAACGCAGACCCATATTCCAAAAGACCCCCAAGACTTCGCCAAAGCGATGATGCCGAAGAGCAAAGGAAACGCGAAATGACTGACGTGAAAACCCAGATCGACGAAACCGTCAAAGCCAACGATGTGGTGCTTTATATGAAGGGCACCAAGGAAATGCCTCAGTGTGGGTTTTCGTCCCGCGTGGCTGGTGTGCTGAACTATATGGGCGTCGACTATGCCGACGTGAACGTTCTAGCGGATGAAGAGGTCCGTCAGGGCATCAAGGATTATTCCGACTGGCCGACCGTGCCGCAGCTTTACGTCAAAGGCGAATTCGTCGGCGGTTGCGACATCATCACCGAGATGACCCTGTCGGGTGAGCTGGACACGCTGTTTGATGACAACGGCGTTGGTTACAACAAAGAAGCCGCCGACAAGATCCGCGAAGCAAACGCCTGATCACCGGCTGGAGCAATTCTCTAATATAACCTGCTCGCTGGCGGCATCCCCTGTCGCCAGAAAGCTGACCGTTGCATCCCAACCTTTAGACCGCAGAATATAGGTGCCGCCGTTGCCTTCGGATCTGTACTGGATTCCCGATCCACTTATACTCTGCTCTAACGCGATCAGTTGATTGTCGACCAGCATGGCCGCGGCGCTCGAGCCGTCCGAGGCATTAAAGAACACCACCTCAAGCGGAACGGCATTGTCGCAGGTGAAGGTAACAGGGAGAACGTCGAGTTCCGCCCAAGCGGTGTTTCCCAACACCGTCGCCACGAAAACAGCAGATATCCGACGCAACATCATCCCGCAGTCTTTTCTTCCACAACCGAGGCAAGCGCTTCGGCCCGAGCCGCCAATTCAGCTAGCGTGTCTGTCACGGAAGGCGGCACAACCGCTACCTCGACCCTTTCGGGTTCAGGCTGCGGTTTGTTGCGCAAAGCCTGAATTTCGGCCTCGGCCTCGGCCAATTTTGCTTGCAGGGAACTAATCTGATCTTCCGACGCGGCCGTTTTGTCAGCAAGCATGAGGCCGGCCATCAGCAGCATTCTGGACTCGGGCATTCGTCCTATTTGATCAGAAAGAACCTGTGCTTCGTCGTCCAACATCTTAGCGGCGGCTTGCAGGAACACTTCTTCCCCGTCCTGACATGAGACGTCAAAACCCCGCCCACCGATTTGAATGGTTACCTCGGGCATTACTCCACCTCTCCTTCAGCCAGCTTGGCTTGCGACAAAAGCGGCTCCAGTCGCGCCAGCACAGCATGCGCTTCGGCCGCGTCCGTGGCCTGAGCGGCTCGGGTCGCTTCCAGTTCGGCTACTGTTGCGCGGTTTAGAAGTTCGGCATCCGGCAAACCGCCCTCGGACGCAACGCGCAGTTCATCGACCGAATTGCGCAACTGTTCATTAGCCTTGCGCATACGCTGCAGATCGTCATCCAAACGGGACATAGCCGCGCCATGACTACTGCGTTCAGCGCGCAACATCTCAAGCTCGGCACTTAACTCAGCGACCCGCTCGCTATCAGCCAGTTCCGATTTCAAACGCGCATTCTCGGCCTTCAACTCCTCTGCCATGCTTGCAGTTGCCTTCAACCGATCGTTCTCCGCCTTCAAAACGGCAAGCTCGTCCTGATCTTCCAGGGCCGCTTTGGCGTCCGCAAGCTCTGCACGGGCGGCTTCCACCGCGGCCAGTTTCGCGGTTGCTTCAGCCAATTGCTCGCGCAAAGCTCCATTTTCTGGGTGTTCAGCAGGAACCGAACGCAAGCTCTCCATATCGGCGCGCATTGCGTCGACTTCCTGTTCATGACGTTGCTTGAGGGCTCTAAGACGCTCTTCCAATTGCGCATTTGCTACACGTTCGTCATCCAGCGCGGCACGCAACGTTTCATCTTGCGCGCGCGAAGGTTCTGACATTGCACCCATGGCGTCCACGCTTGCACCGATACGTTCCATCGCGACAACAATACGGCGCTGTAATTCTTCGATCTGGCTCATGCCCCTGCCACCTCTTCATCAAGGTTCCGTGTGCTGCGGTTCATCCGAATCAACTTAATTCACGAATTGGTCTAGTCTAACCGAATGGCGCGGAAAATACCCACTGTTTGCTTTCAAATACTTGAGCCGCGTTCTTGAAGCAGTTCGCCCTTGTAACCCCCGGTTCTGCTTGCACTTTGAGGACTGAGTGGTATTCAGCGCGCAATCTGCCTGTAATCCAAAGGAATAACGCCCGTGGACCTGACTGCGCTGCGCAATGCAAACCCCGAACATTGGGACAAGGCTGCGGCCATCCGCACATTGACCCTTGATGCCGTCGCCGCCGCCAATTCCGGCCATTCCGGCATGCCGATGGGCATGGCCGACGTCGCGACCGTGCTGTTCGAAAAGCACCTGAAATTTGACGCCTCGGCGCCGAACTGGCCCGATCGCGACCGGTTTATCCTGTCTGCAGGTCACGGCTCGATGCTGATCTATTCCTTGCTCTATCTCACAGGCCACGCTGACGTCACTCTGGACGAGATCAAAAACTTCCGCCAGCTGGGCGCAAAAACCGCGGGCCACCCCGAGAACTTCTTGGTCAATGGCATCGAGACCACCACCGGCCCATTGGGTCAGGGCATCTCGAACGCTGTAGGCTTTGCAATGGCCGAGGAAATCCAGCGCGCGCAATACGGTAAGAAGGTCGTTGACCACTATACCTATGTGATCGCGGGCGACGGCTGCCTGATGGAAGGGGTCAGCCAAGAAGCCATCACCCTTGCCGGACGTCATGAGCTGAGCAAGCTGATTGTTTTCTGGGACAACAACAACATCACCATCGACGGCACCGTGGACATCGCAGACCGCACCGATCAGGTGCGCCGTTTCGCGGCCTCAGGCTGGCATGTGATCGAGATTGACGGACACGATCCGCAGGCCATCGACGCGGCCATTGTGCAGGCGAAAAAGTCGAACAAGCCGACCATGATTGCCTGCGAAAGCCACATCGCATTGGGTCACGCAGCGCAGGACACTTCGAAAGGCCACGGTGCGCTGACCGATCAGGATCAGTTGAAAGCCGCCAAAGAAGGCTATGGCTGGCCGCATGGCGCGTTTGAAATCCCCGCCGATGTGAAATCCGCATGGGAAGCCATCGGTGCACGCGGTGCCGCAGAGCGCGCGGCATGGGAAGACCGTTTCGCACAAATCTCGGAACGCAAGCAGGCAGATTTCAACCGCGCCTACGCATTTGAAGCGCCCAAGAAACTGGCCGGCGCGATCCGCGCGTTCAAGAAACAAGCCTCAGAAGACCAACCGAAACTGGCCACCCGCGCCTCATCGGAGAAAGTTCTGAACGTCGTCAACCCGATCCTGACCGAGACCGTGGGCGGTTCGGCCGACCTGACGGGCTCGAACAACACCAAATCTGCTGACATGGGCGTGTTCCTGCCGGAAAATCGCAAGGGCCGTTACATCCACTACGGTATACGTGAACACGGCATGGCCGCTGCGATGAACGGCATGGCGCTACATGGTGGCATCCGCCCGTATGGCGGCACGTTCATGGCCTTCACCGACTATGCGCGTCCGTCGATGCGTCTGGCAGCGTTGATGAAAATCCCTTCGGTCTTCGTGATGACTCACGATTCGATCGGTCTGGGCGAAGACGGCCCGACCCACCAGCCGGTCGAACATCTGGCCATCAGCCGCGCGACGCCCAACACCTATGTGTTCCGCCCCGCCGACACGGTTGAAACAGCAGAAGCCTGGGAACTGGCGCTGACCTTCAAGGAAAGCCCCTCGGTCTTGTCGCTGACTCGTCAGGGCGTACCGACCGTGCGAAAGGATCACAAAACCAAGAACCTGTCCGCGCAAGGCGCCTATGTTCTGGCCGAGGCCGAGGGCAAACGTCAGGCCATCCTGATTGCCACCGGCTCTGAAGTGTCGCTGGCGATGGAAGCCAAGGCGATGCTTGAGGCCGAAGGCATCGGCACCCGTGTCGTCTCCATGCCCTGTATGGAGCTGTTCGCCGAGCAGGACGAAGCCTATCGCAAGCGCGTGCTGCCCGCTGGTGCCGTCCGCGTCGGCATCGAGGCCGCTGTGCGCGCCGGTGGCTGGGATCGCTGGCTGCTGGGCGAGCGTGGCCGTGAAGCCAAAGCCGGGTTCATCGGCATGTCGGGCTTTGGTGCGTCGGCCCCTGCGGGTGAGCTGTATAAGCATTTCGGCATCACTGCCGAGGCCGCCGTTGCCAAAGTCAAGGAACTGCTGGGTTAAATCCCGACATCAGTCCATAGGAAACAGGCGGTCCGCATGGGCCGCCTTTTTTGCGCCCCACCCTCACAGACTGGTGAGTCGTCGTGATCCCACCTGCCCTATTTCGTAGGCCGTAACGTCTTAAGTGCTGGAGGCAATGCAGTTACAGGGAAGTTTAGAAATGAAGAAACACGCCGTACTGAGCGCCATAGCAGTGATCCTGGCTGCCCCAGCATTCGCGGGGGATTTCGCCAGCAAGGAAGAAATTCAAAAAACGATGGCCGACCACACCTATGCAGGCGGTATGCTGTCAGGCGCGTTTACAGAGTATTATGCAGCCGACGGTACCATCAAAGGCGAAGGCTATTCGGGCAAGTGGGAAGCAACAGATAATGGGATGTGCTTTCAGTATGGCGATGATCCCAAAAACTGCTGGGACCTGAAAATTGACGGAGCCGCCGTTACCCTGGTCAAAGATGGTAAGATTGACGGGTCTGGCGTCGTGGTAAAAGGCAACACTAACGGGTTCTAACTCCAATCCGCGCCGCCGAAACTGCGGCGCGGATTTTATTGTTCAGTGGGATTTTAACAGTTTCGTCGCCGGTGGGATTAGTACCATCCCCCAAGCCAGTCCGAATACTCCGTCCATGGCGGCCTTGACGATCCACTCGACTGCGCCTTCATATTGCGCCGAAACCATATGGCCGACCGCATAAGCCCAGTCGTGAATGTGGTGGCCCAGCCAGCCAAAGCCCAAAACCTCGAGCCCGTGGATGATGATCGACCCGCCGACCCACAGCATCGCGGCGGTCCCGACGATAGAGAGTACTTTCATTACAATCGGCATGGCTCTGACCAAGCCTCGCCCGGTTCCGCGCCCGATCGGGGTTGGTGCGTTCTGCGCCAGAAACAGGCCCACATCGTCCATCTTCACGATCAACGCCACCGAGCCATAGACCGCCACCGTCACACCTATCCCGACAACAGCCAACGTTGCCGCCTGCATCCAGATGTTCGGCGCCTCGATGGCGGCAAGCGCGATGGTCATGATTTCGGCTGACAGGATGAAATCGGTCTTTATTGCACCTTTGACTTTTTGCTCTTCCAGATGGCCCGGATCACGGATTTTCATATCCTCGTCGATGACGTGGCTGCCATGGGGGAAGAGGACATGGAAAATTTTCTCAGCCCCCTCGAAACATAAATATGATCCGCCCAGCATCAGCAAAGGCGTGATCAGCCAAGGTGCGAAATTAGCCAGCAACAGCGCAACGGGCAGCAGCAGCACGATCTTGTTGAAAACCGACCCGCGCGCGATGCGCCAGATGATCGGCAACTCGCGCGCCGGGGCGAAACCTTGCACGTATTTCGGCGTCACGGCTGCATCGTCAATGATTACACCCGCCGTTTTGGCCCCCGCCTTGCCAGCCGCTGCAACAACATCATCAACCGACGATGCCGCAACTTTTGCAATTCCGGCAACATCGTCCAGCAATGCCAAAAGACCGCTCATGCCTAGTTCCTTCCTGTAACCAGCCGCAGGTGGACCCTACCTGATCTTTCAGCTAGCGCAAGCGTTAGCGATACCGGCCAAGGTTTGCGCTAACACGTTAAAAATATGTCACTTTTACTCTTTTGAGAACGCGCTAGGGCCGCTATATCGCCTGCAACGCAAGCGCATTTTGGAGACGTCATATGACCATCAAGGTCGGCATCAATGGTTTTGGCCGTATCGGCCGCTGCACCCTGTCACACATCGCGGCATCAGCGCGCAACGACATCGAAGTGATCAAGGTCAACGCAACCGGCCCGCTGGAAACCACGGCGCATCTGCTGAAATATGACAGCGTCCACGGGCGCTTCCCCCGCGACGTCTCGATCGAGGGCAACACCATGGATCTGGGCCGCGGCCCCATGGAGATGTTCTCGACCTACGACATGAACGACCTGGACTGGGAAGGCTGCGACGTCGTTCTGGAGTGCACCGGCAAATTCAATGACGGCCTGAAAGCCAAGACGCATCTTGAGCGTGGTGCGCAAAAGGTTCTGCTGTCCGCACCGGGCAAGAATGTAGATAAAACCATCGTCTATGGCGTGAATCACAACAGTCTGGCTGCTGACGATAAAATGGTCTCGAACGGGTCTTGCACCACGAACTGCCTTGCTCCGCTTGCCAAGGTTCTGGACGAAGGCGTCGGGATCGAACATGGCATCATGACCACGATCCACGCCTATACTGGCGACCAGCCTACGCTGGACCGTCGCCACAGCGACCTGTACCGCGCTCGCGCTGCCGCTATGTCGATGATCCCGACTTCTACCGGTGCTGCCAAGGCGCTGGGTGAGGTTCTGCCGAACCTCAAAGGTCGTCTGGATGGCTCGGCAATCCGGGTTCCGACCCCGAATGTATCCGCTGTTGACCTAACATTCCGCGCCGGTCGCGATGTGACTGTGGATGAGGTGAACGCGATTGTCCGTGAAGCCTCGCAAGGTCACATGCAGCGCGTTCTGGGTTACGAACCTGCTCCACTGGTCTCGACAGATTTCAACCACACCGAGGAAAGCTCGATCTTCGCTCCGGACCAGACCCGTGTTGTCAATGACCGCATGGTGCGCGTTCTGGCATGGTACGACAACGAATGGGCCTTCTCAGTTCGCATGGCCGATGTTGCTGTGGCAATGGGTCGCCTTAACTAAGACCCGTTTGAATTCTTGAACCTTTTTGCCCGCTCAGGTTATCTGGGCGGGCATTTCTGTTCGGGGCCTTGATGACCAATCAAATCGCTATCTGGCTGGGTTTTTTGATTCTGGGCATCATGATTGCCGATGTCGCCGTCTATGGAACCGAGCATCTGCTTTTCCTGGGCAAAAAACTCTACGACTTTTTGGATTGGATCGCATTCTGGCGATGAGATAGGTTTTGCTTGACTTTTTGACCAATTTAGCTTTGTTAGCGCTAACCTTTTATTGGACGACACGCGACGGAGCGGATCATGACACTCAAGCTTGCAATCAATGGATTTGGACGGATCGGACGTGGCGTCTTGCGCGCCGTGATGGAAAGTGGCCGGACAGACGTTGAAATCGTCGCGATCAATGATCTCGCCAAACCCGAGATGAACGCCCACATGTTTGAATTCGACAGCGTCCATGGCCGGTATTTCAAACCTGTAAAGCTCACCGAAGCTGGCTTGGATGTGGGCGCTGGCCCTATTCGCCTGACAAGCGAGCGTGAGCCTGAAAAACTGGACTGGTCAGATATTGATGTCGTGTTGGAGTGCACTGGAGTGTTTCGCACGCGCGAAGCCGCAGCTCGTCATCTTGAAAACGGGGCAAGCAAGGTGCTGATTTCAGCCCCCGCACGCGGGGATGGCGGCGTCAAAACCGTAGTTTACGGAGTGAATGATCACGAACTGACAGCCGATGATATTATCGTGTCAAATGCATCATGCACGACGAACTGCCTTTCGCCAGTTGCAGCCGCGTTGGACGATGGCCTGGGAATTGTGCATGGCAACATGACAACCGTCCATGCTTATACCGCCAGCCAACCCGTCCATGATACCGCCGGCAAAGACCCCTACCTTTCCCGCGCTGCGGCATTATCGATGATTCCTACGACAACCGGCGCAGCCGCCGCAGTGGGCTTGGTGCTTCCACAACTTCAGGGGAAACTGACGGGACAAGCCATTAGGGTTCCAACCCCGAATGTTTCGGTTGTTGATCTTGTTGCCGAGGTTTCACGCCCAACGACGGAGGATGAGGTAAATGCCTTGTTTGTCGCTGCTGCCGAGAAGATTCCGGGTGTTCTGGCGGCTGAGAAACGCCCCTTGATATCGGTCGACTTCAATCACGATTCCCACAGCTCGACCGTGTCACTTGCAGAAACAAAGGTAACCGACGGGACATTGGTCCGGGTTCTGGCTTGGTATGACAACGAATGGGGTTTCTCGAACCGCATGCTGGATACTGCAAAGGCAATGGGTGCGTCAGCTTAAGCGGTTCTGTAAGGCTGTAGCAACACGGGGCGTAACGAATTTGGATACGTCCCCGCCCAGCCGTGAAATTTCCTTGACCAGCTTGGACGCGATCGCCTGATGGCGCGCCTCGGCCATCAGAAAGACCGTTTCGATCGAATCATCCAGCGCGCGATTCATTCCAACCATTTGAAATTCGTACTCAAAATCAGCCACGGCCCGCAATCCGCGCACAATGGTTTGCGCTCCAACGTCGCGTGCGCAATCGATCAGCAGGTTTTCGAAGGGATGCGCGACAATCACTGTACCGGTCTGCTCGGATAGTTGGGCGCACTCGGCTTCGATCATCGATACGCGCTCTTCCAAAGAAAACAACGGGCCCTTGTCTCGGTTGATAGCCACACCAATCACAAGCTTG
The DNA here is from genome assembly GCF_059609525.1 of Ruegeria sp. YTSC325. Lineage (NCBI taxonomy): Bacteria > Pseudomonadati > Pseudomonadota > Alphaproteobacteria > Rhodobacterales > Roseobacteraceae > Ruegeria > Ruegeria sp. YTSC325. The sequence goes on from NZ_JBXWLY010000003.1 coordinate 429,456, forward strand.
TCGACCATCGCAGCAGCGCGGCGAATAATGTCGATATGGCCCAGTGTGATCGGATCAAAAGTTCCGGGATATAATGCGACCCGCATCGCGCCCTCCTGCGCAATAAAATTTCGGCGCAAGCAAACACAACTCTGCCGCGGGTGCAATAGGGCGCTTTGGCCCTGTCTGAAATTAGTGGCCCATGATCATTGTCTGGAGCGCCTCTTTCTCCATCGCCAATTCCGAAAGCTGTGCTTTGACCACATCCCCAAGTGTTACGATACCGATCAGCTTCCCATCTTCGACGACAGGCATATGGCGGAAACGCCCTTCGGTCATGCGGCTGAGGACATCCTGAACCGAGTCCTGACGCGTCGCAGTTACAAGGTCGCTGGTCATGTAAGCGCTGACCGGTTTCGCCAGACAACCACTTCCACTTGCAGCCAACTCTCGCACGATGTCACGTTCCGACAAAATTCCAGATGCCGTTTCCCCCCCGTCTTCAGAGACCACAACCGTCCCGATCCGCTTTTCTGCAAGGATTTTTGCCGCATCGGACACAGTGAGATCGGGCGTAACCGTTTCGACCCCTTCCGTAGCCTTTGATTTCAGAATGGCCTGAACCAGCATGTGCGAAACCTCCGAAATAACTCGCTGTTTTACAAAGCGTTGCCGGAATGCCCATATGTGTCAAGGTGAAGCTTCAGCTTCCAGACGCACGACTTCCTCGCGGATTCCGGCAGTCAAAGCCTGTGCGAACCTGTTCAAGCGTTCATTTCGTTGATCGCCCTGATGTCGGATTAGAAAATACCTGCGGGTCAGACTAAGCTGATCCGTTAGGATTTTCCGCAGGTTTGGATGGAATGGCAGCGCAAAATCGTGCCCCACACAAACCCCTGACCCGAGCGATGCTTGCCCTAGCTGAACCGATATCGAATTCGATGCAAGGGCAACTCGTTCAACCCCGATATCGACCAGATAGTCGAGTTCCCGGTCAAAAATCATATCCGGGATATAGCCAATAAATCGATGCCTTCTAAGAGCTTCCAGGTTCTCAATTTTGGCTTGCGCATTCAGGTATTCCTGACTGGCAACCAGATGTAGCCGGTAGTCCGTGATCTTTTGCACCAGAAACCGACCAGCCGTGGGCGCGCTGACCGTTATGGCCATATCCGCCTCACGGCGGGACAGGTTAATCACACGGGGCAAAGACAGAATCTGAATATCCAATTCGGGATTCGCGTCGCAGATTTTCGCGCAGACTTGTGGCAAAAGATACGTAGCGCAGCCATCCGGAGCACCGATCCTGATTTGGCCACTCAGTGTCTTGGATGATCCAGAGACAGAACCGGATGCGGCCCGCATGGCTTCTTCGGCCTTCAAGCCGTGATCAAGCAAGCGTTCCCCGATTGGCGTCAGAACATAACCTTGCTGCGACTTGGTAAACAAAGGCGCATCCAGCGATGCCTCAAGCCGTGCGACCCTGCGCCCTACCGTCGCCGGGTCGATCTTAAGACGCCGACCTGCGGCTGATAGACTTTCCTCACGCGCGACGGCCAAAAACACCCGCATGTCATCCCAGTTTGGAACCACCGCTCCTCCTTTTGCATTTTTGCAAAATATTTTTGAATTATTGCCTCTGTTCACGCGATTTATGCAAGCCTATTCTGCGCCGAAACAACCCGGAGGAATTCGCAATGACCGAACTGTCCCATTTCATCAACGGTGAGAATGTCGCCGGCACATCCGGTCGCTTTGACGATGTGTTCAACCCGGCCACTGGTGAAGTTCAATACAAATGCCCGATGGCCAGCGCTGCCGAAACCACAGCCGCCATCGAAAGCGCAGCTGCAGCGCAACCCGCTTGGGGCGCAACCAACCCACAAAAACGCGCGCGCGTGATGATGGCCATGGTTGGGCTGATCAACCGTGACATGGACAAGCTGGCCGAAGTCCTAAGCCGCGAGCACGGCAAGACTATTCCGGACGCCAAGGGCGACCTGCAACGCGGTTTGGAAGTGATCGAATACTGTGTCGGTGCCCCACATATGCTGAAGGGTGAGTACACAGACAGCGCCGGCCCCGGCATTGACATCTATTCGATGCGTCAGCCCCTTGGCGTCGTGGCTTCGATCATGCCGTTCAATTTCCCGGCCATGATGCCTTTGTGGCACGTTGGCCCCGCGCTGGCGTGCGGCAACGCCATTGTTCTGAAACCTTCAGAACGTGATCCGTCGGTCCCGTTGATGCTGGCCGAGCTGTTCATCGAAGCGGGTCTTCCGAAAGGTGTGTTCCAGGTTGTGAATGGCGACAAGGAAGCAGTCGACACCCTTCTGGACAGCGAGATCATCCAAGGTGTTTCGTTTGTGGGTTCGACTCCGATTGCGCAGTATATCTACAGCCGCGCCTCTGCGAATGGTAAGCGTGCGCAGTGTTTCGGTGGGGCCAAGAACCACATGATCGTCATGCCCGATGCCGATATGGATAAGGCTGCCGACGCGCTTGTTGGCGCCGGTTTCGGTGCCGCTGGCGAACGCTGCATGGCCGTTTCGGTTGCTGTTCCGGTCGGTGACGACACTGCAGACGCGCTTGTCGAAAAGCTGATCCCGCGCATCGAGAAACTGAAGGTCGGTCCCTATACTGCAGGTGATGACGTGGATATGGGCCCCGTCGTGACGGCCGCCGCAAAAGAACGCATTCTGGGTCTGATCAACTCTGGCGTGGAACAAGGTGCCAAGTTGGTCGTCGACAACCGTGATTTCAGCCTGCAAGGCTATGAAGATGGCTTTTTTGTTGGCCCGCACCTGTTCGATCACGTGACGCCGGAAATGGATATCTACAAGCAAGAGATCTTCGGCCCGGTTTTGTCCACCGTGCGTGCAGGTTCGTACGAAGAGGCGATTGGTCTGGCAATGGACCACGAATACGGCAACGGTACTGCGATATTCACGCGTGATGGTGACACTGCACGTGACTTTGCCAGCCGGATCAACATCGGCATGGTCGGCGTCAACGTTCCGATCCCGGTGCCGTTGGCCTACCACACCTTTGGCGGCTGGAAGAAATCCATGTTCGGTGATCTGAACCAGCACGGCCCTGACAGCTTCAAATTCTACACCCGCACCAAAACCGTCACGGCCCGTTGGCCGTCGGGCATCAAAGAAGGTGGCGAGTTTAACTTCAAAGCGATGGACTAAGTCACCTGCCTACGATACCGGCCCCAAGCGGGCCGGTTTTTTAACGCTTCACGATAAATTCAGACCTCTATATCTGGAAAAACCCGATCAACAGGAATATTTTCAGCACAAACTATTGTTTGAGCAGTTCCTGATCCGGAGGCAAAATTGTCGAAATCCAGAATGACCCGTCGCTCTGCGGTGCTGGGCGTAGCGACCCTAGTGGCCACACCTGCTTTGGTGCGCGCGCAAAGTTTGGATGCGTTCCCGCAAAACGAAGATGCAATCAGCACTCAGCTTCCGGTTCGTAGAAACGTCTCATCTTTCTCACAACAAAACTGGCAGGATCACTTCGATGAACTCGGAGTAGGTGCATTGTTGGCGGATATCACAAGCCGCGCGGTGCACTACTGGGGGCCTGATGGGACTTACAAACTGTACCCCAGTTCGGTTCCCATGAGCGAAGAATTGACCAAGCGCGGCTATACCGAAGTCGTACGCAAGCGCGAAAATCCAAGCTGGACGCCCACCGCTTCGATGCGCGAGCGTGATCCTGATCTGCCTGTTCGAATGGAAGGCGGAGAACCGGGGAACCCACTTGGAACGCGCGCGATGTATTTGGGTTGGCCCGCCTATCTGGTACATGGCACCCATGATACGCGAAAGATTGGTCGACAAAGTTCGTCTGGTTGTATTGGCCTATACAATCAACATGTCGAAGAATTGTACCCTCTGGTCCAGGTCGGAACCCAAGTCCGTCTGGTCTGACAAAGAGCCCCGGACCGTCAAGGACCGGGGCTTTTTGTTAATGCTTGGCTTTATTATTCAGGCAGGATCACAGCGTCGACGACGTGGATCACACCGTTGCTGGTTTCGATGTCTGCCTGGATGACTTCGGCATCATTCACCTTGACGCCACGCTTGGCATTCACGCTCAGACGGTCACCCTGTACGGTTAGAACCTTGGCGCGTTTTCCGGCAATGTCACCAGACATGACCTTAGCAGGAACAACGTGGTATGTCAGGATTTCAACAAGTTGGTCCTTGTTCTCGGGCAGAAGCAGTGTTTCGACCGTACCCTCAGGCAAAGCTGCGAAAGCTTCGTCAGTCGGAGCGAAGACAGTAAACGGGCCGTCACCTTTCAACGTTTCAACAAGACCTGCGGCCTGTACGGCGGCAACGAGAGTTTCGAACGAACCGGCCGAAACGGCGGTGTCCACAATGTCAGCGGCTTGTGCTTTGACGGGCAAAGTCAGTGCAAGTGCGGCGGCAGCGCCCATCAGTGTTTGGCGGAACATGGCTGTATCTCCTCTCCAGCGTGTTATGGAAAGGGGTACGGGGCCTCAGCCACAGCGGATCACTTTGAGTTCAATTTTCTTTGATCTGCACCCAGATACTTTGCGCACGACCATCGCCCAGGAACGGCAAAGCCTCGACCGCATCGGGGCGATCCTGTTGCAGGTAATACCCCGGCCAAAGCATTGAAAACGAACCAGATTGCAGCAATGCGTGCAGCATGTACTGCTCGCCCCACCCTGGGCAGTCATAGAAGAATCGCTTGGGATATTCATAAGGTAGAAAAACATCATGCACGTGAATCACCACACCGGGTTTCAGTGCAGGGATGATGCGGCAAAACAAATGCGCGACGTCATTGCTCATCCGGACTACATGGCTGGAATCGATGAACAGAACGTCGCCCGCCTCCAACTGATCGAACAGCGCGGGATCCACTTCTTCCAGCCGTCTCTGCTCGAAATGATCTACCACATGAGCGATATCAGCACGCGGATAGGGATCAATCGCGGTGATCTGCGTCTCAAGCCCGCCGTCGATGATGGCCTGCCGAGTAACGCGCGTGGAGTTTCCGCAGCCAACCTCAATCACACGCCGGGGTTTGAATCGGCGGATCATCAAATACAGCGCGTCGGCATCGGGACTATCGTAGTAACCGTTACCGACCCGATACCCCGTCTGATTGCGCTCGGGGTCCTTGAGGGCCGCAAGCGCATCCGCATGTTCGGTGTATTCTGCGACGAGAGGCGCGATATCAAACCCCTCCATTCCCGGTGACAACGCATAAGCGGGACGGGTCAAGCCACCTGCCCGTTCAAATGCCTCAAGCCGGGCGCGCTCGTCGTCTTCTGGTCCTTTGTCGACCAATTTAACTCCAAGCTCCGAAAGCGTGTCGTTGATCTTTGGGAATTTCCTGGGTTTCACGCGAACGCTCCGGGGTTTGGACAGTTTACTGAAGGGTTCTTATCGCCGGCGCCGGGGGCTTCGCAAGCCAAACACTTGGCAAGGCGGTCATTTCCGTATTCACTGTTTGGAATAACCGACGAGGGCGACCATGCAGCAGGAATACACGCTGGGCATTGAAGAAGAGTATCTTCTGGTCAATCGGGACACGTTCGAGCTTGCCGAAGCGCCCGAAGCTTTGATGGAGGCCTGTCAGGCCGATTTCCAAGGTCAGGTCAGCCCCGAATTCCTGCAATGTCAGATCGAGGTCGGCACCCGCCCCCATGCGACCATTGCCGGCGCGCGCGAGGATCTGAAACGCTTACGGTCTTGCGTGGCCAAACGCGCAGCGGACTACAACCTCGCCCCAATCGCGGTATCGTGTCATCCGTTTGCCGATTGGAAAAAGCAAAGCCATACGCGAAAAGATCGCTATGACGCCCTGCACCATGCACTTGGCGGCGTAGCGCGACGAATGCTGATCTGTGGAATGCATGTCCATATCGGAATTGATGACCCTGCCCTGCGCGCCGACCTTATGCCGCAGATTTCGTATTTTCTGCCCCACCTTTTGGCCCTTTCGACCTCATCCCCCTATTGGAACGGCGAGGATACGGGGCTGTCGTCCTACCGCCTGACAGTCTTCGACAACCTACCCCGAACTGGCTTGCCCCCGACCTTGGCCAGTTGGGCCGACTATGAGCGCACCACGGGCATTTTGGTCGAACTAGGTGTGATCGAGGATACGTCGAAAATCTGGTGGGACCTGCGCCCATCACACCGCTTCCCAACGCTTGAGACGCGCATAATGGACGTGCAGCCCCGACTGGAACACGCCTTGTCTTTGGCTGCGATGGTCCAGGCGCTGACCCGGATGCTATGCCGGTTGAAAGCCAGAAACTTACGCTGGCGCAACTATGACCAGTTCCTGATCGGAGAAAACCGTTGGCGCGCGCAGCGCTATGGGGTTGGTGAGGGCATGATCGACTTTGGCGACCGCTCGATCAAACCCATGCCCGAATTGATGGGCGAACTGATGGGACTACTGGCCGAAGACACCGAGGCACTTGGTACAATGACCGAACTGGCGCGGTTGCAACAAATCGCGCAGAACGGAACATCGGCCACACGTCAGCGACGCGTTTATGCCGAGGCATCCGCCCGTGGCGAAGATCCGGGAAAAGCGGTTGTCCAACACCTGATCGAGGAATTTCACCACGACCTTTAATCCCCAAGAGACAGATGCTGGGAATTGCTGGCCGTGAAAAATTTCTGTAAGGATTAGGAAATAAACACTCGTTCAATTCATCCGTCGGCGTGGGAGGGAAGCCATGGATTTCGCTTTGACCGAAGAGCAGACTGCGATCTTCGACATGGCCTATGAGTTCGGGCAGGAGAACATCGCCCCCTATGCTCGACAGTGGGAGGCCGAAGGCACCATCCCCAAAGACCTGTGGCCCCGTGTCGGAGAGCTTGGGTTCGGCGGCCTCTACGTCTCTGAAGACAGCGGTGGTTCTGGTCTGACGCGTCTGGATGCCACCATGGTTTTCGAGGCGTTGTCGATGGCCTGCCCGTCCGTTGCAGCGTTTTTGTCGATTCACAACATGTGCGCCAAGATGCTGGACAGTTTCGCCGGGGATGCGCTGAAAGCGCGCATTATGCCCGATGTTCTCAGCCTGAATACCGTTCTCAGCTATTGTCTGACCGAACCGGGCTCGGGCTCGGATGCTGCTGCGTTGAAAACCCGCGCGGACCGCAGCAATGAAGGATACACCCTGAACGGGACCAAGGCATTTATCTCGGGCGGCGGGTATTCCGATGCTTATGTCTGCATGGTGCGCACCGGACAGGACGGCCCCAAGGGAATCTCAACGGTCTATGTCGAAGACGGTGCGCCCGGCCTGTCCTTCGGCGCCTTGGAGCAGAAGATGGGGTGGAAAAGCCAACCCACAGCACAAGTGCAGTTCGATGATTGCAAAATCCCGGCCGAGAACCTTGTCGGCGTCGAAGGCGATGGATTCAAATACGCCATGATGGGGCTGGATGGCGGACGGCTGAACATCGCCTCATGCTCGTTAGGGGCCGCGCAAGCGGGGCTGAATATGACGTTGCAATATATGTCCGAGCGGCAGGCGTTCGGTCAGTCCATCGACCAGTTTCAGGCGCTGCAATTCCGTCTGGCCGATATGGAGATCGAGTTGCAGGCAGCCCGAACGTTCTTACGGCAGGCGGCCTGGAAACTGGATCAGGGCGCGCCGGATGCCACCAAGTTCTGCGCCATGGCCAAGAAATTCGTGACCGAGACCGGATCAAAAGTTGTGGATCAATGCCTGCAACTGCATGGCGGCTATGGCTATCTGGCAGATTACGGGATCGAGAAACTGGTCCGCGACTTGCGCGTGCATCAGATCTTGGAAGGCACGAATGAAATCATGCGCGTGATCGTGTCGCGCCAGATGCTTGCCAATCGCTGAGGGGGCCATGGCTGATATCGACATTCGCACCACTGGTCGCGCCGGACGGATCACACTGACCCGGACCAAAGCCCTGAACGCGCTCAGCTATGACATGTGCATGGCCATAGACACTGCTTTGCGCAACTGGCGTGAAGATGACTCGGTTGAACTTATTGTTATGGACGCCGAGGGCGACAAGGCATTCTGCGCTGGCGGCGACATTGCGGAACTGTACGAGACCGGCAAGAACGGTGACTATGCTTACGGCCAGACGTTTTGGCGCGATGAGTACCGCCTGAACGCGCTGATATTTGAATTCCCAAAGCCCGTCGTCAGCTTTCTGCAAGGGTTCACCATGGGCGGTGGCGTTGGCATTGGCTGTCACGGCAGCCACAGGATTGTAGGCGAAAGTAGCCAGATCGCCCTGCCCGAATGCGGGATCGGATTGGTTCCGGATGTCGGTAGCTCGCTGATGCTGGCGCTCGCACCGGGACGGGTCGGCGAATACCTTGGCATGACCGGTCATCGGATGGGCCCGGATGATGCCATTTTCGCAGGTTTCGCGGATCACTTCATCCCCATGGCTCATTGGTCGGACTTGATCGAACTGTTGGAAGCATCCGGAGACGCCAGCCTTCTGACCACCCACGCCCAAACACCCCCGGAGGGCGTGTTGACCGGATTGCAAACCAAGATCGACGCGCATTTTGACGGCGAAAGGCTGCAAGACATCCTCAATAGCCTCAAAGGCAGCGAAACGGACTTCGCGACCGCCGCGCTTAAATTGATCAACCGGGGTTCGCCGCTGGCTATGGCCTGCTGTATCGAGATTCTGCATCGCTTGCGCACCCCCAGCCTCACCATCCAGAAGGCGCTGGAACACGAGTTCCGCTTTACAAGTCGTGCGATGGAACACGGTGACTTTCTGGAAGGTATTCGCGCACAGATTATCGACAAAGACCGCACTCCGCGCTGGAGGCACCCCGACCAGAACGTACCCATTGTCGAGGTATCGAGGATGCTTCAACCAATGGGCGCTAAAGCACTGACATTCTAGGAGGATTGAGGAATGAAGATCGGATTTATCGGGCTTGGGAACATGGGGAATCCGATGGCTGCCAATCTGGCGAAAGCCGGTCATGACGTGGTCGGGTTTGACATGGCGGATGTGGATGTTGCAGGCGTGACCCTTGCCTCATCGGGCGCTGAGGCTGCAGGCGGTGCCGACATTGTTATCACCATGCTTCCGAACGGCCAGATCCTGCGGGCCGTGGCGGATGATATTTTACCAGCGATGAATTCCGGTTCGGTTTGGATTGATTGCTCGACCGTGGATGTCGACAGCGCCCGCGCCGTGGCCGAGCAGGCTGCACAAGTCGGTGTCTTGGCAGTGGACGCACCCGTATCCGGCGGGATCGGAGGGGCTGCGGCCGGTACCTTGACCTTTATGGCAGGTGGCAGTGATGTCGCCTTTGGCAAGGCTGCCCCCCTGTTCGAAATCATGGGACAAAAGGCCGTGCATTGCGGCGGATCAGGCGCAGGTCAAGCCGCCAAAATATGCAATAACATGATTCTGGGCGTGACCATGATTGCCACCTGTGAAGCGTTTGCATTAGCAGACAAGCTGGGTCTGGACCGACAGAAAATGTTTGACGTAGTCAGCACATCCTCGGGATATAGCTGGACAATGAACGCTTATTGCCCCGCACCGGGGGTCGGCCCCTCCAGCCCTTCGGACAATGACTACCAGCCCGGCTTTGCCGCCGAACTGATGCTCAAAGACTTGCGCCTAAGCCAACAGGCCGCGGAAAGTTCAGATGCGGATACGCCACTTGGTCAGGCGGCTACGGCTCTTTATGAGCAATTCGTGGAATCCGAAGACGGTTTGGGCAAAGATTTCTCTGCCATGCTGCCCCGTTTTGAAAAACGAGGAAGAAGTTAACCTTCGTCCGTGGGCGACAAACTGCCCACGGGGTTGACCCGCTCTGATCGGACCGCCATCTATCGGCGTAGATCAATTCGTGTGCCGGAGGTTTCTATGTCCCGTGTTTTGAAAGTAATAATGGTTGCTTCCATGTTTGTCGCAGCGCCCGCAGCGGTGATGGCAGGCAATGGTAAAGGCAACGGTCAAAACGCCGACAAGGTCTTTCGCGTGCCCTCGCAACCTGTGATTCAAACCAAAGGCAAGGCTGGGCATTGCCCTCCGGGATTGGCCAAGAAAAATGTCCCCTGCGTTCCACCTGGACAGGCAAAAAAGCTGTATCGCAACGGTGACTTCATCAACAACGATTACCGCTGGATCAATGATCCGTACCGCTATGGCTTGAACCGAGGGTCATATGTCCGCGCCGGGGACTATGTCTACCGGGTCGATCCCGAGACCCGCAAAGTGCTGAACTTGATCGGCGCCGTTGCGGATATCCTTAACTAAGTCACACAACCTCTGCGTTAGCTCCCTACTTTTGACGCAATTCAGCGTCATTTCAATTCTCATTATTGCGAGGATTGAATATGCATAGTGACAATTCGATTTTTGAGTTCCGCGGACCGTGGAACGTACCCATTCAGTTAAACCAAAGTCTGATTTTTCTAGTTTTGCTCATAGTGGGGTTCAGTTTTGATCCCGAATCCCTGCCCTATGCGCTTGGTTTTGTGGCCATTTTATTGACCTCAATCCTGCTGCATGAGCTCGGACACGCCTGGGGGTGCTTGATACAGGGTATCCCCGTCAATCGCGTCGTCCTGTATGGAGGTGGCGGGTTTTGCGAACATCGCCGCTCGACCTCATCCTACGAAGACGAATTGATCGTCGCTATGGGGCCGATCGTCAACCTGACGCTGTGGGCATTGTGTTCACTGCTGGAACCCTTCGTCACCTCGCCCGAACTGGGCTGGGTTCTAGTCGTGACCGCCCAATTGAACCTGTTTTTGGCGGTATTCAACATGTTGCCCCTGATGCCGTTGGACGGTGGCCGTCTGTTTCACGCTGTCCTTAACCGCATGGTCAAACCTGTGACTGCGACACGAATTGCCGGGCTTGTCGGACTGATCGGGGTCGCACTTTGGTTACCTATGATAGTATTCGCCTACGTAAACTTCGGCTTTGTGTTCCTGTTCTTTCCACCCTTGCTGCGTCATTGGCACATGCTCAGACACGCACAATACTAGCTTATTCAGCCGCAACCTGTTCCGGGTTCAACATCTGTTTTAGGTACCGACCGGTATGACTGCGGTCAACAGCGGCCACATCTTCGGGTGTGCCGGTGGCCACGATCTCACCGCCACCATCACCGCCTTCAGGGCCAATGTCGATGATATGATCGGCGGTTTTCACCACGTCCAGATTATGTTCGATCACTACAACTGTATTGCCCTGATCGACCAGTTCATGCAGCACTTCCAACAGCTTGCGCACGTCTTCGAAATGAAGACCCGTGGTCGGCTCGTCCAGAATATAAAGCGTCCGCCCGGTCGAGCGTTTGGACAATTCTTTTGACAGCTTCACCCGCTGCGCCTCGCCCCCTGACAGGGTCGTGGCCTGCTGGCCCACCTTGATATAGCCCAGCCCAACACGCGCCAGCGCATCCATCTTGTCGCGGATTGAAGGCACGGCCTTAAAGAACTCCTGCGCGTCTTCCACTGTCATATCAAGGACGTCGGCAATGGACTTGCCCTTGAACTTGATTTCAAGCGTCTCACGATTGTACCGCGCGCCTTTGCAGGTCTCGCAGGTCACGTAGACGTCGGGGAGAAAGTGCATCTCAATCTTGATAACGCCGTCGCCCTGACACGCCTCGCACCGGCCACCTTTGACGTTAAAGCTGAACCGACCGGGCTTGTACCCCCGGGTCTTGGCCTCGGGCAGGCCGGCGAACCAATCGCGGATCGGGGTGAAGGCCCCGGTGTAAGTCGCTGGATTCGAACGCGGAGTTCGCCCGATAGGCCGCTGGTCAATGTCGATGACTTTGTCCAGATGCTCCAGCCCTTTGATCGTCTCGCAGGGCGCAGGCGTCTGGCGCGCGCCGTTCAACCGCATCGAAGCCGTCTTGAACAGCGTCTCAATCGTCAGGGTCGATTTACCGCCGCCGGACACGCCAGTCACGCAGACGAACTTGCCCAGAGGGAACTCGGCCGTGACATTCTTTAGGTTGTTTCCAGTGGCTTTGACGACCTTGAGCTTGTTCTTGTTACCCTTGCGTCGGTCACCCGGCACAGCAATCTCGCGCGTGCCCGACAGGTACTGCCCGGTCATCGAGGCCGCATCCGCCGCGATATGTTCAGGCGTACCGTGGCTGACCACCTGCCCGCCATGCACACCCGCGCCGGGGCCGATATCGAACACATAATCGGCCTCGCGGATGGCCTCTTCGTCATGCTCAACGACGATCACCGTATTACCCTGATCGCGCAGGTTCTTGAGCGTCCCCAGCAGCCTGTCATTGTCGCGTTGGTGCAGACCAATCGAAGGTTCGTCCAATACGTAAAGCACCCCGGTCAGGCCCGAGCCGATCTGGCTGGCCAGACGAATACGCTGGCTTTCGCCGCCCGACAGCGTACCACTTGAGCGCGAAAGCGTAAGATATTCCAAACCCACATTATTCAGGAATCCAAGGCGTTCACGGATCTCTTTCAGGATCGCCCGCGCGATCTCATTATTCTGTACGCTCAGATGGTTCGGCGCGTCCTCGACCCAAGCTAAGGCCTCACGGATCGACATCTGCACGACCTGCCCCACATGCAGACCCGCGATCTTGACGGCGAGCGCTTCGGGCCGCAAGCGGTAGCCTTCGCAGGCCCCGCAAGGACGGTTGTTCTGATAGCGTTCGAACTCTTCACGGATCCACGCGCTGTCGGTTTCGCGATAGCGGCGTTCCATGTTTGGAATCACGCCCTCAAAGCTGCGCGTCACCTGATAGACACGGCCGCCCTCGTCATAACGGAACTGGATTTCCTCATCACCAGAGCCGCGCAGGAACACCTGTTGCACCTTGGCGGGAAGGTCTTTCCACGGGGTGTTCTTGTCGAACTCAAAATGCCGCGCAATGGCTTCGATGGTTTGCAAGAAATAGGGCGACTTACCCTTGCGCCACGGGGCCAAGGCACCGTCATACAGCTTGAGCGTCTGGTCCGGCACCACGAGGCGTTCATCAAAGAACAGCTCGACCCCTAACCCGTCGCAATCGGGGCACGCCCCAAATGGCGCGTTGAAGGAAAACAGGCGCGGTTCTATCTCGGGGATGGTGAAACCGCTGACCGGACACGCAAAATTCTCACTGAAGGTGATGCGCTCGGCGTCGCCTTCCTTCGGCGCAGTTTCCAGAATCGCGATGCCATCCGCCAAATCCAATGCGGTGCGCAGGCTGTCGGCCAGCCGTGTCTCCATCCCTTCGCGCACGACAAGGCGGTCCACCACCACGTCGATGTCATGGCGGAATTTTTTGTCCAGCGTCGGCGGCGAGTCGAGCTCATAGAACTCTCCATCCACCTTCACACGCTGAAAGCCCTGTTTGCGCAGTTCCAAAAACTCTTTCTTATATTCACCTTTCCGGTCGCGCACGATGGGAGCCAGCAGGTAGCCGCGTGTGCCCTCCTCCATCGTCATGATGCGGTCAACCATATCCTGTACCTGCTGCGCTTCGATCGGCTGGCCTGTGGCGGGGCTATACGGCGTGCCTGCGCGGGCGAACAAAAGGCGCAGATAGTCGTAGATCTCAGTCACGGTACCGACGGTCGAACGCGGGTTCTTCGAGGTCGTCTTCTGTTCGATCGAAATCGCCGGGGACAGCCCGCTGATGTGATCCACATCCGGCTTTTCCATCATGTCCAGAAACTGCCGCGCATAGGCCGACAGGCTTTCGACGTAGCGACGCTGACCCTCGGCATAAATCGTATCAAAAGCCAGCGACGACTTGCCCGAGCCAGACAGCCCCGTGATCACCACAAGCTGATCCCGCGGAATATCCACATCAATGCTTTTGAGGTTATGTTCGCGCGCGCCGCGCACCTCGATATTCTTCAGCTCAGCCATTTTGGCCCCCAAAACGTAAGTGTCCTAGAGATAGGCGAGCGGCGCTGAGTCTCCAACACAAAAATTAGAACAAAGTGAGAACGAACGAATTATTGCCGAACTCTCCTGACAGAACGCACGCACGGTTTGTAGTGGATGGTTGTTATCTGACCGATCAGGGAAGATTTTGATGAAATAAATGGCGCGGTTGACGGGGCTCGAACCCGCGACCCCCGGCGTGACAGGCCGGTACTCTAACCAACTGAGCTACAACCGCGCATCTATTTTAGTGGCCTTTAACCTGGACCAAGGATGGCAGCGATGGCGCGGTTGACGGGGCTCGAACCCGCGACCCCCGGCGTGACAGGCCGGTACTCTAACCAACTGAGCTACAACCG